>NZ_JBQSYH010000013.1:0-167333 GCF_052379125.1 Halomonas sp. AOP13-D3-9 | reverse complement strand
GAGTCCTTTCCTCTGACGGTAGTTGATGCGCTTTTAGACGGTGTCACACCGGTTAAAGTGTATCGCGAACACCGTGGCCTGCGCGCGGGTGAACTGGCGAAAAAAGCAGGGATTAGCCAGGGTTACCTGTCCGAAATAGAGTCAGGTAAAAAGAGTGGCTCGTTGAGCGTGCTGACCCGCATTGCGGCCGCGCTGGACGTAGAGCTAAGCGACCTTACCTAACGGTCTCGTTTCCTCTGGATGACATGAACAGCGCTCTGCCTTTGAAGGTGTGGCGTATTTTCTTGTGCGTTTAACGTGAGTCCAGGTGGGTAAGCACCGAATCCATGATGTGTTCGCGATCCCGCACCACGTGACGGGCCAATGCCCATATCCACCTTGGCCAGCATCCGTTCTGTGAGCTTGACCCGCAAGGCCACATCCACCGATTTGTGGTTGAGGATCTCGGCTTCAAAACAGCAGGGGCTGTCTCGGGGAAAGCTGGCTACTCATCATCAGGCTTTGTTACCTGCGCTTCTGTTTCTTCTTCAGGGTCTTCTTCAACGTGCTTAACACGTGGCGCTGGGGCTACCCAGGCTTTCAGGTATTGGCCTGCATAGCGATAGAAGTCTGGAACAATTTTTTCAAGATGCTCAATGAAAACGCGGTTGCCTGAGAATTTTCCGCCTAAGTCTAGTGATGTAAATACTTCAAAGTAAACAGGCAGTGAGTCTGTGTTTTCTGCATCTAAAATAATTGGGTTTTGGCGTACATCTTCAAGAGGCTTATCGGTATCCATGGCTTGTCCTTTGCGGATAGCCTTTACTCTAATTGCTGGCCCCTTTTCGCTAGTAGGTAATTGGCGGGTAAGCCAATTGATTTTTGCTGAGCTGCTTTTCTTATCTCTAGGTGCTTCAAGCCGCATGCTGCATGTGATCGATTTACGCGTAATGTCGACGGTGACCAGCAGGTCAGCAGCAGCGTTAGGAATGGCAATGGTGCTGGAGAGAAGCTGCTCTGAAGCTAGTTTGTCACAATCATCAGTAAGGCGCTGCTTAGGATCGTTGCGGTGAGTTCTAGAAAGCTTAACTTCGACCTTTTCTCCGACCAACGGCCACATTTGAAGGCAAAGCTCACGCTGTTCCTGGTGCCAACTACTGACTGTCTTTAACACCTCATCAGAGTTTTTGTTAAGTTTGGAGTTGTTAAAGGCGCTTTGTACCACCGTCTTCCACTCGGCGTTCATGCTGGTAAAACCGGTCTTCCCACTACTTGGATCTTCTAAATACTTCATCACTTCATGCAGAATGAACCTCTGATCCTGGCTTTCTATTTTGTCCTGAGTTAAGAGCAGCTGAGCCATCGTAACGATGTATGTCCATGACCAGTGAAAAATCTCAACCGAGCGCAAGTTCTTCTTAGGAATGGAGACGGGATGGTGGGTTGGTAACGCTACAAACTGGTTGGTGATGGTGATAACAGCATCAATGCCGTGTTCTTTGGCTTGCTTGATGTATTTTAGTAGCTGCTCTTCTCCGACGATCTCACTGCCTACTTTTGCTTCGATCAATGCATGCCATTTTTTACGTCCCGTATCTAGGACAATGAGGCCATCAGGCCTGTCGTCGGGCCCCTTTTTTTTGACCAGGGTTTCGTCTTTGAAAACGACTTCAGTCCAGGCTTCGAGCTTTGTACGCGCTCCAACACGCAAGTTGATCGATTGAAGCATCGCTTTACGAAACTCGTATACCGACATGAGCGCTGCCAACAGTATCGAGGTTGCTCGTTCCTCTTTTTTGCTGTCGGCCAGCGTGGGGATTAAACGGGCATATTTACCTTGTGATGTGTAATCGGGACGAGTTTCGTTCATGTGGACTCCAGGATTGTTTTTGGTTAATCAATCCACAAGAGCGAAATTTACTTTGAATGTCAATCGTAAGCTTTAAACGTGAAGGCCGTCCATAGGCGCGCGCACGAAGAAATAGCTCAAGCCGTAAACACCGCATAGACCATCTGTGGTGCCAACCCCATCAGCATAAAAGCGAATACCCGCCTGAATGGTAGTGAATGATCTACACCAATAGCTTGGTATGTAGTAACCAATACGTTACTATAGCTGTCGTGAAGATTGAGCTTCGCGAATATCTACACGACGACGGATCTAGCCCTTATCAACAGTGGTTTGACCAGCTGGATGCCCAAGCAGCAGCGAAGGTCGCCACGGCTGAATACCGTATCTCGATGGGCAATGCATCGAGCATAAAGTGGTTCGATGGCATCGGTGAATATCGTATCGATTGGGGCCCTGGGTACCGTATTTATTTGGCCCGTGAAGGTGATCAACTGATTATTTTATTTGGTGGTGGTACTAAAAAACGCCAGCAGGCTGATATTAACAACGCTAAAGCGCTGCGCGATAGTAATAAACAACGTAAGCGTCAGGTAAAAAAGGGAGAAAAGTGATATGGCACTTACCCGTGATTTTAAAGCGACGATTGCGGCTCGCGTTGAGCGGGAACCCGCATTCGCAAAGGCGATGCTAGATGAAGCGGTTACGTTATTTCTTAATGGTGAGCCAGATACCGCCCGCCTTATGCTTCGTGACCTGGTTAACGCCACTGTGGGTTTTGAAGCGCTTGCTGAGCAGACCGGAAAACCCAGCAAAAGTTTGCACCGGATGCTGACTCCTTCCGGGAATCCGGGCATGGATAACCTATCTGCTATTATTGGCGCGGTGCGCAAAGCGCTAAAGGTGAACCTTGAAGTTCATGCAATTAGTGCCGCCTAAGCGATTGGCTTAACACCTGATGTTATGACTAGGGCGGGGCAGTCAATTGTCGACTCCATGACGGGTCTGTTCTCTTTCTGCTCGCTTGTTTACTCTCTTTTCTTCACACCTAGCCCCCTCACGCCGTAAACACCGCATAGACCATCTGTAGTGCTAACCCCATCAGCATAAAAGCGAATACCCGTTTGAGGAGTTTAACGGGTAGCTTATGCGCTAATTTTGCCCCGATGGGGGCAGTGAGTATGCTGAAGGGCGCCATTAACAGTAGCGCTGGCAGGTAAACGTAGCCGAGCGCTGCACTGGGCAGCCCTTGGGTAGACCAGCCGTTGATGACGTAGCCTAGCGCCCCGGCAACAGCGATGGGTAGCCCTACGGCTGCTGAGGTGCCAATCGCGCGGGGGAGTTTGACATTACACCAAGTGAGGAAGGGGACTGTCAGTGAACCACCGCCAATGGCAACGAGCGCAGAAATACCGCCGATGGCAAGGCCGACGCCGCTGACACCAAGAGGGCCAGGTAAGCCGCGGTTGGGTTTGGGCTTGATATTCGCCAGCATCTGCAGCGACATTAGCAGCATAAAGCAGGCGAAAAAGATGGCCAGGCCGCGGGTGGGAATCTGGGCAGCGATAAAGGTCGCCAAAAAGGTGCCGACTAATATGCCTGGGGTAATAAAGCGCACGATGTCCCAGCGAACGGCCCCGTGCCGATGGTGGGAGAGCAAGCTAGCGGTAGAGGCGGGAATGATGGCCGCCATGGCGGTGCCTAAAGCCAAGTGGGCAAGGTGCTCGTGAGGCACGCCTTGCAGTACAAAAAGGGACGTTAGGATAGGCACCATAATGCCCCCACCACCAATCCCCAATAAGCCCGCCATCAGACCCACGAAACCGCCCAGTGCTATATAGGCCAACCACCAAATGATCTCCAAAGCCGCTGCTCCTCAAAGTGTCTTGTTAGCATGATAAGCATATTGTACCGGAAGCGAGGACTTGCGCGGGGCCAAAAATGAGTATTCCACTGTGGTAGCGGCTATGCAGTGGTAAGCTGCAGAACAAGTAATATTTCGGAGTGTGTATGCGCAATGTAATGAGCAGTGTTGGCGTGTTAATAGTGTCTGTTGCGCTACTGGCAGGGTGTGGCGGAACAGATGAACCAAGTGAACCGTCCTCAACCGCAGCACAAACGTCAGCCCCTGAACCGACAGCTGCCGAGACAGAAGCGGAGGAAGAGGTAGCGCCGCTGGTGGTCGAGATATTTGCGCATGTATCACTGCGCAGCGATCGGCGTTTAATGGTGGAAGGCGAGAGCAACTTACCTGACGAAACACTGGTGCAGATTATCGTCGAGCGCGAGATTAGCAGCGTGCGTTGGCGGGAGCGGACACGCATACAAAATGGCGTGTTTGCAGCGGGGCCATTTGGTCCAGGCAGTGGCTTACCCGACGGTGGCTATATAGTGCAGGTTGAGGTTTCCGAAGGCAGCGTACAGCCGGAAGCCGTTCAGACGCGTATTGGCCACGAGGGCCAGCACCTGGCGGGAGAGCTGGTAAATCAATCCCGCCATGGGCTGGGCCAAGTGGCCACCTACTCACGGCGCTTCTTGGTGGGGAGTGAGCCAAGGCAAACGCGTGACCAGGTGGAAGTGCTAGAGAGTCCGGGGAGGTAGACGCTTTAGGCAGGATGCCAATGGGCTAACAGTACTGCATGAATCGATGTGTCGCTTGGGGCTTTGGCGAAGTGCTCAATGACGAAACGATCGTCGCGTTGCACTACATAGTGGCCCGCTTTGTGAAACACATGGGTCGGCCCGAGCAGCAGTAAGTCACCAGCATTAACTGGCGAAAAATCTGTACCTTGGCCGGGAGTTGCCATCACGCACGGGGCTTTCCAGTCGATATGCAACGGCAGATGACTGGGCACTTTAATGGTGGTTGCCTGTACCTGTTCCCAGGGGAGGGGGCCAGTATGGGTCAACGTTAATAGCTCGGGCGCGCTATCACCTTCTAATAGTGTTGCCAGGGAGCAGTCGAGGGCGTCTGCGAGCGCAACTAAGCGTTCGTGACCGATCTGTTTGATCGCCCCGGATTCCCAATAAGAAATGGTGACATCTGACACGCCAACTTTGCGTGCGAGGGCAGCTTTGTTGAGCTTGGCCCTAAGCCGCAGTTGCTTGATACGTGAGCCTAGCGATTCCATTTCGTCTTCCTAATGATGAGCTAAACAAGCTCGTTGGCTGTTTTCCACTATGGTATGTCTTTCAACAAACAAAAATAGTGGCGCTATGAACATACGTTATTGGTCTGTCTCAAACTTGGGGTATGCGCCCAAGGTGTTGCTGCAGAGCCATACTAAGCGATTGTGCTTTAGCGCGCATTAGTGGACAAATAACGTGGAGTTAATTTCTCTGACGCTTTCTTGCGCAAGTTGTTCCCTGAGCAACGCTGTTGGTTGCGCCTAAGGTGCGTATAATATTGCCATGCATTTTTGCCAATAGGACGTTTTCATGACCGTACGTACTCGCATTGCACCTTCTCCCACTGGAGACCCCCACGTTGGTACGGCCTACATTGCGCTTTTTAACCTCTGTTTTGCGCGTCAGCATGGTGGCCAATTTATTCTGCGTATTGAAGACACTGATCGGGTGCGTTCTACGCCTGAGTCGGAACAGATGATTCTCGATTCGCTGCGTTGGCTGGGGCTTGAGTGGGATGAAGGCCCGGATGTAGGTGGCCCCTATGGCCCTTATCGGCAGAGCGAGCGTGGCGATATTTATGCCCAGCACGCCCAACAGCTTTTGGATGCCGGGCATGCGTTTAAGTGCTACCGCACCAGTGAAGAGTTGGATGAGTTACGCGAATCCCGCAAAGCGGCGGGCCTGCATTTGGCATTAAAGCCTGCAGATTTAGCACTGGATAGCCAAGAGCAAGCGCGTCGTGAGCAAGAGGGTTGGCCGCATGTGGTGCGTATGAACGTGCCTGCCGAGGGCGTGTGCGTAATCAACGATATGCTGCGCGGCACTATTGAGGTGGAGTGGGCACAGGTAGATGCACAAATTCTACTTAAATCAGATGGCATGCCTACTTACCATTTAGCCAATGTGGTCGATGACCACCTCATGGCGATTACCCACGTATTGCGAGGCGAGGAGTGGATTAACTCCGCACCAAAGCACCAACTGCTGTATGAGTATTTTGGTTGGCAAATGCCGCAACTTTGTCACATGCCGCTGCTGCGCAACCCGGATAAATCCAAACTCTCCAAGCGCAAGAACCCGACCTCTATCAATTATTATCGCCGGATGGGCTTTTTACCCCAGGCCGTTACCAACTATTTGGGGCGGATGGGCTGGTCGATGCCCGACGAGCGCGAGAAATTTAGCCTGAGGGAGATGATGACGGAATTTGATGTTCAGCGTGTCTCTTTAGGTGGCCCCGTATTCGACCTGGAGAAGCTCACTTGGTTGAACGGGGTGTATATCCGCGAAGACCTCGACGACGACGCACTGTTGAGCGCGCTGCGTGAATGGGCTTTCAATGAAGCCTACGTTAAGCAGATTCTGCCGCAGGTGCGGCCGAGGGTAGAGACGCTTTCCCAGTTTATGCCATTGGCAGGGCACTTCTTCTCGGGCCTGCCGGCGCTGACGCAAGCGTCATTTGAAAGTGTGAAGATGGAGGACGAGGAGCTTGTGAAGCTGCTTCAGTTCCTTGTCTGGCGCTTTGAGGGTGTCTCAGCTTGGAATAAAGACGCGCTGTTGAGCGAAGTTAAACTGCTTGCTGAGCACTTTGATATAAAAATGAAGGCGTTCCTGGCTCCGGTGTTTATTGCTATTACTGGCAGTACGTCTAGCACCTCCGTTATGGACGCCATGGCGATTCTTGGCTCTGATGTAACGCGAGCGCGGTTGCGCAGCGCGATAGACGTATTGGGCGGTGTGTCCAAGAAGCAGGCTAAGCGTTTTGAGAAAGAGTTTCGTGAAATCGCGTAACCGCGATTGAGCGAATCCTTGCGTGTATTTTAAGCCTCGTAGGGCGTAAACCTACGGGGTTTTAAAACGGCTGGGGTTTTAGAGATTTAGCAGGCCTTTTCCTATTGACGAAGGTCTGCGTAATCAGTATTATACGCTCCGTCTTCGCGACATGTGGGGCCTTAGCTCAGCTGGGAGAGCGCAACACTGGCAGTGTTGAGGTCAGCGGTTCGATCCCGCTAGGCTCCACCAATTAGTGATAGCTTTTTAGTAACAGGTTTTCAGTAATGGTTTTGCGAAGCGGCTCGATTTACGTCCCATTCGTCTAGTGGTCTAGGACACCGCCCTTTCACGGCGGTAACAGGGGTTCGAACCCCCTATGGGACGCCACTACTTTACTACCCTTCCTAATCGTTTATTTCCCCTGGCAATGAGTTCTCTCATCTGCTGGCATTTTGTATGTCTGTCGTTCACAGGAGAGCTACAAATCGACAATTTTTGGACGATTTTGTGCTTGACTTGTCCACTTTTGCGCTTCTGGTTTTAGGGTTGTGCACAACCCCTTGTTGTTGACGTAAAAAAACTTGAACAGAACTTAAACCCTTTAAAAACAATAGCTTATGTTAGGTCAAAAAATGACCAATTTAAGGATGGCCCACTGTTCATGGCGATTCTGGGACGTTTTGAAGTGGTTGTGAACAGGGTTATCCACAGATAGTGTGGAAAACCTTGAGCAATACCCAGTAGCAAAAAAGTCAAGCGATATAAGCGGCTATTTAGGCATTCTTATGGCGGTGTCATGGTTCAGTAAATGATTCAATAGGGCTAAGTAAAATGCTTTTGAGCGAGCTTCCTTAGCTGGCACGCCTTAGCTAGCCTATCAAGCTCTATTGCCCCCAGCCTATCCCGCTGAGCTGCTCAGTAAGTTATTCCTGCCTTCTCTATGTGGCCTACTAAGAGTGGCGGCTAGGCGACGATCTTGATCAAGGGAATAGAAGGAATCGTTAGCGACATGTTGCTGCCTTGGTGGCCTAGCCTAAAACAGGGCATTAATCAGCCCATACGCAAAAAGCCACCCGAGGGTGGCCTTTGGTCGTGCTATCAAGCGGGGGGGGATTTATTTTTTCGGGTAGTCACGCTGATCGTGGCCAATATAGAGCTGGCGCGGACGACCAATTTTGTAGCTTTCGCTGAGCATTTCGTGCCAATGAGATATCCAGCCAATGGTGCGCGATACCGCGAAAATCACGGTGAACATATTGGTGGGGATACCCATCGCTTTCAGGATGATGCCCGAGTAGAAATCAACGTTCGGGTACAGCTTACGCTCAATGAAGTATTCGTCTTCAAGGGCGATCTGCTCAAGACGCTTGGCAATTTTGAGCTGCGGATCGTCAGCCATGCCGAGTTCGGCTAGGACTTCGTCGCAGGTCTCTTTCATTACCTTGGCGCGCGGGTCGAAGTTACGATAAACGCGGTGACCAAAGCCCATCAGCTTGAACGGGTCGTCCTTATCCTTGGCTTTATCGACAAAGCGCTGGATGTTCTCTTCGGAGTCTTCGCCGATTTCATCAAGCATGGCCAGCACGGCTTCGTTAGCGCCGCCGTGAGCGGGGCCCCAAAGTGCCGCGATACCTGCGCTGATACAGGCGAACGGGTTGGCGCCCGTGGAGCCTGCCAGGCGTACTGTCGAGGTGGAGGCGTTCTGCTCGTGATCCGCATGCAGCATAAAGATGCGGTCCATGGCTTTCGCGTATACCGGGTTGATTTTGTACTCTTCGCATGGGTTGCTGAACATCATGTAGAGGAAGTTCTCTGCATAGCTCAGGTCGTTGCGCGGGTAGTTGAACGGCTGGCCGACATTATACTTGTGCGACATGGCCGCCAGAGTCGGCATTTTGGCAATCAGGCGAATCGCGCTGATCTCGCGATCTTCTTCTTTAGTGATGTCCATATGGTCATGGTAGAAGGCCGCTAGGCCGCCTACTACGCCACACAAGATGGACATCGGGTGCGCATCGCGGCGGAACCCTTTAAAGAAGTTATTGATTTGATCGTGAACCATGGTGTGGTTACGAATGCGCGATTCAAATTCTGCGTACTGTTCGTCGTTGGGTAGCTCGCCAAACAGCAGGGTGTAGCACACCTCCACGAAATTGGACTCTTTGGCCAGTTGGTCAATGGGGTAACCGCGGTGAAGCAGTACGCCCTTGCCACCATCAATATAGGTGATGGCAGACTGGCAAGAAGAGGTGGCCATAAAGCCGGGGTCGTAGGTAAACAGGCCTTCAGCACCTAAGCCGCGTACGTCGATGACGTCGGGGCCAAGTGTGCCGGAATACATGGGTAGCTCGATCGGTTTATCCAGACCGTCTACCGTCAATGTCGCTTTCCTGTCAGCCATGCTGGCCTCCTTTCGAATTCGGGTTGGGACGTAAAGTCATTGCTGCGCATACCGCGCCGGCGAAAAGGCTTGCCCACTATAGAAGCGTGCGACATTTTGTCAATTAGCCTATGCGCTAGCCGAATGTTGTACAAACATTGTTGTTGTGGGTAATTTTTGTATATGATGAAAGTGCGTGCAGTGTAGCAAAACGCCAGAGATTTTTGCCTGTATTCTAACATAATATGTTAACAGGCTTATCAAACTGCTAGTCTCTTGCCACTATAACCATGCTGCAGCGCAAAATCGACTCAGGATGAAGACAATTTTCTTGCACCATAGTCGAGTTAGGGCTGAGTTCGGTTTGTAAGCGAGGGCGAAGGTTCTTATAATCCACGTCGCGCGACCGGCAGGTAGGTGGTCGTGCCCGACTTGGCAACGGCCGAGCCCCTTCCAGCAACCACCGCCCGCTCGGGCCATGCCCGACCTGTCGCAGAGCGGGCCAAGAGAGTGTGTACAAAGCCGTGAATAGCAAACGACCCGTAAACCTAGACCTTACTACGATACATTTTCCACTGCCGGCGCTGACGTCGATCACACACCGCATCACGGGTGTCATCCTGTTCGTTGGCCTGATCTTCGCTTTTTGGGCGCTGGGTAAATCCTTGTCATCTCCTGCGGGTTTCGACGCCGTTAGCGATGCGCTGGCCAATAATTTTTTGGCTAAGCTGATTGCTTGGGGGCTGTTGTCTGCACTGGCATTTCACTTTGTAGCAGGTATCAAGCACCTGCTGATGGATGCCGACATTGGGGTAACCCTTGAGGGTGGCGTTAAAAAAGCGCAGATCACCGTGGTGGTCAGCGCCGTTCTGATTATTCTGGCAGGAGTTTGGGTATGGTAACTAACATTACAAGTTTTGGCCGTAGTGGGCTTTCTGACTGGCTGATGCAGCGCGTTTCTGCTGTTATTTTGGCCCTCTATACGGTCTTTATCGTTGCCTTCCTGCTGTTTAATCCGAACCTTGATTATTACGCGTGGAGCGGTCTATTCAGCCAGACGTGGATGCGGATTTTCTCGCTGTTGGCCTTTGTTGCCATAGCCGCACATGCCTGGATCGGTCTGTGGACCGTCACCACCGACTATCTCAAGTCCACTCGCCTGCGCGTGGGTGTCCAAGCTGTCATCATCCTGGGCATTTTCGTGTACTTGGTGTGGGGCATTCAAATTCTGTGGGGAGCTTGATACATGTCTAATCTGCGTAGCCTGACGTTTGACGCCATTATCATTGGCGGCGGTGGCTCTGGCCTGCGAGCCGCGCTTGAGCTGGCAAAGTCCGGTAAAAAGACGGCCGTGTTATCAAAAGTGTTCCCGACCCGCTCTCACACCGTTTCTGCTCAGGGTGGCATTACCTGTGCGATCGCGTCCGACGACCCGAATGATGACTGGCGCTGGCACATGTACGACACCGTTAAAGGCGGCGATTATATCGCTGACCAGGACGCGGCAGAGTATATGTGTTCTGAAGGCCCGAAAGCGGTATTTGAGCTTGAGCACATGGGCCTGCCATTCTCGCGTTTGGATAACGGCCGCATCTATCAGCGCCCGTTTGGCGGCCAGTCGAAGAACTTCGGTGAAGGCGGTCAGGCAGCACGTACCTGTGCCGCAGCTGACCGTACCGGTCACGCGCTGCTGCACACGCTTTATCAGAACAACCTGAAGAATAATACCGTGTTCCTCAACGAGTGGTACGCGGTGGATCTGGTTAAAAATGCCAGCGGTGACGTGGTGGGTTGTATCGCCATGTGCATCGAGACAGGCGAAGTGGTGCACGTTAAATCCAAGGCCACGGTACTCGCCACCGGTGGTGCAGGCCGTATTTACGCCTCCACGACTAACGCTTTGATCAATACCGGCGACGGCATCGGCATGGCGCTGCGTGCGGGCTTCCCGATGCAAGACATGGAGATGTGGCAGTTCCACCCGACCGGTATTTACGGTGCGGGCACGCTGGTCACAGAAGGTTGCCGTGGTGAAGGTGGTTACCTGATCAATAAAGACGGCGAGCGCTTTATGGAGCGTTATGCGCCGAACGCCAAAGATTTGGCGGGCCGTGACGTCGTCGCTCGTTCGATGGTCATGGAGATCCTCGAAGGCCGCGGCTGTGGTGAGAAGGGCGATCACGTCTTCCTGAAGCTTGATCACCTGGGTGAAGAAGTTCTCGGCAAGCGTCTGCCGGGTATCGTTGAGCTGTCCAAGACCTTTGCTCACGTCGATCCGGCAAAAGATCCGATCCCGGTCGTACCCACCTGCCACTACATGATGGGCGGTATTCCGACCAACATTCATGGCCAGGCGATTACTATGGACGAAAGCGGTAACGATCATATCGTTAACGGTCTGTTTGCCTGCGGTGAAGCGGCGTGCGTATCTGTTCACGGTGCCAACCGCTTGGGCGGTAATTCACTGCTCGATCTGGTAGTGTTTGGTCGCGCCGCGGGTATGTTTATCGAAGGCGCTCTGAACGAAGGCATTGAGTACCTGGACGCTTCCGAGTCGGACATTGAGTCGGCCATGAAGCGGATCACGCGCTGGAACGAGTCTGAAGGTGGCGAAAGCATTCCTGAGCTGAAAGCTGAGCTTCAGGAAATCATGCAGACCTCCTTCGGTGTATTCCGCGAAGAGAAAAACATGCTGGAAGGCGTCGACAAGTTAGCGCTGCTGCGTGAGCGCATCGCCAACGCCTACCTGCCTGATAAGTCCAACGCCTTCAACACCGCACGTGTAGAAGCGTTAGAGCTTGATAACTTGATGGAAGTGGCAGAAGCGACGGCGATCGCTGCCCTTGAGCGTAAAGAGAGCCGCGGCGCCCACTCGCGCTACGACTATCCAGACCGTGATGACGTCAACTGGCTGAAGCACTCGCTGTTCTTCCCGGCGACGAAAGAGCTGAAAAAACGCGACGTTAACTTCAAGCCGAAAACTGTTGATACGTTCGAGCCTAAGGTTCGTACCTACTAAACGCCGCATAGACGAGAGGGAGTCACTATGTCCAATCTTCAGGTATCCGTATACCGCTACAATCCGGAAACCGACTCCGCACCTTACATGCAGGAGTTTCAGGTCGATACCAAAGGCCGCGATGTGATGGTGCTGGATGTCCTTCATATGATGAAGGAGCAAGACAGCGGTTTGGCGTTTCGTCGCAGCTGCCGCGAAGGCGTGTGCGGTTCTGACGGCATGAACATGAACGGTAAAAACGGCTTGGCGTGT
Organism: Halomonas sp. AOP13-D3-9; assembly: GCF_052379125.1. NCBI lineage: Bacteria > Pseudomonadati > Pseudomonadota > Gammaproteobacteria > Oceanospirillales > Halomonadaceae > Halomonas > Halomonas sp. AOP13-D3-9. The sequence goes on along the minus strand of NZ_JBQSYH010000013.1, from coordinate 154,952 downwards.
ATTACGCCGCTGTCAGACGTTGTTAAAAACAACAAGCTGACGCTGCGTCCGCTGCCGGGCTTGCCGGTTATTCGCGATATGGTTGTCGATATGGGGTTGTTCTATAAGCAGTACGAGCGTATTCAGCCGTACCTGCAGAACGACACCCCGGCACCGGCCATTGAGCGCCTACAGTCGCCGGAAGAGCGCGACAAGCTAGATGGCTTGTATGAGTGTATTCTATGCGCATGCTGTTCAACGTCGTGCCCGTCGTTCTGGTGGAATCCCGAGAAGTTCGTAGGCCCAGCGGGTCTGCTGCAGTCTTACCGCTTTTTGGCCGATTCCCGTGATACGGCAACCCGTGAGCGCTTGAGTGATTTGGAAGATCCGTTCTCGGTATTTCGTTGCCGTGGCATCATGAACTGTGTGGCGGTTTGCCCAAAAGGGCTGAATCCCACTCGTGCGATCGGTAAAATTCGCGAAATGCTTCTCGCAGATGCTACCTAAGTCTATGACATTTGAGTAAAAAAGCGTGTGCCACTTAAGTAGGTTAACAATGCCACTTAAATCATGGCGCTTCGCTTGTTATCATAGGGTTTGTCACGCGGTGCGGCGTCACGTCGCACCGCTGATCAGACAAGTTTGAAAGCCGGTGCCTTGGGTACCGGCTTTCGAGCATGAACTGAAGACGAAACACCGTATGATCGTTAGACGACGAATAGCTAGATGAACAGGGTTTCCGGCCGTTGGCCGGCGCCGCCGGCAAATGTCCCGCCCCGCCGGCAGGGCAATAGCGATGTCGCCGCACCTTTGCGACGATACCGATACCACCCCATCAGTGCAGGGTGACCGAGAGATGCAACAAGGCATAATGGAGTTGATGTGGCGTTCCTCTCACGTTAGTGGCGGCAATGTTCACTACGTGGAAGCGCTTTACGAGCAGTACCTCGCCGATCCTGAGTCTGTCCCTGACGAATGGCGCAGCTATTTTGATGAGTTGCCGCGTCCCGAGGGCAGTGCCTCCCACGATGTTCCACTAAGCCCAGTCCGTGATCAGTTCTACCAGCTGGGGCGCGAAAGTCGTCCGGGCCGTGTAGTTGCCGCTGCCGATAGCGGTGAGAATAAAAAGCAGGTGAAAGTCCTGCAGCTGATTAACGCTTACCGCTTCCGTGGCCATCAAAAGGCCAATATCGACCCGCTAGGACTGCGTAATCCCACCCCCGTCCCCGATCTCGATCTGTCTTTTCATCAGCTCTCAAAAGCTGACCTGGACACCGAGTTCCAAACCGGTTCTTTCTTTTTAGGCATCGACAAAGCACCACTGCGTGACATCGTGGATGCGTTGGAGCGCACTTACTGCCGCTCCATCGGCTGCGAGATCATGCATATCGTCGATACGGAAGAGAAACGCTGGTTACAGCGGCGTTTTGAGTCGGTACGCAGTGCGCCTGATTTCAGCGCCGACGTGCGAAAGCACGTGCTGGAGCGTTTGACGGCCGCCGAAGGTTTGGAGAATTACCTGGCCTCCAAGTATCCAGGTACCAAGCGTTTTGGTCTTGAAGGCGGCGAATCGTTTGTGCCAATGATGGATGAGCTTATCCAGCGTGCTGGCGGCTATGGCACCAAGGAAGTGGTCATCGGCATGGCACACCGTGGACGACTCAATCTGCTGGTCAATATTTTGGGTAAAAACCCAACTGACTTGATCGATGAGTTCGACGGCAAGAAAGTCATCGAGCGCGGCTCAGGTGATGTGAAATATCACCAGGGTTTCAGTTCGAACGTCATGTCCCCGGGCGGCGAAGTCCATTTGGCGATGTCGTTCAACCCGTCGCACCTGGAAATTGTCGCGCCAGTCGTAGAGGGCTCGGTGCGTGCCCGCCAGGATCGTCGTAACGACGAAGAGGGCAGCAAAGTGCTGCCGATCAACGTCCACGGCGATGCTGCGTTTGCCGGTCAAGGCGTGGTGATGGAGACATTCCAGATGTCCCAGACCCGTGCTTATAAAACCGGTGGCACCGTCCACATTGTGATTAACAACCAAGTGGGCTTCACCACCTCGCATCCGCTGGATGCGCGCTCTACCGAATACTGCACTGATATTGCCAAGATGGTTCAAGCGCCAATTTTTCATGTCAATGGCGATGACCCAGACGCAGTGCTGCACGCGACTCAAGTTGCTCTCGACTATCGCCAGCAGTTCAAAAAGGACGTGGTGATCGATCTGGTTTGTTACCGTCGCCGTGGCCACAACGAAGCTGACGAGCCGTCAGGCACGCAGCCGATGATGTATTCCAAGATCAAAGATCATCCTTCTGCGCGTACGCTGTATGCCAAGCGTTTGGTTGAGCAGGGCGTGCTCTCTGAAGAAGACGCCAAAGCGATGATCGAAACCTATCGCGATGATCTAGTGGCAGGCAACCACGTTGCCAATGCCTTGGTGCAAGAGCCCAACGCTTCGTTGTTCGTTGACTGGGCGCCTTACCTGGGCCACGAATGGTCTGGCAATGCCGACACTACGTTTGATATGAAGCGTCTGCAGCAGTTGGCTGCTCGTATGTGCGAGGTGCCTGATGGCGTTGACGTACAGCGCCAGGTGGCCAAGATTTATGAAGACCGCCGTAAAATGCAGGCCGGTGGTTTGGCGCTTAACTGGGGCTTCGCTGAAACCCTGGCTTACGCCACGCTGCTGGAACAAGGTCACCCGATTCGTATTACCGGGCAAGACGTGGGTCGCGGTACGTTCTCTCACCGCCATGCGGTGGTGCATAACCAGAAAGACGGTACTACCTACGTTCCGCTGCAGAACATGGCCGATGGGCAGCCGCGTTTCACCATTCACGACTCTATCCTTTCGGAAGAGGCAGTGCTGGCGTTTGAGTACGGTTACTCAACCACTGCGCCGAATGATCTGGTGATCTGGGAAGCCCAGTTTGGTGACTTCTTTAACGGTGCCCAGGTGGTCGTTGACCAGTTCATCTCTTCAGGTGAGACGAAGTGGGGCCGGGTGTGTGGTTTAACCATGCTGTTACCACACGGCTATGAAGGCCAGGGGCCTGAGCACTCTTCGGCACGTCTGGAGCGCTTCCTGCAAATGTGTGCCGAGCACAATATGCAGGTCTGTGTACCGACCACCCCCGCGCAGATTTATCATCTACTGCGTCGTCAGGTGATTCGTCCGCTGCGTAAGCCGCTGGTGGTCATGACACCTAAATCGCTGCTGCGCCATAAAGAAGCGACGTCGAGCCTTGAAGATCTCGCCCACGGTAAGTTCCACATGGTACTTGCTGACCAGGCGGATCTTGCGCCAGAGAAGGTCACCCGCGTGGTGCTATGTGCTGGCAAGGTCTACTACGATTTGGCTGCGTGGCGCGCTGAGAATGAGCGTCATGACACAGCAATCTTACGTGTTGAGCAGCTCTACCCCTTCCCGAAAGAAGAGCTTCTGGAAGCGCTGCAAAACTACACCAACATAGAAGACATTGTGTGGTGCCAGGAAGAACCACTTAATCAGGGCGCTTGGTACTCCAGTCAGCACAATATGCGTGCAGTGGCCGATATGCTGAAAGACGGCCTCGGACGCGAGTTGAAATTTGCCGGACGTCCTGCCTCTGCTGCTCCTGCAGCTGGCTATATGTCCGTCCACACTGAACAGCAGCGCCAGCTGGTGGAAGACGCTTTTAATTTATAAGCGGCCACCGGATTTAGAGAACACATAAGGGAAACGACATGGCTACTGAGATCAAAGCGCCAACCTTTCCGGAATCCGTTGCCGAAGGCACAGTGGCGGCGTGGCATAAGAAGCCGGGTGACAGCGTTGAGCGTGACGAGCTGATTGTTGAAATCGAAACCGACAAAGTAGTACTCGAAGTTGTCGCACCGGAAGCGGGCACACTGACCGACGTGATGGCCGAAGAGGGCGATACCGTTCAGTCTGAGCAGATATTAGGCAAAATCGGTGAAGGCAGTGCCTCTGGCGACAGCGGCAAAAAAGAAGAGAAATCTTCTGACGATGACAGTGCTGAAAAATCCGAGCAAAAATCTGACGACAAAACGTCTGATGATAAGAAAGAAGAGCCAAAAGCCAGCGGTGGCGGCAAGCAGCACGATGTCAAAGCCCCCAGCTTCCCTGAGTCGATTCAGGAAGGCACCGTAGCGACGTGGCACAAAAAAGTCGGCGAAGCGGTTAAGCGTGATGAAGTGCTGGCAGATATTGAAACCGACAAAGTCGTGCTGGAAGTGGTTGCTCCGGCCGATGGCGCCCTGGCTGAAATTAAAGCCGAAGAGGGTAGCCAGGTAGAATCCGAAGCGATTCTGGCCGTGTTCACCGAAGGTGCTGGTGGCGATAGCTCTGGTGGCGATAGTGCTGGAGACAGTAGCGGTGGCGATTCCGCATCCGCTAAATCAGGCGGCAGCGATGACGATGGCGCCGATGAGAAAGTCGGTGACAAAATCCTCGCCCCGGCCGCACGTAAAATGGTTGCCGAGCACGACCTGGACGTTGCCAAGATTGAGGGCACCGGCAAAGGTGGCCGCATCTTGAAAGAAGACGTTCAGAAAGCGGTCAAAGACGGTTCCGCCAAGAAAGCAGCGAAATCAGCTGCACCGGCGAAAGCTGCCGCTGCACCGGCTGCCGAAGGCGAGCGCATCGAGAAGCGCGTGCCGATGAGCCGCCTGCGTCAGACCATCGCCAAGCGCCTGGTACAGGCGCAACAAACCGCGGCGATGCTGACCACGTACAACGAAGTGGACATGACCGAGATCATGGCCCTGCGTGCGCAGTACAAAGAGACGTTCCTAAAAGCTCACGATATCAAGCTGGGCTTTATGGGCTTCTTTGTCAAAGCAGCTTCAGAAGCGCTCAAGCGTTATCCGGATGTGAACGCCTCGATCGACGGCACCGACATTGTCTATCACGGTTACCAGGATATCGGCGTAGCCGTTTCCACCGACCGTGGTCTGGTCGTGCCGGTACTGCGCGACACCGACAGCATGAAAATTGCTGACGTTGAACGCACGATTGTTGATTTCGGTAAGCGTGGTCGTGACGGCAAGCTGGGCATGGATGACATGATCGGCGGTACCTTCACCATCACCAATGGCGGCACCTTTGGTTCGTTGATGTCGACCCCGATCATCAATCCGCCGCAAACCGCCATTCTGGGCATGCACAAAATCCAGGATCGTCCGATGGCAGTCAACGGCAAGGTCGAGATCCGCCCGATGATGTATCTGGCGCTCTCCTATGACCACCGTATGATCGACGGCAAAGACGCCGTTCAGTTCTTGGTCACCTTAAAAGAATTGCTGGAAGACCCGGCTCGTCTGCTGCTGGATGTCTAAAGCATAAGCGTTCTCGTTATTGCAATAATGATTGAGTACGCTACTGCTTAACCAGGATTTATCTGCAATCGCACACAGCCTCCTACCCGGCTTTAGTCAATAGCGGGGGGAGGCCAGCAAGCTAAAGGAGCCAACATGGCTGATAAGTTTGATGTGATCGTTATCGGTGCCGGCCCTGGTGGTTATGTTGCCGCCATTCGTGCTGCACAGATGGGCCTAAAAGCGGCCTGTATTGAAAAATGGATCGGTAAAGAAGGCAATGTTGTTCACGGTGGCACCTGCTTGAACGTGGGCTGCATCCCGTCTAAAGCGTTGCTTGAAGCCTCCCACAAGTTCGTTGAAGCCAAACACGATTTCGACGATATGGGCATTCAGGCTGGCGACGTTTCCATGGACGTTACAAAGATGATGGCGCGCAAGGACAAGATCGTTAAGAACTTGACCGGCGGCATCTCTGGCTTGTTCAAGGCCAACGGCGTTACCGCCATCGAAGGTACCGGTAAAGTGGTTTCCGGCAAGCAGGTCGAAGTGACCGATAATGACGGCAATACCACTACTTATGATGCCGACAACATCGTTATCGCCGCGGGCTCAGTACCGGTGGAAATTCCGCCGACCCCGTTGACCGAAGGCTTGATTGTCGACTCTACCGGCGCACTCGAATTCACTGAAACGCCTAAGCGTTTAGGTGTGATTGGTGCCGGCATCATCGGCCTTGAGTTGGGCAGCGTATGGAACCGTCTGGGCTCAGAAGTCACCGTACTTGAAGCCATGGACTCCTTCCTGCCGATGGTAGACGCCACTGTCGCCAAAGAGACTCAGAAGCTGCTCAAAAAGCAGGGCCTTGATATCAAACTCGGCGCTCGCGTGACCGGTTCTGAAGTCAAAGGCGAAGAAGTCGTCGTTAAGTACAGCGATGCCAACGGCGAACAAGAGATGACGTTTGATAAACTCATCGTTTGTGTTGGCCGTCGCCCGTATACCAAAGGCGTGATTGCCGACGGCGTAAGCGTTGAGCTGGATGAGCGTGGTTTCATCTTTGTTGACGACCAGTGCCGTACCAACGTCCCGGGCGTTTTCGCCATCGGTGACTGTGTACGCGGCCCGATGCTGGCGCACAAAGCCTCTGAAGAGGGCATTATGGTGGCGGATATTATCGCTGGCCATAAAGCCGAGATGAACTACGACACCATTCCTAGCGTTATCTACACCTACCCGGAAGTGGCGTGGGTGGGTATGACTGAGCAAGACGCTAAAGCGAAAGGCATCGAAGTCAAAACCGGTACCTTCCCGTTCGCGGCAAGCGGCCGCGCGATGGCTAACAACGCCACCGAAGGCAGTGCCAAAATTATCGCCGATGCGGAAACAGACCGTATTCTCGGTATGCACATCGTGGGTCAACACGCGGGCGAGATGATCGCTCAAGGCGTGATTGCCATGGAATTTGGCTCCAGTGCCGAAGACCTGGCCTTGACCTGCTACGCGCACCCGACCATGTCGGAAGCTGTTCACGAAGCAGCGCTTGCGGTTGATGGTCATGCGATTCATATGGCCAATCGCAAGAAGCGTAAGTAATTTAGTTAAACAACGAAGCGCCACCTTTTAAGGGTGGCGCAAACTTTCGGCTTTGTCTTAATCCACAAAGATCGAAAGAACGGGGATGACCCGTTCTTTTAAGGCTGTTCTTGTAAGACGGCTCAAAAGAAAACGGGTCATCGTTCGAGTCACATGCAACCAATGGCATGAATCGATGAATCTTCACGAGTATCAAGGTAAACAGCTGTTTGCCGATTATGGTCTACCAGTGTCTAAAGGCTTTGCAGTCGACACGCCCGAAGAAGCGGAAGAGGCTTGTAAAAAAATCGGTGGTGACATGTGGGTGGTTAAAGCCCAGGTGCACGCCGGTGGCCGTGGTAAAGCGGGTGGCGTTAAGCTGATCAAAGACCCGGCTGAAGCTAAAGCCTTTGCTGAAAAGTGGCTGGGCAAGAACTTGGTTACCTTCCAGACTGACGAAAAAGGTCAGCCGGTTGCCAAGATTCTAGTTGAAACTTGCACCGACATCGCCGACGAGCTTTATCTCGGTGCCGTTGTCGACCGCACTACCCGTCGTGTGGTCTTTATGGCCTCTACCGAAGGTGGTGTAGAGATCGAGACGGTTGCAGAAGAGACACCGGAAAAGATTCTCAAAGCCGAAATCGATCCGTTGGTCGGCGCACAGCCGTACCAAGCGCGTGAACTAGCCTTTGCGCTGGGCCTGAAAGGCGACCAGATCAAGCAGTTCACCAAGATTTTCTTAGGTCTTTCCCAGTTGTTCCATGACAAAGACCTAGCGCTGTTAGAAATTAACCCGCTGGTTATTACCGACGAAGGCAATCTTCACTGCCTCGACGCCAAGCTGGGTCTGGATAGCAATGCGCTTTACCGTCACCCTGACCTGCAGGCGATGCGTGATCCTTCGCAAGAAGATCAGCGCGAAGCCGATGCGGCGAAATGGGAACTTAACTACGTAGCGCTTGATGGCAACATCGGCTGCATGGTTAACGGCGCAGGTTTGGCCATGGGCACCATGGACATCGTTAACCTGAGCGGCGGCAAGCCCGCTAACTTCTTGGACGTTGGCGGTGGCGCCACCAAGGAACGCGTGGCAGAAGCGTTCAAAATCATCCTGTCGGATGACAATGTTAAAGCCGTACTGGTTAACATTTTCGGCGGTATCGTACGTTGCGACATGATTGCTGAAGGCATTATCGGTGCCGTTGAGCAAGTGGGCGTCAATGTACCGGTTGTCGTACGTCTGGAAGGTAACAACGCCGAACTGGGTGCTGAAAAACTAGCATCTAGCGGTTTGAACATCATCGCGGCTACCAGTCTGACCGACGCGGCTCAGCAGGTCGTTAAAGCGGCGGAGGGCAAGTAATGAGCATCCTGATCGATAAGAACACCAAGGTCATCTGCCAGGGCTTTACCGGTGGCCAAGGCACGTTCCACTCCGAGCAGGCGATTGCCTACGGTACGCAAATGGTCGGTGGTGTTACACCGGGTAAAGGCGGCCAGGAGCACCTCGGTCTGCCCGTTTTCAACACCGTGAAAGAAGCGGTAGCGAAAACCGGCGCGGAAGCCAGCGTTATCTACGTACCGGCGCCGTTCTGTAAAGACTCAATCCTTGAAGCGGCCAATGCCGGTATCAAGCTGATTGTGTGCATCACTGAAGGCATCGCTACGCTAGACATGCTCGAAGCCAAAGTGAAGTGTGACGAGCTAGGCGTACGCCTGATCGGCCCGAACTGCCCCGGTGTTATCACCCCAGGCGAATGCAAAATCGGCATCATGCCGGGTCACATTCACCAGCCGGGCCGCGTAGGCATCGTATCTCGTTCTGGTACCTTGACCTATGAAGCCGTCAAGCAGACCACTGATCACGGTTTTGGTCAGTCTACTTGTGTAGGCATCGGCGGCGACCCGATTCCGGGCTCTAACTTCATCGACATCCTTGAGATGTTCGAGAAGGATCCGAAAACCGAAGCTATCGTTATGATCGGTGAAATCGGTGGCACGGCTGAAGAAGAAGCGGCAGCTTACATCAAAGCCAACGTTTCCAAGCCCGTGGTTTCCTACATTGCCGGTGTAACTGCACCTCCTGGCAAGCGTATGGGCCACGCGGGCGCGATTATCTCTGGCGGTAAAGGCACCGCTGACGAGAAGTTTGCTGCTCTAGAAGACGCCGGTGTGAAAACCGTGCGCTCTTTGGCGGAAATCGGCGATGCGCTGAAAGAAGTCACTGGCTGGTAAGCCACTGACGTTTAGCTGCACGCTATAAGGGCGCCCCTCGGGGCGCCCTTATTCATTTGTGCTGCCGTGCCGGTGATCGGCGCAGCATGCGATAGCTATACAGCACAAACAGCGGGGCACCTGCCGCCAAATATAGGTGGTAGCTAACTAAGCGCCATACTAATACAGCCGCAGCGGCCTGATCGCGCTCCATTAACGGCAGCAACAGGCCACCCACGCCCATCTCCGCAGCACCCGCGCCCCCGGGCAGAAAGCTGAACTGACTGGCAGCCATGGCCAGCATTTGGGTTAGAAACGTCCACATCCAATCTGCATGACCGCCCACCCCTAGCACTGCCAAATAGAGCAAGCTATAGCGCATCAGCCAATGCGCGGTGGTCAGCAGCATCATCGCGAGCAGCGTAGAGCGCGGCAGTTCAAGCGTCACCTTTAGCGCATGCCGACAGCGCAATAAACGCCGTGCCAGCCAGCGCCGCCGATAACGGCTTGGCCATGGCATGTTCACACTGGGTGAGCGCAATAGGCTGGGTAAATAGCGCATTACCACAATCACCAACGTCGCCATAAAGGCTAAGCCGGCCAGCGCCCACTGTACCAACGATTGATGTGGCCATTGAGTGTCGCTGAGCAGCGAAAATAGCACCAAGCTGCTCAGCATCGCCAGGAAGAACAGTAAGTCGCAGCCTTGGTCAATCAAGAATACCGCCGCGCCTTTGGCGGGCGGGAAGCTGCGCTGGGCAAGCAGCACCAGTAGGGTGACTGGGCCGCCGCTGCCGCCTGGGGTGGCGCACAGGGCAAATTTAGACGCCAGTTCAATGCCCAGAGCGCCGCCTTGTCCTAGCTTGCCTGCACGGCCGCCCAGCATCAAACGCAGCCTTGCTGCATTTAGGTTCCAGCACAGAAAGGCCATCACCAGCATCAATAGCAGCAACCCAAGCGGGAAGTGTTTGACGCGCTGAAGCGCCTCGGCCCCACCCAGCCAGGCGGTGAGCACCAGCGGCGCAATCAGCGCCAAGGCAATCATCACGCCGTGAATAGGCCGCCACTTTAGTAGCTGGCGACGATTAGAGGTGTTGGTTGTGTGCATACGGTTGGCTGCCGTGGCAAAGCTGCTGATAGTGCTCAAGCAGTGAGTGCATGACGCCATCCCAGTTGAAATGGCGCTCCACATGACGGCGCGCATAGCGCCCGCTGGAGGCCACATCATTACTAAATAGCGCCGCACACGCCTCAGCCATGGCAGTTGGATCAAGCGGTTTGCATAAAATACCCGCCCCCAACGGCACATTTTCTGCCAGCGCCCCTGCGTTCGCCGCTATGACTGGAATACCGCTTGCCATCGCTTCCTGAGCAATTAAGCCGAAGGTTTCGCGGGTGCCCGCATGTAACAGAGCATCGCTACTGGCCAGCGCCTTCGCGACCTCGTGGGCGCCACAGCAGCGATCGACAATGGTGACATTGCTGGGTACGTGATGCGGCATGCCGGGGCCCATCAGCAACAAATGGTAATCGCTGCCTAGCTGACGCATCGTTGAAAGCAGTACATCAATATTTTTCTCGCGGGAGTTACGTCCCACAAAGATCAGCAGCTTTTTATCGCTGGGTATGCCCATGGTCTGTCTGAGCGTCGGGTCACGCTGCTGGGGATTAAATTGCGCTAAATCGACACCCAGCGGTTGAACGCGAACATTATCGACACCCCAGTCGCGCAGCCGATCTGCCATCGCGTTACAGGGCGCCAACACGCTATCAAACCGACTATAAAGGTTCGCTACATAGTGAGTTAAGCGCTTCTCAACGTAGCGCCCTAAGCGATCACCCATCAAACGGGGAAGATCAGAGTGATAGAAGCCTACCACCGGCACGCCAAGTCGTTGACCCGCTGAGAGTGCAGCCCAAGCCGTTACGTACGGGTCGCCAGCCTCGATGAGGTCAGGCTTAAGATCAACCAGGGCATCCCGCCAGGGGGAGGAGCGTAATGGAAAACGATAGCCCTGGCCTAAAGGCAGGTGTAGCGCAGGTAAAGTATGGTGATCGCCCAGGCTATCGCGCTCTGCCCCCGGCACCAGCAGGCTGGTACGAAGCTGTGGAACACGTGCAAAAACGCGGTGTTTGGCCTGTAAATAAGTACGCACGCCGCCGCTGGCCGGGGCATGGAACATCGTCACATCGGCAATGTGCAAGCTAACCTCCAACCACAAAGAGTGTCATCGTTTCACCATAAAGGAGAAATAAGTCAGTTCGACGACACTTGAACCGGTGCGCTGGACTATTTATGAGACTAAATTATTATAAATACCATCCATATGGATGGTATGTGGAGTCTGTTTGGGTGCTATAGTGCCAATGAAATGTTCAATGACGAGCACAACGAGGCTTCACACATGAGCGTGCACGAACTGCGCCGCAAGAGCGGCGACGCTAGCGAGAAGATTACGATCAATCTGGGGGTCGTTGATCTGGGGCAGATTGACCTGTTGGTTCAGGAAGGGTTTTACTCCAACCGAACCGATCTGATTCGAACGGCTATCCGCAATCAGTTGGCAAACCATGCTGATGTAGTGAGAGAGACCGTCACCCGCAAATCGTTTGTGCTAGGGCTTGAGCACTATAGTCGCGCAGATTTGGAGGCCCTGCAGTCAGCAGGGGAGATGTTGCAGATTCAGGTGCTGGGTATGGCCAGCATTGCCGACGATGTAACGCCGGAGCTTGCCCTTGCCACCATCGAGTCGGTGGTCGTATTGGGGGCACTTAATGCCAGCAAAGCGGTTAAGGCCGCTCTGGCGGATCGAATCCACTGAAGCGCCTGCCACTCAACAGGCAACCACTGCATCACTAAATAGGGACTTTGATCATGATTGACGCCACTGTGACGAAACGAATGGAAGAAGCAACGCGACTCACCCGTGCAGGGAAACTTCACGAGGCCATGGCCCTTCTCCAGCGCAGCGTGCCCGAAGCTGGGCGTGATGCAACACCGGATAACGCTTATCGAGGTGGCAATACCTTCGACGGAGCCTGCGAGGTTATCGGCGAAGAAGCCACTGTATCCAAGCCAGAGCCTGCTGATTCGCCAGCCGGAGCATTCACGCCCAACGATATTAAGGTGCCTGCTGCATGGCGGGATAAGTGGATGAAGTTTCGCGGTGGGATGGCGCAACCCGAGCAAGCACCTAGTGACAGTGAGGAAGCACAGCCCGGGGCATTCACTGCTGGTCGGTTTACCAACCATGTGGGAGCACGTGATTACAAACTGTATATCCCTAGCGGCTATACCGGTCAGGCACTGCCGCTGGTGGTGATGCTGCATGGCTGCACGCAGAACCCTGATGATTTCGCTGCCGGAACCGAGATGAACCGGTTGGCCGAAGAGCAGCAGTGCTGTGTGCTCTATCCGGCCCAGCCTATGACCGCCAACCACTCTAGGTGCTGGAACTGGTTCAAAGCCGAAGATCAGCAGCGCGAGGGCGGTGAACCCGCGATTATTGCGGGCATGACTCGCCAGATCATTGATACCCATGGCCTTGATGTGTCCCGGGTCTATGTTGCAGGCCTTTCGGCAGGTGCCGCCATGGCAACCACCCTGGCGATGACCTACCCGGATCTGTTTGCGGCGGTGGGCGTGCACTCCGGACTGCCCCATGGCGTGGCCCAGAGTCTTCCCGATGCTCTGGGAGCAATGCAGGGTGGCACAGGGTCGCTCGGTGGCGGTAACCAAGCTAAAGGAGCCGGATGGGCGTCGGATGTGCCAGCGATTATCTTTCATGGTGATCGTGATACCACCGTACACCCCAGCAATGCGGATCGCGTAGCCGCCCAGTACAGCACGTCGTATCAAGCAGGGGCGACAGTGGAGAAGGGGAAGGTAGCCAATGGCCACGGCTATACCTGTACCACGCACCATAATGCGAAAGGCGAAACTCATCTGGAGCAGTGGCAGGTACACGGGGCGGGTCACGCTTGGTCGGGCGGCAGCACGAAAGGAAGCTATACCGACCCGAAAGGCCCCAATGCCACCAAGGAAATGCTGCGTTTCTTCTGTCAGCATCGGCAGATAGTGTCATAGAGCTGGCCGATATCCGCTCAGGTTATGTCTAGTCTGTCAGTAAGTTAGCGCAGGTGAGACGCGCTGGTATAGTAGATAATCTTTGAATATGTATAAAAGTTGACAATAGTTTGCAAAGGTTGAGTTACAGTTTTCATTCTTGTTGCCTAAAATCCTAGCTCTTTCACTTGTTAGGATTTGGCAATGCTTTCACGGTTCAAGATCGGTACACGGCTCGCACTGGCTTTTGGCTTGGTCTCGCTATTTCTTTTGGGCACTTTAATAGCGGGAATTATGGGCATCACCTTCACCAAAGATACTGCCCAAAAAACCCTGGACACGGACGTAGCTCTAGCAAGCAATGCCGCTGAAATTCAGCGTCTGGCATTGCAAGCGCGGCGCTTTGAAAAAGATATCTTCATCAATATTGACAGTCGTGATCGTGTAGCGGCTTATCAGCAAAGTTGGGCGGCGACCATCGAAGAAATACAGGCCGCTTTCCAGGCGGGTAGCCAAATTGCCGATAAAGATAGCCTCGATGCTTTGTACCAACAGGCAGGAAGCGCCCTCCAGGGGTATGAAGAGGGTTTTCTGTCAGTCTATCGCCAAATTGAGTTAGGCAGTATTACCGAAACCTCTCAAGCCAATCTGGCTTTCGGTGAGCATAAAGAGAGTATCTACCAGCTTGAGGAGTTGGCTGATGAAATTAGCCTAGTGGCTGCTGAAGGGGTCAAGACGGCTAATGAGGCGATAAATGCTGAGTATCGTTTGGCTATTTGGCAGCTTTGTATTTTTGCGGGGGTGGCGTTGTTGATGGCGCTGGCGCTGGCAATTGCCATTACGCGTAGCATCGTTCTGCCTTTGCGGCGGGCCGTTGAGGTTGCCCAGCGCGTAGCGGAAGGAGATCTGCGACACGATATCGTAGCCACAGGGCGTGATGAAACGGCTCAGTTATTAACCTCCATGGCCGAAATGAGTAAAGCGCTCACTACTCTGGTCGCATCACTACGTGACTCCAGTGAGAATGTCTTGAACGGAGCCAATGAGATTGCCCAAGGTGGGCAGGAGCTCGCCGCTCGCACTGAGCAGCAGGCAGCTGCCTTGCAGGAAACGGCTTCTAGTATGGAGGAGATGACGGCAACGGTTCGTCAGAATAGCGATTCAACCAAAGAGGCTGATACGCTGGCCCATAATGCTTCACAACAGATGCAAAGTGGCGGTCAAGAAGTCTCCCGTAGCGTGGAGTTAATGCGTGAAGTGACCGCCGCATCGCTTAGCATGGATAAGATCGTTGAGGCCATCGATACCATTGCATTTCAAACCAATATCCTGGCCTTAAACGCCTCCGTTGAAGCGGCGCGTGCTGGTGATAAAGGCCGTGGGTTTGCGGTGGTGGCAACAGAAGTGCGTGCGTTAGCAAGCCGCAGTGCCGCTTCAGCAGGTGAGATTCGCACTATGCTGGACGATACGCGTAGCAAAATAAAGCTATGTTCTGACCAAGCGGAGCGAGGCGCTGCGACTATTGGTGAGACGGAAGCGGTGATCCAGCGCCTTGCTATGCTGATGGTCGAGGTCTCTTCTGCCACTCGGGAGCAAAGTAGTGGTATCGAGCAGATCAATACGGCTATTACTGAAATGGATTCTACTACTCAGCAAAACAGCACCCTGGTTCAGCAATCGACTAATGCAGCCTTTTCCTTGGAAGATCAGGCTGGGCGTCTTCGCGAGCTGGTAGCTGCCTTTCAGATAGATGAAGCTGTCGTGCAAAAGGCATCAGATTATAAGCCTTCAATGGCCTTATCCTCGGCTGCAAGACAAGCAGAGTTTTAAATCAGAAGCTATGTATTTACATTGATGTGAACGATAGGGCTGACCAAATAACGGCCTGAACTATAGAAACAACAACGGCGCCCTAAGGCGCCGTTGTCGGTTATTGCGACTAGTTTATGCAGCGGGTTTAGCTACCAGCGAGCGGGTCTCTTCGCGGGCTTCAGTCAAGATGACGCGAATAGGATCGCCAAGCTTATAACGCTCTTCACCCTCGATTTGAATACGCCCCTCTTTGTCGTCAATGACCACTTTACTGCGGTCACTGTGCATCAAGGGTGCGGGCACGAACGCCGTCGCGCCATTTTCCAGCAGGCGAACGCGCATACCACCACGGTTGATGGCCATGATTTCGGCCTCAAAGGTGTCCTGGTTCTGCGCGGAGGGCGTCAGGTAACGCACATAGAGCCAATCTTTTACATCCCGTTCGGCCATACGGTTCAGGCGGCGACGCTCCGTCAGCTGCTCGGTGAGCTGCTGGGTAGCTTCGGCGGGTGCCTGTTCGCCTTTCAGCACGCGCTTGATGAGGCGGTGGTTGACCATATCGCCATACTTACGAATCGGCGAGGTCCAGGTGGCATAGGCAGCCAAGCCTAAACCAAAGTGCGGGCCGGGCTGTGCGGACATCATGGTGAAGCCCTGGAAACGGCGCAAGCGCGCATCCAGCCAGGCGTCATCGCGGCTTTCCAGCGCACGCTTCAGTTCGGTGTAGCGGGCAAGCTCGGTGAGCGCTTCGCGCTCGACGACGATCTCCTGACCTGCCAAAAACTCCTGGGCAGCTTCGGCTTTCTCCGGCTCAAAGGCGCGGTGCACGTTAAAGATACCGTGGCCGATGTGTTGGGCCAGGAAGTCCGCGCAGCAGGCGTTGGCGACAATCATCGACTCTTCGATCATGCGGTTGGCAATGCGGCGCTCTTCGGTGCGCACTGCCAGTACATTACCGGCGGGGTCGAGATCAAACACGTAGTCCGGGCGGTCTTTAAACACCAGCGCGTGTTCGTTACGCCAAGCGGTACGTGCCTCGGTCAAGTCACGCAGTGCGGTGAGTTGCTCAGCGATATCATCAGCGGGCGCCCAATCGCCTTGGCCTTCGATCCAATCTGAAACGTTGTCGTAAACGAGCTTGGCGTGAGACTTAACATTGGCCGCAAAAAAGCGGTAATCGCCCATGCTGCCGTCGGCATTGATATCCAGCGTACAGGCCAGCGCGGGGCGATCCTGACCTTCCCACAGCGAGCAGAGGTCATCTGCCAACTGCTCCGGCAGCATGGTGACGTTCTGGCCGGGCAGATAAACGGTAAAAGCGCGGGTACGGGCTTCTAAGTCTGCCGCATGGCCCTCTGCCACGTAAGCGGTGGGGTCGGCAATCGCTACGCTCAACTGCCAGCCGCCTTCGGCGCGGGAGGCGATGTGCAGCGCATCGTCCATATCGCGGGTCTTTTCACCATCAATGGTGAAGAAGGGCGTAGCGGTCAGGTCTTCGCGGGTCAGGCCTTCATCCATCAGCGGCCAGTCGGTGCCCGCGTCGGGGCACTCTTGTTCCAGCGCATGGCGAGCTAGCGTAACGCGCCACGGCACTGCCGGGTCATCGGTTTTGGCGACCAACTCATCAATCTGGGCAAAGAAGGCGCGGTCGTCGGCTTTTAGCGGATGACGTACCAGCCGAGCGACGATCCAATCGCCATCAGCAATGCTCTCTTCATCAAGGCTGTTCTTTATCCGCGCCTTGATAATATTTTTAATCGACGGGTGGTCGGGGACAACAGATAGGCGACCTTCGCGCTTCTGCACCCGGGCGACAAACCGATCAAGACCCGCTTCAATCAGCTTTTCCGGCTCAATGGACTTTTTGTCACCGTTCTCGTGAATCACGCCTTCCACGCGATCACCGTGAATCACCTGCTTCATGGCGGGCGGCGGCACGAAATAGGATTCACCGTCGTCGGTTTCGAGAAACCCGAAACCTTTGTCGGTGGCTTTGATCACCCCTTCAGCACGAGGGGTGGTTTGACGAATCTGTTGCTTGAGCTGGGCAAGCATGGAGTTATTCTGAAGCATGAGCTCAATCAGTTGGCGAGAGTTAGGGTGCCACTATACGGATTCACAAGGGCCGCGCCAATTATCACTGTGTGAAGTCGTCGCAGGTAACGGCGAGTCAAAGGCTTACATACGCTCGGATGAATCGGTTAAGCTAAATACCCATACTTATGGAGCGCGCTATGACACCCCGCCTGATTGTTTCTGACCTGGATGGCACCCTATTAGGAAGCGACCACACCCTGCATGAAAGCACCGTAGAGGTGCTAAGGGAATTAGTGGAGCAGGGGCATCATGTCGCGCTCGCATCCGGGCGGCATTATCACGATATGAAGGTGTTTCGTGATCAGTTGGCTATTCCTGCGCACCTTATCAGCACCAACGGTGCTTATGTACATGATCCCAATGATGCCTTGTTGAAGGCTAATCACCTTGATCCTGAACATGCTAAGACGCTGATCGACTTGCCGCGTCCGCCCCAGGTACGGCTTAACCTTTATCGCGAAAGCGGCTGGCATATTGACTCAGAGGCCCCGCACTTATTATCCCTTCACGCCTCCACAGGGTTTGGTTACGAAGTCGTGCCGCCCGCGCAAATGGATACTAACGGCGTGGGCAAAGTGCTCTATCTAGGTGATCCCGAGGCGCTAAAACAGCTGGAGGCCCAGGCTCATGAGGCTCACGGTGAAGCGCTGCATATTACCTACTCCACGATTGATTCGTTGGAAATCATGGCCGGTGGAGTTAATAAAGGCGTTGCGCTGTCATCACTGCTGGAACGGTTGGGCTTAACGCCTGCAGATTGCCTAGCATTTGGCGATAATCTTAACGATACCGAAATGCTCGATTTAGCAGGGGAAGCCCAGGTAATGGCCAATGCTCACCCTGCGTTATTTGATCGTGTCACCGGGGCCGAGCGCATTGGCCACCATGGTGAGGCTGCCGTTGCCGTATGGCTGAAAAAGCGCTTTAGGCTTTAAGCGCCAATGCACTAACGGCTAATGCAACCTTGGTCGTAGCGCTATTGCTACTGCCTAGCCCCTCGACCATCATCAAGACCCAATAACGACAACAGTGTAGGGCTGAACCCGCTGCGATGACGACAACCCCTGCTACTTTGATTGTGGTCGACGATGACCCGGAAATTTGTGAACTGCTCGCTGACTACCTGGGCCGCCACGGCTATCGGGTATTCACAGCGGACGGCGCCCAAGCGCTGCATTCGCTGCGTGCTGAACACGCCCCTGACTTGCTGATTGTCGATTTAATGCTCCCCGGTGACGACGGCTTTACCATCTGCCGCGATGTTCGAAAGCACAGCGATGTGCCGATCATAATGCTTACCGCCAGCGCCGATGAGACCGACCGCATTCTGGGTCTGGAGCTGGGTGCTGATGACTACTTGGGCAAGCCGTTTAATCCCCGCGAATTGCTGGCGCGCATCAAAGCGGTACTGCGGCGCACCCGCTGTGCTCCGCCAGAGTTACCCGCCGGGCAGGCGCGCTGGGTCAGTTTTGGTAATTGGCAACTCGACCGGATGACCCGCGAGCTGATTGACCTGCAGGGCGAACGCGCCGCGCTTTCAGGCGCTGATTTTCAGCTATTGCAGGTGTTTTTAGAGCATCCGGCGAAGGTACTCACTCGGGATGATCTATACGCGCTTACCCGGGGGCGGGACGCGCCGCCGCTTGACCGCTCAATTGATGTCCATGTTTGCCGCCTGCGCCAACGGCTGGGTGAAGATGCCCAGCACTCGCAGCTGATTCGCACGGTGCGCGGGGCAGGCTATGTGTTAACCGCCCAGGTCGATGCATTAACGTGAGCCGGGCGGGGTGGGCGCATATCCGGCGACGCTTATCTCGCTGGCTGCCAGCGTCTCTGCGCGGGCGCTTTGTGATCATTATGATCGCCGGAGTGCTGGTCGCCCAAGGGGCCAGCTACGCCATCTGGACTTCCCAGGTGCGCTCCAGCCACTTGGCACAGCTTGATGAGCTGTCCACCAATATGGCGTTTAGCATCGCCTCCACCATGAAGTTTTTTCGCTCACTGCCCGTCGACTACCGCCACATCGTGCTCGATCAGCTGCGAAATATGGGCGGCACGCGCTTTTTTGTTAGCGTCAACGAACGCAGGCTGGCCATCGACGATATCGGCTCGGGGCCGGAAAAGCAGGTGGTGGTGAACAATGTGCGCTCGGTGCTCACCCAGCAGCTCAATATTGACGACGTGATTGTCGAGTTCTCCCGCCCAGAAAACCTGAGAGTGCTCAATAACGAAGTACTGCTTTACGATCTACCGCCCCGCTGGGGGCAGCACAGCCTGCTGATGGAGCCACTCTCCCCACCGATTCTAGTGGTTCAACTGGAGCTTGCTCCAGGCACCTGGCTGTATGTGGCCACGCTGCTGGGCGTACCGGATATTTTCAGCGGCTATCGCTGGCTCTCTGAAGAGCGTTTACTGGTCGGGCTGCTGGTGCTGTTGAGCGTGCTGGCGCTCTCGCTATTGGGTATTACCAGCGTGACCCGGCCATTGGCGCGGCTTTCACGGGCAGCGAATCAGTTGGGCGATGACTTGGATATGCCGCCACTCAAAGAGAGCGGCCCCAAAGAGGTCGCCGCCACCGCCGCGGCGTTTAATCGTATGCAGCGCCGCATCCGCGAGCAGATTGAGGAGCGCGAGCGGCTATTTTCGGCGATTTCCCATGACTTAAAAACGCCGTTAACCCGGATGCGCCTGCGCGCCGAGATGCTTGATGACGACTATCAGCGCGAGCGTTTTTGCGCCTCACTGGATGAGTTGGATAGTTTGGTTAAAGGTGCCTTGGCCTCGGTGAAAGGCCTGGATCTGCACGAAGAGCCGACGTCCGTTGATCTAACGCACTTGATCGAAGAGTTGGCCGAAGAGCTTAGCCTTCAAGGCGGTAAGGTCACTATCGAGATTAAAAGCACTCACCCCATCGCAACACTGATTGCCAAACCGCTGGCGCTTAAACGCTGCCTGGCAAACCTGCTTGAGAACGCGGTGTTCTATGGCAAGCAGGCCGATGTGCAGCTAATAGATCACGGTAACGTGGTCACCATGCGTATTCGTGACCACGGCCCAGGTATACCCGAAGAGCAATTGGGGCGGGTGTTTTCGCCCTTTGTGCGCCTGGAGCCCTCACGCAGTCGACACACGGGTGGTAGTGGCCTCGGGTTGGGCATTGCCCGGCATATTGCCCGTGCCCATGGCGGCGATATCACGCTCGCCAACCATGTTGATGGAGGGCTGGTGGTGACTCTCTCGCTATCCCGCCAGGAAACTATTACAGGTTTGTAATAAAACCCCAATACTATGCAGTACTCGGTAACTCCCGTTGACGCTCACCTTGGCGTAACCTCTTGGATGTCGAACGTCCGAGAGGACAATAACAATATAAGGAGTTACTCCATGTCGACGTTAAAGAAGACGACCCTCGCGCTTGCTCTGGCAGGTGCCACGCTAGCGACCACCGCTCAAGCTAATGAAGTTGAAGTACTGCACTGGTGGACTTCCGGTGGTGAAGCTCGCGCTGCCAACGTGCTTAAAGAGTTAATGGAAGCTGAAGGCTACGGCTGGCAGGACTTTGCCGTGGCAGGTGGCGGTGGTGAAACCGCCATGACGGTGCTTAAATCCCGTGCCATGTCGGGCAACCCACCCTCCGCGGCGCAAATCAAAGGCCCCGAGATTCAGGAGTGGGGTGATCTGGGGTTGCTCGGTGACCTGAATGACGTGGCTGATGCGGAAGGTTGGGACGAACTCCTCCCTGAAGTCGTGGCCGAAATCATGCGCCACGACGGCCAATACGTGGCAGTTCCCGTCAATGTGCATCGGGTAAACTGGTTGTGGGCCAATCCGGACGTACTGGAAGCGGCAGGGGTTGAAATGCCAACTACGCTGGATGAGCTATTTGAAGCCGGTGAGGCCATCCGCGAAGCGGGATTCGTACCGCTGGCTCACGGCGGCCAATCCTGGCAGGACGCGACGGTATTTGAAAGCGTGCTATTAGGCGGCCAGGGCAGCGAGTTTTATCAGCAGGCATTGGTAGAGCTAGACCCTGAAGCGCTGGGCGGCGAACAAATGATCGACGCACTTGAAGACTTCAAGCGTACCCGCGAGCTGATGGATGAAGGTATGCCCGGGCGCGACTGGAATGTCGCTACCGCCATGGTGATTGAGGGAGTGGCCGGGTTTCAGCTCATGGGCGATTGGGCGAAAGGGGAGTTCACCGCGGCCGGACTGACCGCCGGGGAAGATTACCTGTGTGCCGCAGCACCGGGCACCGAAGATGCGTTCACCTTCAATATCGATAGTCTGGCCATGTTCCGGGTCAGCGACGACGAGGAGCGCGAAGCGCAGCAAGCGTTAGCCCGCCTGGTGCTTGAGCCTACTTTCCAAGAAGCGTTTAACCTTGCAAAAGGCTCTATTCCGGCGCGGCCTGACCTGGATATGAGCAAATTCGATAGTTGTGCCCAGCAGTCCCTGGCCGATTTCCAGCGCACCGCTGAAGAGGGTGGCCTAGTGCCCAGTATGGCCCACGGTATGGCCGTGCGTGCGGATATTCAGGGCGCCATTTTTGACGTGGTGACTAACTACTTCAACGATGCCGATATGCCTGCTGAAGAAGCGGCAGAACGCATGGTGAGCGCTGCCCAAGCGGCCTCTTTCTAAGGTTTTCTAGACCTTGCGTTCTCCAGGCGCCGTCGCAACGGCGGCGTCTATTCTGCTTAGCAAGAACACTGTGCTGCTTGGCAAGGACACTTCTGCATGAGAGCTTCCCTCCCCATGAAAAACACCTCTGCGACACGCTTAGGGACTGGCGCTAAGCAGTCGACGCCATCCGGCGGTTTGCAGGCGTGGCTGCCGCGCCTAGTGCTGGCGCCGTCAGTGGCGATTTCGCTGTTCTTTGTTTACGGCTTTATGCTATGGACATTCGTATTATCGCTCACCAGTTCACGCATGCTGCCCAGCTATGACTTTGTCGGCTTTGGCCAATATGCACGCTTAATGGCCAATGAGCGCTGGTGGGTTGCCTCCACCAACCTGATGATTTTTGGCGTGCTGTTCGTGGCGATTTGCCTAGTGATTGGCGCGCTGCTGGCGATTCTGCTCGATCAGAAAATTCGCCAGGAGGGCGCGCTGCGCACCATCTACCTCTACCCCATGGCGCTGTCGTTTATCGTCACTGGGGTGGTGTGGAAGTGGCTGCTTAATCCGCAACTGGGCATTCAAGCGATGGTTCAAGGCTGGGGCTTTGAGTCGTTTCGCTTTGACTGGATTGTCGACCCGGATATGGCCATTTACACCCTGGTGATTGCCGCCGTATGGCAGGCGTCCGGGTTTGTGATGGCGCTATTTTTAGCCGGACTGCGAGGCATCGACGACAGCATTATTAAAGCCGCACAGCTGGATGGCGCCAGCCTGCCGCGGATTTATCTGCGCGTGGTGATGCCCTGCCTACGCCCGGTGATGTTCAGCGCCGTAATGATTTTGGCCCATATTGCCATTAAGAGCTTTGACCTGGTCGTCGCGCTCACCGGGGGCGGGCCTGGCTATGCTACCGATTTACCCGCCACCTTTATGTACGCTCACGCCTTCACCCGTGCGCAGATTGGCTTGGGTTCTGCCAGTGCCATGTTGATGCTGGGCGGCGTGCTGGCGATTTTGATTCCTTACCTCTACTCCGAATTAAGGAGCCGCAAGCATGGCTAATGTGATTCGTCGTCAGACGCCCGCTGCGCGGCTGGGCCGTGGCCTGCTCTATGGCGTGCTGATACTCGCCGCGCTGTTCTATATTCTACCGCTGGTAGTCATGCTGATGACTTCGGTGAAGCCGCTGAGTGAAATCAGCGCCGGGTCGCTGCTCTCATTTCCGCAAAATCCCACCTTGGCACCGTGGACAAAAGCCTGGGGTGAAGCCTGTACCGGCATGCGCTGCGATGGCGTTGGCGGCTACTTCTGGAACTCCTTTGCGATTGTGATTCCAGCGGTGCTGATCTCAACCACGATCGGTGCCCTTAACGGCTACGCGCTGACCAAATGGCGCTTCAAAGGCTCTGAATTAGTTTTCGCGCTAATGCTGTTTGGCTGCTTTATTCCCTTCCAGGTGGTGCTGCTCCCCATGGCGCAAACCCTCGGCTGGCTGGGTATCTCCAGTTCCCGCGCCGGGCTGATTCTGGTGCATGTGGTGTTTGGTATCGCCTTTACCACGCTGTTTTTCCGCAACTTCTACGTGGGTATCCCTAACGAGTTGGTATCGGCGGCGAAGTTGGATGGCGCAGGCTTTTTCCGCATTTTCTGGCGCATTCTGCTGCCGGTTTCGGCACCGATTATCGTGGTTTCGGTGATCTGGCAGTTCACCCAAATCTGGAATGACTTCCTGTTTGGCGTGGCGTTTTCAGCCCACAACACCCAGCCCGTTACCGTGGCGCTAAACAACCTGGTGAATACCTCCACCGGCGTTCGCGAGTACAACGTGGATATGGCGGCGGCGATGATTGCCGCGCTGCCTACCCTGTTGGTGTATGTGCTGGCGGGAAAATACTTCGTGCGCGGGCTGACAGCCGGTTCCGTTAAAGGCTAATAACAACTAGGTGAGTGGCAACCATTTCTAGAAGGTCAGAAGCAGCCCGTAGCGGGGGTCTTTCGCCAGGGATGGCGAAAGTAGCGCCCAGGGATGGGTTCACAGCGCCCCCGCGGAGGGCTGCTTCTGACCAACCCAGATGAATGGATTTTGTCAGTCGCTTTAGAATAGGATTTTCATTATGGCAGCGTTAGAAATCCACAACGTGCGCAAAGAGTTTGGCAGCGAGCGGGTGCTCAAAGACGTCAGCATCTCGATCGATTCCGGCGAGTTCCTGATTCTGGTTGGCCCCTCGGGCTGCGGCAAGTCCACGCTGATGAATGCCATTGCCGGGCTAGAGCCGGTGACCTCCGGCAATATTTATATCGATGGTGAAGACGTGACCTGGCGCACCCCCGCAGATCGCGACATCGCCATGGTATTTCAGTCCTACGCGCTTTACCCCAGTATGACCGTGCGCCAGAACATCAGCTTCGGGCTGGAGATGCGCAAAGTGCCCAAACCCGAGCGAGAGGCCGCTGTGGAGCGGGTAGCGGATCTGCTGCAGATTACTCACCTGCTGGAGCGCAAGCCCGCCCAGCTCTCCGGCGGGCAGCGCCAGCGGGTGGCGATGGGGCGAGCGTTAGCTCGAGAGCCCAAAGTCTATCTGTTTGACGAGCCGCTCTCCAACCTGGATGCCAAGCTGCGCGTGGATATGCGCACCGAGATCAAAAAGCTCCACCAGCGCCTGGGCACCACCATCGTTTACGTCACCCATGATCAGGTCGAGGCGATGACCCTGGCAGACTGCATTGCAGTGATGCGCGATGGCCATATTTTACAGCTGGGCTCGCCGGATGAGGTCTACAACAACCCAGTGGATATGTTTGTGGCTGGCTTTATGGGCTCACCGTCGATGAACTTCATTCGCGCCACGCTGGAGGACGATAACGGTGGGTATCAACTGCGTATTGTCACGCCAGGTGAGGATGAGCTGGTGCTGCCCTGGCCGGAAGCGCGTATCGCACCAGATATGGCCGAGCGGTTGAATCAGCCGGTGATTCTTGGCCTGCGTCCGGAGCACTTCAGCGAAGAGGATGAGCGGTTAACGTCCCAAGCCGAAGGAACGCTGCTGAGCGCCAGTGTGGCGGTGGTAGAACCTACCGGGGCGGATATCTTGCTGCGTTTACCCCTGGGCGAACAGGAAGTTACCGCCCGTGTTGGG
Organism: Halomonas sp. AOP13-D3-9; assembly: GCF_052379125.1. Taxonomy (NCBI): domain Bacteria; kingdom Pseudomonadati; phylum Pseudomonadota; class Gammaproteobacteria; order Oceanospirillales; family Halomonadaceae; genus Halomonas; species Halomonas sp. AOP13-D3-9. Next base: position 130,127 of record NZ_JBQSYH010000013.1, on the reverse strand, counting down.
CCTAAATGCGCAGTGGTTGCAGGGGAGCGCTTATCGCTACGTGTTGATATGGGCAGAGCGATTCTATTTGATGCAGAGACCGAGCAGCGTATTGCTTAAGCGCCCGCGTATGAGCTTGTTGAAATAAGAGGCCCCCTGCTGATTTAGCAGGGGCCTCTTTTTACCATGGCTTATATGTTGGTGTTATTTACGTAGAAGCCGCAGCTCGCCATTGAGCGCCTTGATGATCGAGTAGCACATCACCAGTAGCACAATAGAGAAGGGTATCGCCGTGGCGGTGACCCCCGCTTGAAGCGCTGTTAGGCCACCGCCGATTAGCAGCACAATGGCGATCAGGCCCTCCACAATTGCCCAGAACATCCGCTGAGGCCGCGGAGCGTCGATTTTGCCACCGGCGGTGATGGTGTCGATCACTAGTGAGCCGGAATCAGAGGAGGTGACAAAGAAAATCAGCGCCAGAACGATTCCCAGCGTCGACATCAATCCTGTCAACGGCAGTTCATTCAGCATGCCAAATAGCGAAAGCTCGGGTCTGTAGTTGTCGATCACATACTCTTTAACCAGGCTGCCAGCAGGGTTGGCGTAGAGCTGTTCAAGCGCGGTTGAACCAAAGACGCCCATCCAGATAAAGATAAACAGGCTGGGAACCAGCAGTACGCAGAGGACGAACTCACGCACGGTACGGCCCTTCGACACCCGAGCGATGAACATGCCGACGAAAGGTGCCCAACTGATCCACCAAGCCCAGTAGAAAATGGTCCAGGCTTGACGAAAGGAGTCATCGTCACGGCCAAAGGGCGCCGATAACGGTAGAAAGTCTGTCACATAGGTTGTTAGACCCGCCCAGAATCCGCTTAACGCCAGCAGCGTGGGGCCAGCGAACAGCACGAAAAAGAAGAACAGTACGGCCAACACCATATTAATCTCGGAGAGCTTCTTAACGCCCCCCTCGAGCCCGCGCCACACCGATATGAGCGCCACCGCCGTGACCAGTACGATTACGATGACCTGGGTGGTGGTGCTTACCTCCAGACCGAAAACAAAGTTCATCCCCGCATTGGCCTGCTGCGCCCCAAGCCCTAGCGATGTCGCCAGTCCAAATAGAGTCGAAAATACGGCAAGGATGTCGATCGCATGTCCCCACCAGCCCCAGACACGGTCACCGAGAATAGGAAAAAATGCCGAGCGGATCGAGAAGGGCAGGCCTTTGTTATAGGTAAAAATACCCAGTCCTAGCGCCATGACGACATAAACCGCCCAGCCATGGATACCCCAGTGGAGATAGGTGCCCGCAAGGCCTAGTGCACTGGCGTCAGCAATAGCATCAGGATTCAGCTCGCCATCGGCACCGAAGGGAGATTCAACGCCCAGCGGTAGCGAAACATTGGCGTGATAAACCGGTTCTAGCACGCCGAAGAACAGTAGGCCAATGCCAATGCCTGCAGTGAACAGCAGCGCAAACCAGGAGAGGTAGCTGTGCTCTGGCCTAGCGTCGGGGCCGCCCAATCTGACCGAGCCGTGAGGAAGTACCACCAGGGCTAAGCAGAACAAAATGAAGAAATCCACCAGGATCATGAAATACCAATCCAGCGTTCCTGTAGAGAAGGCAACGATAGACTGGAAAACGCTGCTCGCGCGTTCAGGAAACACCAGGGTGAGGACGATAAAAATTGCCGAGGCAACCGCAGAGACCACGAAGACGCGGTTGTGGATATCAAAACCGAAGGGGCCAAGCTGCCCCTTAATATTATCCTGGCCGACGACATAGTCGGTCTGCATATCGCTGGCTATCGGGGGCGAGTCAGAATCATTGGGGGTGTTCATAAACAGTTTCTCCGCACTGGAGGATGTTATGCCAAACTCCCATCATGAGGACAAACAGCGTTGAATCGCAAATTGTGACCGAAAACAGACTTGGCGGCGTCGCGTCTACTTCATTAGCGGCTCTGTGGAGCCTTATCCTTGTCGAGACGCTTGATTTGCCGCCATAGGTCTTGGCGCAGGTCGGCGATCTTGGGCTGTTCATCGGCAGTGAAAGGCACCGGGCGGCATAGGCGCTGGGCGCGGAGCCCCAGGCGTGCGCTAAGCAGACCGGTGGCCAGGCCCTGGCCTGCGCGTGCAGAGAGTCGCCCGGCTAAATCCAGCGAGAGCATATCCATGCTGGCGTCGGTGGCCAGTTCGCTGGCCCCGGCAAACGCCATATTGTGCAGCACATTGCGAAATAGCCGCAGGCGGCTGGCGTAGCCCAGCTCCAGCCCGTAAAGGCGGCAGAGCCGATCGACCATCGCCAAGCTGCGCCAGGCCACCAGCGCCATATCCACCAGGGTTAGCGGGCTGATCGCGACCATAATCGCGGTTTCGCCGGACATGCGGGTAATCAGGCGCTGGGCTTCGCAGTCACGCGGTGCTAGCAAGTGATAACGCAGCAGCGTCTGAATCTCCTCGCCGCTATGGTGAGGCTGGCTAGCGCGTTGAAAAGCTAGCCAGTGCGGATCATCGTCGGCGAGCTTAAGTTGGCGCCTCAACTGCTCGGCCATGGCCCGGGCCTGCTTGGGCGAGCGTAGCGGCAGCTCGGCCAGATCGCCGCGCAGTTTGTCGTGGCGCTTTAGACGGCGCAAACGGCCCAACTCTTTGAGCAGGGAGATCCCCCCTAGCCCGATCAAACTGATCCCGAAGGCCTGCCAGGCCATGGTCAACCACTGGGATTGGGCCAACGCATCGGGTATGCCGGTGACCAGCTCCGCGGTACCCAAACCGGCGCCGCCTACCAGGGCGAATATTAGTCCCCAGCGGCGTTTGCGCGGCGCACCCAAACTGGCGGCGGGCAGGGCTTTGTCTTCTGGAAGAGGCGCTAGCGGATGGTGCTCGCTGGCGCCTGCAAAGGCTTCGCGCTGGCGAAGCGGTGTTTCAGCAGCAGCGACCTCTGCGGGCTTGTCGTCCAGGGTAAAGTGACGGCGTGGCTGTGGGGTTGTCATGTCAGTTTATCTCCAATCAGCCAGTCGATGGCGGCGTCCATACGAATATGATCCAGCGCTTCTGAGCTGGTTGGCATCGGGCGAAAGCCGGGGAAGTCGAAGCCCTGCTGCTGCCAGAAATCGGCAGCGGGCAGCCGGGCGGGAACATCGCCGGGGTAAACCAGCACCTCTTCCCCTTCCAATGTGGTGCCTCGCAGAGCAGGTGAGCGCTTACCCTCATGGGTTACCTCACGGGCTTCCGTGGCCCGAATCGCTGCCAGCGAGAGCGCTTTAACCGGCACGTTGGCAAAGCGTAGGTCTTTGAGAGGCTCTGCCAGCAGGGCCTCTAACAGCTGCACCAAGTGGCCGTGTTGATCGGGGGTGACGTGATCGGCTTTGGTGGCGGCAATCGCCAGGCGGTCAATTTTAGGTGCAAACAAGCGCGTGAGCAGGCTGCGTTGGCCATAGTCGAAGCTGTGCATTAATTGGCGCAGCGCACGGGAAAGATCTTCAAAGCGCTCGGGCCCGGCATTGAGCGCGCCCAGTACATCCACCAGTACAATCTGGCGGTCAAAGCGACGGAAGTGATCGCGATAAAAGGGCTTGACCACCTGCTGCTGATAGTAGCGAAAGCGTGCTGCCAGGGTAGCGTAAAGGCTGTTGGCGGGCAGTGCTTCCAACGCCTCCCTAGAAGTATTGGGTTGAGACGCATTAAGCTGTGGCAGTGGGAAAAACTGTAGTACCGGGGCGCCTTCCAGCTCGCCCGGCAGCAAAAAGCGCCCAGGCTGCAGGTCGGAAAAACCCGCCTGCTTGGCGCGACGTAGGCCTTGTGCATACTCTTCTGCCAGGGCAGCCAGTTGAGCCTCATCGGCTTCGCCTGCCGGGTCGAGCTTCTCCACCGCCGCTAGCCACTCGCTAAACAGGCCACGGCGCTGTTCGCCTGCGTACAGCGCCTGCGCTTGGCTCCAGCTGTAGAAGTCGTGCTGCAGTAGCGGCAGGTCGAGCAGCCACTCGCCGGGATAATCGAACAGGTCGAGAGTGAGGTGGGCTATTTCCGGTGTCAGCCATCCGCTGCGGGCAGGGCGGTAGCGTAACTGTAAGCGTAGCTCGCTGATGCCGCGGGTGGGTTCGGGCCAGCGCGGCGGGGTATCACGCAGGGCGGCCATGCCGGGGTCGTAGGGGAACCGCGGCACGCCCAGGTCGGGCTGGTTAAGCCGCTGGGCGCCGAGCAGGCGGCCTTCCCGGGCGGCGGGCAGTAAATCGAGCTGCGCCTCTACGCCAGCATGGCGCAGCTGGTTGACCAGTGAGGTCAAAAACGCGGTTTTGCCTGCTTGGGAGAGGCCCGTTACCGCTAAGCGCAGCTGGCGATCCCTTCCGCGCTCCAACAAATTGCTTAGTTCGCGACTTAACGGCTGACGCATCCTTTCGATCCCTTTGTGGCTCTTGCCTAGTCTTTATTGGCTAAACACTAATAGTAGCTGCGAAAGCATCGGCAGGGTGGCAATCAAAAAGCCAACCCCCGCCAGGGTGTAGCCTGGCCAGCGCCGGGTCATCTTCTGCGCCAAGGTTAGGCCCACTAAGCACACCACCATACCGATTAAGTTAAAGGCGAGCGTGGCTGCCTCTAGCCATTGTTGCGGATCCATTGGATCTCCCTAGCTCTAATGCCATTGAGCACATGATAGCAAAGCATTAATGAACCGAAGATTAACTACGGCTGAGGGTGGTGCCTAACAGGTGCTGGGCGCCAGGCACTAGCCAGACTGGGTCTAGGCGCGTATTGGCGGCTTCAACGCAGATAAAATGTCGTGCTACGTCGGCGGGGGTGTCGCTGGGCAGGTCGTTATTGGGATGCCAGACTACCGTTGAGTCGCTGGACTGCTTGCCGATGCGCAGGATGCGCTCGCCATCGCTGAGTAGTACGGCTTCATTGGTGTGGTAAATGCGGTCAACGGCACCCTGAACGGCTAGCGTACCCTGCTGTTCACTCTCGGCAAAGTTACGCAGTTTGTCGAGGTAACGTGCGCCGGAGAGGCCTTCCAGGCGGCACTGATGGGTGTCAGCAACGGCTAAGTAGGTGTGCAGTGCGCCGCTGGTTTTGATCGGCGTTTCGCCGATGTTTTCGCTAATCAGCTCAACGTTTAAGCGCTGGGCGTTGGCTTGCACCACCAAGCGCGCGGTGAGCAGTGTATGCAGGGGCTGCGCGGGGGAGAGGTGAAGTTCAATTCCCTCGGCGTGCTCATCAACAGCGTCTAGACGCCACTCAGCGTGGCGGGCTAAGCCATGAAAGGGGCCATCGCGATTGGGGCTCTCGTCGGCATAGCGCTCGTCGGCAAACCATGGCCAGCAGAGTGGAATACCCCCACGAATAGCGCCTGGCAGCGACTGGGGCGTAGGCGTCAGCCATAACCAATCGGTATCCCCCTCAGGGCAGAAGTGCAGCACTTGCGCGCCCTGGAGGCTAATCACCAACTCGCCCCAAGGCATATTGAATAGCACTACGTCGCGGCCTTCCCACTGAGCCGTTTGCTGGCCTTGAGTGCTTTTAATCAGTTGATTGAGCGAGCTGGGGATCATGAATTTTCCTTGAAGAGTAACCAAACATCGATACCTAGAAGCACCGAAAAGTAACGCCATGTGCTATGGTAGAACAAGCGTGACTCGAAGGTAAAATACGTAAGTGAAACCCGTCATTAAATAGTAAGGAGACTATATGGGATCTCTTATTGGGGCATTGATCATTGGTGGTTTAGCTGGTTGGATTGCTGGCAATATCATGCGCGGCGGCGGTTTTGGCATCCTGGGTAATATCGGTGTTGGTATCGTCGGTGCTTTCATTGGTCGTATGTTGTTTGGCCTTTTGGGCCTTGCTTCAGGTAATATCATTGGTTCGCTAGTCACTGCAACCGTGGGTGCCGTGGTGCTCCTTTGGGTGATTAGCAAAGTCAAACAATCGTAGTTGTTGCGTTGCTACCTGTATAACACCGCCCGGCCTTGTGCCGGGCGGTGTCGTTTTGTGCCTACCGTTGCCCTGGGCTATCGGTGTTAGCGCCACTTTCCGTTACACTAGGCAGCTTTACGCTGGCTTTTTGCTGGTGACATTGTGCTTTTTCGAGGTGCTTCTTGATCGACGCGTTAAATGCCTGGTGGGCCCAACAGCTAGTGCTGTGTGATTGGGCGTTTACTCCTCATCCGTTGGCGGTCGATGCAGGGGCGGCGGAACAGCGCCTGCTACAACTGGGCATTACCAGCCGAGGGGAGCTTGCCGAGCAGCTGTTCCATGGGCTGGGGGCGCCTGCAGGCAGTGCTGACCGTTTGCTAGGCGCCCTAGAATGGGCCGCACTGGCGGGGGCCGCGGGCTGGTTAGACGCTGATCAAGCCCGCCATTGGGCGCACCATCTAACCCGTCGCATCACCCGTGATTATAGCGATCTGCGCGCCTGGCTGGCGGATCTACGCCGTGCGTTAGGCGCCCGGGGTTGGGAAGTCGGTGCCGATGATCGTTTTATTGACGCCTGTCAGGCGCTGGCCGATCTTGAAACCGATGGTGAGGGCATTACCTGGGATGCACTTGAAAACGTCCTGGCTGAACTACCGGCTCCCGCCCCGCTATGGCCTCAACAGCCTGAAGCGCAGAGCTGGCGACTATGCGCGCTATTCCGGCCGATTATTGCCTATCCTGCCAGCCAAACTGACTGGCCTGAAGCCACCGAGTGGCTGGCTCACGCATGGGATGTCCGTGATCGAGATGGGCTAATCGGGGTGATGCTGTGGTTAGGCGCGCAAGGCGAGCGTCAGCGCTGGGATATCGAAGCCCGTGAGCTATTGAGTATGGATAACGCCCAGCGTATGGAGTGGCAGCGGAGTGTGGTAGAAGAGTCGCCCTATGCGCCGGTGCTAAATAAGTTCGTCACCCAGGGCGAGCCCCTGGAGTGGGCAGCCTGGGATTGGCTGCGGATTGTGGAACTCGCCTGGGCCGGTGCTTGCTGTGGTTGGCTTAGCCAGGAAGAGGCCGATGATTTAGCGGGACACGCCGCTGATTTGATCAGTCGCCGCTATCACGATTGGTACGCCGTCCTTAACGCCTACGGGCGCGGGCAGAGCCTGTTTGACGGCATCGACCGGCGGGGTAAAACACCCAGCGAGCGGCATCGGTTACTGCTGCATAGTAGCCATAGCCCCTGGAAGCGTCCTCCGCGGGAGCTGTTGGACGAGCCCACGCTCAGCGCGTCTCAGGCGCGCATTCGGCAATGGCGCAATACGCCCCATCACTGGCTGTTGGCGCTGGCCAGCGTTCGCGAGCCGGATGCCATGCTGCGCCAGATAGACCCCTCCGCGGCGCTGCCGGAAGAGCAGCGTGCCGATGCAGCGCTGTATTTGCAGGAGTCTCTGGGCCTGCATGCCGATGAAGGCGCTCATGCGCTCGCCCGCTACTGGCTACCCGCCCAGGCGCACCACCTTAATCAGTTGGCGGCCGACGCGGTGCACGGCGTTTTGCCGCCGTCGCAAAGCTGGTTCGGTCAGCCGACGCCGGAAGAGCTGAAGCAGCGCAACGCGATTAAGGGCGTGAGCCGCCATGCGGCGACTATCCATATGGCCGAAAAATTCGCCTTCTATCTGCATATGTCCCTCGACAGCGGCTTATTGGATCGTGCCCCATTAATGGAGTATGCCAGCGCACTGCGTAGCTGCCTGTGTCGTTTTTATCCCAATGCTAAACGTCTGTTAGATGCATGGTTTGCCTGGGAGAGCTGCCTGCCAGAGCCGGAGCATGCCTCGCTGGTGAACGAAATTATTTGGCACATTGAAGATCCAGGCAGCCTGTTTCATTGGCTGGATTGGCACCACGACGCTTGGCGCGAGCCGGGTAATCGCCCCACTTTGAGCCACTTTACCGCTATGTCGTTGGTGGGCCCGCTGAACAGTGCCGTGTGGAGTGAACCCCAGCCCGAGAGTGCCCGTGAGTGCGCCGAGATCCGCGAATGGGTGGAGAGCCACTACCATTTGAGCAACGGCGAAGATATGCAGGAGTTTTTGACCTACATGCTTGAAGCGGGGGATCGCCAGGAGTATCAGATTAACTATGCGCCCTATACCCTTAATACTGAGCGCTTAAGTGCAGAGATCGCCATCCTTGAGTCCGGCGAATGTGCTGAGGATGAGCGCCACCATCTGCTGCGCTTGCGCCGTGTGCGCGACAACGAAGATGGCTGTAATGAGGTGGATATGGCGGCCTGGGATATTGCCCAACTGGTCGATTTGGCCATTGCGGCCCGGCAGCTAGGCTGGCTGGACAGCACGGCCTTTGCCAAGGTGTTGGACCGCGCTTATCAATTGGCGGCGGATCACTATGCCGGGTGGCAGGAGTATGCCATGGGGATGTATGCAGGGTTCTCGTTTTTTATGGGCGAAACCCCTGAGCGGGAGAGCTTTTTAGCCGGTTTTCGTCAGGCGCTGGTAGCTTGGGTATGTGGTGCGCCGATTTTGGCTGGCCCCTGGGTAAGCTTGGATTTTCCGGGCAATAAACCGCGCCATTTCGCGCCACTGCATATTGATACACTGCCGGGTGATCAACGCACGTTACATTGATACTCGCCAAACCTATGAGAACTAGCTTATAGTCATGCTTATTAGAAAAATTAGTTTTGTCATACCGCCTTCTTATCGATGTCACGAGGTTAATCGCATGGTTGCGTTGCCACGCCCCGCTGTGACCGCTGTCCGTGTTGTAAGTGTTTGTTGTTTAGTTGCATTGGTCGCTGGTTGCGCAGGTTCGGCGCGACAGAGCAATATGCAGGCACCAGAGAATTATTTCTCGATGGCGTTGCCTGGAATGGGGGCGAATCCGCAAATGTCCCCGGTTGATCCTATCGATGCGCATCTGCGCAGTTTGCAAGTACCGCCGCCAACAGTGATTCGCAAGGCGCTGTTGGCACAACATCAGCGCTGGGCAGGAACGCCATACCGGATTGGCGGCACCTCAGAGAGAGGCATTGACTGTTCGGCCCTGGTGCGCAATATTTATCGTGACACCTTCAATTTAGAGCTTCCGCGCTCCACCCGTGGTCAAGTACACGAGGGACGCCCGATCGACCGCCAAGAGCTGCAGGCGGGCGATCTGGTGTTCTTCCAGCCGCCGGGTCGCTATAACCATGTGGGCATCTACGTGGGCAATGGCTATTTTCTCCACGCTTCGACCTCGAAAGGGGTGATTATTTCCAGCTTGGATAACAGTTACTGGCAGCGTTACTACTGGCAGTCTCGGCGGGCGCTGGATCCAACGCATCTAGCCCAATTGGGCGGCAGTGTTTTCCAGTAGCCTTCATTAATCTAGGAATGGCATGATTGAAGCCAAATCGCGCGCCTGGTGGCGCGCCACCTTGGCGCTTTGCCTCGGCTCATTTCTTGTTTTTATTAATCTCTATGCACCGCAGCCGCTGCTGCCAGGGTTAAAGGAGACTTATCAGGTCTCAACCTTAGGTGTCAGCCTGCTGATGTCGGTGTCGACCCTCTCCTTAGCCATTGCGCTGCTGGTCTTCGGTCCACTCTCTGATGCGATTGGTCGTGAAGGCATTATGCGCATCACCCTGCTGTTAGCGGGCGGCTGCTCCATTGCCTTGGCATTTGCCCCCACGTTTGAAAGCTTGCTGCTGCTACGCCTGGTGCAGGGCTTTCTGCTGGGAGGACTGCCAGCAGTGGCGATCGCCTGGATGGGCGATGAGTTTGAGAAGCCTGCGCTATTAAGTGCTGTAGGGCTCTATATTGGTGCCAACTCCCTCGGTGGTATTAGCGGGCGTATTGTCGGCGGCGGCGCTGCTGAAATAGGTGGCCCCACTGCGGCATTCCTAGCGGTAGGCCTTATGACGCTTGTCGGCTGTGCGGTGTTTTGGCGCCTGTTGCCCAATAGCCGTGCTTTTACTCCCCAGCGCTTCGAGCTGCGCAAAGCAGTAAGCGATTTAGTCAGTCATTTGCGCAACCCGGTGTTGCTCGCCGCCTACTGTTTGGGGGGCATCAACTTCCTGATTTTTATTAACCAGTACAGCTATATCACCTTTCGGTTGGCCGCCGCGCCTTACCTGCTGGCCGCTAGCGGCTTGGGGCTGATTTTTTTGACCTATCTCGGCGGTACCTTCGGTTCGATGATCTCTGGGCGATTGGCTGGGCGCTTTTCGCCTGCGGCCTGCATGATGCTGGGGGTCGTCATTTTAATGCTGGGCACGGCGATCACCTTGGCGGATTCGCTGGTGCTGATTATCATCGGCTTAACCGTCAATGCCTTCGGCTTTTTCCTGGCCCATTCGTTGGCGTCTAGCTGGGTAGGGCGTTATGCCCAGGGGGCTCGGGGCAGCGCCTCGGCGCTCTATCTGGTGTTTTACTATGTGGGCGCCAGTTTGGGTGGCTTCTGGCTGGAGCCGTTCTGGCAATGGGCCGGGTGGGCAGGGGTGAGTATTGGCTCGTGGCTACTGCTGAGTATCACGCTGATCATTGCTTTCGGTCTATGGCGCTTTGAGCGTCGCCAGTCAGTTAGCTAATTTCAACCTTCCCTGGCATCAGTTATCGTTTTGTCTATTAATTGACCCGCGCTTAAGTTTAAGCGCTGCGGGCAGAGGCGTTCCAGCAGCGCGCTGTCGTGGCTAATCACGAGGACGCCAAGCTGGCGTTTCTCGGCCTCCTGTTTTAACGCCTGCCAAAGCTCTACCTGGGTGATCGGGTCGAGCATGGTGGAGATCTCATCGGCGACCAGGAAACGTACTTCTGGCGCGAGCGCTCGCAGCACGCATATGCGCTGTAACTCTCCCCCCGATAACGACTGCGGAAAGCGCGATAGCCATTTTGTCTGCACACCAAACGCTTGGCACTGGGCGTCAGAAGGTGCCCAGGCTTCACGTAATATGTTGCCTACCCGCCAGCGGGGGTTAACCGCCAGCTCTGGCGATTGTGGCAGCCACTGCACGGGCTGCACGCCGCTGTTAGGTAGCGCCGCGCCATCCAGTGTGATCGCACCCGACTGGGGCGCTAAATAGCCGGCCAGCAGTTTACCCAGCGTTGATTTACCTGCCCCAGAGTCGCCGCTTAGCCCTAGCCACTGACCAGCTTTCAGCGTGAGTGAAACGTCCCGCAGCAGTGGGGCGCTGTTGGCAAACTGAAAGCCAAGTTGGCGCGCTTCAAGCAACGTCTGCCTCCTGTTGCAGCGGTGGTGCCTGGCTTGTCGCGCTGGTCGAAAAGTGATTGTCCGGCAGCGCCAACCATAGTGCCTGTGAATAGTCATGGGCCAGCGAGTCGCCGGTACCTTGAAAAGCATGGGCGGGCGCGGTTTCAACCCGCTTGCCGTCACGCATAATGGTCACGCGGTCAGCAATCGGTAGGGCGTGGCGTAGGTCGTGGGTAATTAACATCACGCTTTTGCCCTGGTCGGCCAGCTCCCGCAGCGCCGCCAACACTCGCTGGCGCTGGTGCGGGTCAAGGCCCACGGTAGGCTCATCGGCAATCACCAGCTGGGCCTGACTCACGTGGGCCATGGCCGTCAACACGCGTCGGGCCATACCACCGGAAAGCTCGTGGGCGTAGGCCTGCTGTGCGTGGGCGTCTAGCTGGTAATGATTTAGGGCTTGCTGAGCAGAGTGCCAAGCATTCGCCGGGGCATGACCTGCGCGCTGGGCCGCCCAGGCCACTTGGCGCTGGGTGCGCACCAGCGGGTCCAGGGCGCTCAGCGACTGGGGGATCAGTGCTAGTTCACGGCCGCGAAGCTGGCGTTGGCGTTGTTCATCAAGCGGCTTTCCTTGATAGCAAAGCTGCCCGTTCAAACGCGCAGGGGTTGGCAGTAACCCCATCACTGCGTAGGCCAACAGGCTTTTGCCAGCACCGGATGCGCCCACCACCGCATGTACTTCGCCTGCCGAGAACTGCAACGAGAGTTCATCCAGGCAGGTGGCCCAGCGACGTTTCCACCATGAGGCATGCCCATGGGCATAATAAGGCAGCTGTAGCGTTAAACGCTCAATGGTTAACATATCTATGGTTCCTCGCTATAGCGCTCGACGCAGGTGAGTGGCAAGGCGCTCGAAGCCCAGCACCATCACTAACAACCCCAAGCCTGGAAATACCCCTAGCCACCAATAGCCAACGCTTAGGTAACGCATGGCATCCGCCAGCAGTACGCCAATGGCCGGTTGGCTGGGGCTTAGGCCAAAGCCCAGAAAGGTTAACGCGGCTTCGTGAAGAATCGCGTGAGGGAACAGCAGCAGCGCGCCGACCAAACAGTGAGGGAGCAAATGGGGGAGCAAGTGGCCATGGAGCACAAACCAGCGCGACTTGCCCAGCGCACGAGAGATGCGCACATAGGGTGCCTGGCGCAGTTGCAACAGCTCGGCGCGCAGCACCCGGGCCAAACTCGGCCAGTGGGTGACGGCCACGGCAATAATCACCGCCTGGGTGCCGCCGCCCAGGGCAAAGGCGATCAACATCAATAAAATCAGGTGGGGCACACTGAGTAGCGTATCAATCAGCAGGCTAATTAGCGCATCCAGCCGCGCTGATAGCGTGGCCAGTGCCGCCAGGCTCAGTGCCATCAGCGTGCTCAGTAGTGCCGCCAGACAGCCCACCCAAAAGCTGAGTGCTAGCCCGGCCAGGGTTCTTGCCCAAAGTTCCCGGCCTAGCGCGTCGGTACCTAACCAGTGGTCAAGGCTGGGCGGCGCCAAGCGGGCGTCAAACTGCATCTGCTGAGCTGAATCTCCCAGCAGCCACTGGCTGGCGACCAGTCCCGTCACCAGCAGAACGGTGACGCCCAGACTGAAAGCGGCACGCAGGCGCGGTTGAGCATCGCGGCTTGTTAGAGCGAGTCTCATATGCCGGCCTGCTTAATGCGAGGGTCGATAACGCCATAGAGCGTATCGGCGATCATATTGCCGACGCTGACAAACAGCGCGGTAAAGAGGGCAATGCCTAGCAGCAGGGGAACGTCACTGCGCAGTCCCGCTGCCACCGTGGCCTGACCTAAACCCGGGTAGGCAAATACCTGCTCAATCAGGATAGAGCCGCCGAATAGCTCGCCCAGTGAAGCAAACGCCAGCGTCATCGCCGGTAGGCTGGCATGACGCAGGCCGTGTCGCCAGGCCACATCAATTCGGCTGGCACCCTGGGCGAAAGCATGAGTGGCCACCTCTGAGCGCATTAGCTCAAGCATGCGAGCGCGGGTGTGAAGAGTGACATTGGCAATGCCCAGCAGTGCCAGGGTAGCGATCGGCAGTATCAGATGGTGAAGGCGCGTAGCGAGAGTGACATCTTGGTTTAAGGTGCCCGTTGGGCCAGCGCAGCAAGTGGGTGTCCAGCCTAGCGTTACTGAAAATAGCAGCACGGCAAGTATCGCTAGCCAGAAGGCGGGCGTGGAGGCGGTAATGTAGGCGTAGGTGCTAATGATTTTATCCAGCGTTGAGCCCTCTTTGGCTCCGGCTATAACGCCAAGGCTAAATCCCAGTAGCGCCGAGAGTAGCCAAGCGCCGCTCAGCAGCACAATGGAGCGCTGAAAGCGCTGGCCAATGACCTCGCTAACCGGCTGGTTATACACATGGCTCCAGCCCAAATCACCGCTCGCTAATTGGCGTAGCCAGTGGCCAAACTGGACAGCAGGCGACTCATCAAACCCCCAGCGCTGGGCAATTAATTCGCGTTGCTCAGGGCTAACCTGGGCCATCTGCGGGCCTAGGTAGGCATCGGTTGGGTCGATAGGCGAGGCCATCATCAGCCCAAACGAAACCACTGCCACACACAGCAGCACCAGGATTAGGCGTGACAGCCGCGTCGCGATACGCGCTATTACTCGCACGTCCAGCGCCACTCAAGCAGGTTAGCGGTAATCGGCCAGCCGTGGCCGTGGGGCGCCACGCCCAGCTCGCCAACGTCTAAGCAAGTGGTGGCAAAATAGACGTGCTCCAGGTTGACCAGCCAGGCCCAGCTACTGTCGCCGCGCAGACCATAGCCAGTCGTGCCATCCCACTGCGCTGCTTGCCAGTACTGGTTGGCTTGTTCGATGCTGTGAGCCGCCTGGGCGTCGTCAAGGTGGGCGTCCACCTCTGGGTTGGCATAAAAGCCGCTATTATAGAAACCGTTGCCCGCATACTGACTGTGGAAGAGGTAGTAAACCTCTTGCGGGCTGTGGCTGCCAAACCCGAACATAATGGCGTCCTGGTGCAGCGCCTCGCGCTGGATTTCGTCCCAGTGGCGGCCTGTGGGCTGCATTTCAATACCCAGTGGGCGTACCATCTCGGCACTTACCTCCGCGAGCAACTGTCGGGTGGTATCGCTGGCAGGGTAGGTGAGTCTAAAGCGCGCGGGCAGGCCATCTTTGTAGCGCAGGCCATCTTCACCAAGTTCCCAACCAGCGCTTTCAAGTAGTTCTTTTGCCTGAGTTAAGTCGGGTGCAACGACGTTCTCTTCTGGGTCGCTCCAGGGCAGGCCGTCGGCTGGGCCAAACGCTGGGCGGCCAAAACCGTGCAGCGCTACCTCCACCAAGGTTTCACGGTCGACCGCAAGATTGATGGCTTGGCGGATGGCAATATCTGCAGCCACATCGTTGCCAATCGGTGCGCCAGAGGCGGCATGCTCGCCATTGGCAGGCTGCATGGGGAACAGTATGCCGCGGTTATCGACGCTCTCCATGATGACCCGCTGCATGTGTGCCGGCACATTGGCCGCCAGCGCTGGCGGAACCGAGGCGATATCCAACTGGCCTGCATGGGCGGCGCTGAGGGTGGCGTCTTCACCGGTAAACAGAAACACCAGCCGTTCAAAGACGGGTGTAGGGCCGTAGAAGTAGGGATTACGTTTCACAATCAACTGTTCGCCTTCCTGCCACTCGACCAGTTGATAGGGGCCGGAACCCAGAGGTTGGCGACCGTAATGTTCGCTATAGCCGTTGTCACGCTCGGCGTTTGGCACTATACCCAGCGTCATGAGCTGGTCAACAAAGGTGATGTGTGGGGCGCGTAGGTGAAGCGTGACGGTATGCGCATCCACGGCTTGGGCTTGATCAAGGGCGCTTAGGTCGGCACGCCCGCCCGCCTTGGCCGCTGCGTTGAAGGTATAGGCCACATCTTCAGCGGTCAGCGGCGTGCCGTCGGCAAAGCGGGCATCGTCACGCAGGGTGAGTGTCCACGTTAGACGATCTTCAGAAAGTGACCACTGGGTAGCCAGTTCAGGCTGTGGCGTAAGGTCTCTGCCCCGAGAGAGTAGCGTCGACTGAAACAGCGGATTGCCGTACTGGCCCCAGCCCAGTAGCGGGTCGAAGCCCTGCTCGGGTTCGCCTCCAACGGCTAGCACCAACTGCTCTTTCGCCTGCACGGCGCTTGCGGCCACTAAACAACCGAGCGTAATACCCAGTAAGATAGGCCGAGGTACTCCAGGCATCGCTTTATCCTTGCTGATATTAGTATGATCTTTTATCAATAACATCATACTAGCGGCATGGGCGACACATGAAAAGTGAATCAATTGAGGGGACGTGAATGCAGCGTGTAACGGTTACGCTTGATGAGGAGCTGCTGGCAGAGGTGGATGCGCTAATGCGTGAGCGCGGCTATCAGAATCGCTCCGAGGCGATTCGCGACCTGACCCGCAGTGGTTTAAAGCAGGTGAGGGAGGAGGCCGCACCGGACTCGCCCTGCATGGGCGCACTGGTCTATGTCTATGATCATGCCGCCCGTGAGCTGTCCAAGCGCTTAACGCGCCACTCCCACGACCATCATGACCTGACGCTGTCGACCCTGCATGTGCATATTAACCACGACAGTTGCCTGGAAGTGGCGCTGCTCAAAGGCCAGGGGCGGGCGCTCAAACAGTTTGCCGCCGAAGTCACATCGTCACGAAGCGTGCGCCATGGTCAGCTAGTGCTGATACCCGATGAATAGGCAGTTTTGTCGTCAGACATAAAAAAAGGGTGACCCGGCGGGGTCACCCTTTTAGAACAAAAGCGCGAGAGCAATTAGTGCTCAACGCCGCCTTCGCCGTGCACGTGGCCGTGCTCAACTTCTTCAGCGCTGGCTTCGCGTACTTCAGCGATCTCAACATCAAAGTTGAGCTGCTGGCCTGCCAGCGGGTGGTTGCCATCGACAACAACCGTATCGCCTTCGACTTTCTTGACGGTAACCATCAGCGGGCCGCCTTGGGTCTGGGCTTGGAACTGCATGCCCGGCTCAATGCTTTCAACGCCTTGGAACGCATCGCGCGGTACTTCTTGCATTAGCTGCTCTTGCAGCTCGCCGTAACCTTCTTCAGGCGATACGGCAACGTTCAGTTTTTCACCCGCAGCACGACCTTCCAGCTCTTTCTCAAGGCCCGGAATGATATTACCGGCGCCATGGAGGTAGGTAAGCGGCTCACGGCCTTCGGAACTGTCTAGCACTTCACCTGCATCGTTGGTCAGAGTGTAGTGAAACGCGACAACCGAGTTTTGCGCAATTTGCATGGAATAACCTTTCGGTGAGTGCATGTCCCAATATGGTAACGCGTGTGGGCTGGCTTGTCAGGGGGTAGCGGCGCTTTTTCCTACTCAACACTTTCGGCGGTATTGCGCACCAGGGTGACCAGGGATACCCTACGACCATCACTTTTTCCTTTGCCCTATCACTTTTGGAGCATGCAATGACGATCTTAATTATTTGGCTTGTCGCATTTTGCCTGATTGCTTACTTTGTGCATCAGCGCTGGAATAGCGGCGTGAGCGAGGGATTAGATAAGTTGTTGCCCGGTTTTTTGAAAAGCCATGGCGATAACCGTTATCTATGGGTGATTACGCTGGCAGTATTGGGCGCGACCACGTTAGTGAAGCCGGTTGATATGCTGCTGGTCGTTATTTTGTTGGGCCTCATTGGCTGGGCAGTTATGGCGCTGGTTAACTGGGCGGGCAGCAAAGCTCACTGATTTCGTCGACAGCAATAAAGTCGGCGGCAATAAAATAGTCATAAAAAAGCCCGACCATCTACCATGATGGTCGGGCTTTTTCGTGGCGATTAAACGCTATTCATAAACGCTGCTTACATTAATAAGGTGCAACGCTCACGCTAGCACCACTACCAATCAGGCGAACACGCTGACCGGCTTGGAATTGTTGGTCTGCGCGCTGAACGACAACGATGTCAGAGCCGTCGTCACGACGAATTTCCATTTCCAGCGCATTGACGCGGTTAGTCGCATCTTCAGCGGCGGTGCCTGCCACCGCACCGCCGAGTGCGCCAGCAACCGTTGCCAATTGACGACCTGAGCCGCCGCCGACTTGGTTGCCCAAAAGGCCGCCAATGATCGCGCCACCACCACTGCCTAAAAGGCCGCCTGCACGGCTTTCTGCTTGAATCTGTACCGGACGAACCGCCACGATCGTGCCATAAGTGACACTTTGGCTCGTTTTGGCCTGATTACCGCTATAGACATTGCCAGAGTAGCCGGATGTGTTGGCGCAGCCAGCCAGGGTGAGAATGCTGAGTGCGGCAACGGGTAAAAGAAGACGTTTCATTAAAACCTCCAGGGTGTCTATTTTGATAACTGTCGCCCACATGGCTGTCATTAAGATGACGGTTTGAGGAGCAATTACAGTTATAGAACAGTGTTCGTTAAAGATAGCTGATGCCACCGCTTTTGACCAGTGATCGTTTAAAAAGATCACAACTGGTAGCGCAGTCGCTAACAAATAGCCTACTCCAGAGTGTAACAGCGTATTAAGAAAACAGTGTGCAAATACCGCTAGACAAGCAAAACAGGAGGCCCGTAAGGCCTCCTGTTGCAGGGTTTGCTTGGCGAGTTAAGGCAGTTTAAAACCCGCTAATCAGCCAAACTGGTTCATCGTGTTGTCTTTGCCACCGGCTTTGAGCGCGGCATCGCCGTGGAAGAACTCTTTGTGGTCATCACCGATATTGGAGCCCGCCATATCCTGGTGGCGAACCGTGGCGATCCCCTGGCGAATTTCCTGGCGCTGGACGCCTTTCACGTAAGCCAGCATGCCTTCGTCGCCGAAGTAGCCTTTCGCCAGATTGTCGGTGGACAGGGCGGCGGTGTGGTAAGTCGGCAGGGTGATCAAGTGGTGGAAGATCCCCGCTTCGCGAGATGAGTCGCGCTGGAAGTTGCGCGTCCACTCATCGGCCAACTGACCAAGCTCTGTGTCGTCGTACTCGGCGCTCATCAGCTTGTCACGCTGGTAAGCCGATACATCTTTACCCTCTTCCTGCCAGGCATCGAACACCTGCTGGCGGAAGTTCAGCGTCCAGTTAAACGACGGTGAGTTATTGTAGACCAGCTTGGCATCCGGCACGACTTCACGAATCCGGTTAACCATGCTGGCGATCTGGCCTACGTGGGGCTTCTCAGTTTCGATCCATAGCAGGTCGGCGCCGTTTTGCAGGCTGGTGATGCAGTCAAGAATGACGCGATCTTCACCGGTGCCCGCCTTGAATTGGTAGAGGCCCGACGCGAGACGCTTGGGCTTAACCAGCTTGCCGTTCTGCTTGATAACTACGTCGCCGTTGTTGATGTCGGCGGCATTTTCGATTACATCGCCGTCCAGGAAGCTGTTGTACTGATCACCTAGATCTCCTGGTTGATTGGTGACGGCAATTTTCTGCGTCAAACCAGCGCCGAGGGAGTCGGTGCGCGCCACGATAACGCCATCTTCAATGCCGAGTTCCAGGAAGGCATAACGCACGGCGTTAATCTTGGCCAGAAAGTCCTCATGGGGCACGGTGACTTTACCGTCCTGGTGGCCGCACTGTTTTTCGTCAGAGACCTGGTTTTCCAGCTGGATACAGCAGGCGCCCGCTTGAATAAACTTCTTGGCGAGCAGATAGGTGGCTTCTGCGTTACCAAAGCCTGCGTCGATATCAGCAATAATCGGTACAACATGGGTCTCGTAATTATCGATTTTGCTGATCAACTCCTGCTCTTTGCCGCTATCGCCGGCCTCTTTAGCCTCATCCAGGGCGCGGAACAGGTGGTTAAGTTCCCAGGCATCGGCTTGCTTTAGGAAGGTGTAGAGCTCTTCGATCAGGTCCGCGACGGAGGTTTTCTCGTGCATTGACTGGTCGGGGAGCGGACCGAACTCGGAGCGCAGCGCGGCCACCATCCAGCCAGACAGGTAGAGGTAGCTACGTTTGGTGGTGCCAAAGTGCTTTTTGATCGAGATAAGCTTCTGCTGACCAATAAAGCCGTGCCAGCAGCCTAGTGACTGGGTGTACTGTGCGGTGTCAGCATCGTAAGCGGCCATGTCTTCACGCATGACTTTGGCGGTATAGCGAGCAATGTCCAGGCCGGTGTGAAAGCGGTTTTGAGCACGCATGCGGGCGGCGTATTCAGGTTTGATGGCTTCCCATTTGCCGCCTTGTGCTTCGCGGAGCTGGGCCATGGCTTTGATATCGTCGAGCAGTCCTGTCATGAGCTTACCCTCTTTGGTCTTGATGTTGTTTCGCAAATCAGCGCTTGCTTATGCTGCACCTGCGAAGTTGTGTTCAGCATCATTGAATTTCGCGTTACTGTCTTTAAGCCAATCGTCTCTAAGTCAATCGTCTCTAAGTCAATCGTCTCTAAGCCCATTGTCTTGGGTGCTAGAGACATCTGATACAGCGTTGCGGGCTTGAAGCCTTAACCACATCGCCATAACGCTGCAATGCAATAACTATCCACGAGGATGGCGCATTCAACAATTGACACTTGGGGGCACAGTGGGTTGTAACCCGACTACAGCGGGGTAATACAGCGGTGGGTTTGTGTAGTGGTTTTTCGTCAGAAGGGCATAAAAAAGCACTGCCGGAGCAGTGCTAGAGATCAAACAAGAGGATCTATTACGCGAGTGAAAGCGTCATTTCTCGATGGGGAATACCTGCATCGAGAAACTCCTCGCCGTGGGCAACAAAGCCTAGCCGCTGATAAAACGCCAACGCGTGAACCTGGGCGCTCAGGACGACTTGAGTGTGTCCCGCATGGCGGGCCGCTTCAATGGCGGCCTGCATCAGCAGCACGCCGATGCCGGTGCCGCGGGCATCACTAAGTACTGCAACACGGCCAATATGCGCATCGGGCAGCAGCCGTGCGGTGCCTACCGGCTGCCCGTCGAGCAGAGCCAGAAAGTGTTGGCACTCAGGGTCCAGGCCATCCCACTCCACTTCCTGAGGCACGTTCTGCTCGTCAACAAACACTCTACGCCGGATCTCGCTGGCCGCAGGGCCAAGCGTTTCCCAGTCGCCGGTACTAATGTGGGTAATCGCCATTAATACGCCTCGTCGTCACCTTCATCGCTCATAAAACCGAGGCTGCCGGTATTGACCAGTTGTGTGACTAACGCAGCAGCACCGTCAAGCTCAAGGTCGTCGGCGTAGAGCGGGGTAGTGTCGGCAAGGCGTTTAGCCAACTCAGCAGAGCTTGCGTGGCCGTCGCCATCAACAAATAGCGTGGTGCCGCTGGCGTCGCTACGCCAGGCAAAGCGTGAGCCCGGCATATGATAAAGCGGTTCGCCGTCTTGTAGCTGAGCAACAAGCGCCGCCTCGGTCATCGGTGTTTCAAGCGGTACCACTTGATCGACATATTTTGGCTGGGTCATCACCCGGCCAAACCACTGGGCAACTTGGGTAGGGTTATCCAGTGTCGACATAATCAGCTGACGCATCCGCTCCACCGCAGCGTCATCCAGTTCACCGGGCTGCTGAGCAGGCGCCATGCCTGCATCGCTGTAACGCTGAGAGGCTGGTAGCTGTTCGCCGAGGTAGTCCGCATAGGAGGTGATCGCCTCATCGGCGGAAGGTGCGCGAAAGCCCACCGAAATGGTCATGCAGTCATCGCTCTGGCTGACGCCGTGATGCGCCCAACCGGGAGGAAGATAGAGCATATCGCCGGGGTCAAGCACCCAGTCGGAGTCTGGCTCTACGCTGAATTCTTTCAGAATGCGGAGATCAATGCCTTGGATAATCGGCGCATCTTCGGTCAGTTTGCCACCCAGCTGCCAGCGGCGGTGGCCGCTGGCTTGGAGTAGGAAAACGTCGTACTGGTCGATATGCGCGCCCACATTGCCGCCAGGAGGAGCGTAGCTGATCATCACATCATCTAACCGCCAGCGGGGTAGGAAGTCAAACTCATCCATCAGTGCTGCTACCGCGGGCACATAGTGGTCAACCGCCTGCACCAGCAGACTCCAGTTATGTTCCGGCAACCGTTCGAAGGTGGCTTCATCGAAGGGGCCGTGAGAGACCTGCCAGGGGCCATCCGGGCCTTCCTCTTCGACCAAGCGTGCCTCTACGCCAGGTTCGCAGGCAAGGCCAGCCAGTTCATCAGCTTCAATGGGGCTAATGAAGTCGGGCATCGCGCCGCGAATCAGCAGCGGCTTTTGCTGCCAATAATTGGCCAGAAAGTCTGCGGCGGTAAGATCGCCCAGCAGGGTTAGCGGCTTATCGTGATGGCTCATGGCATACCCTAGCGTTAGTAAGTTGGCGTTAATATAAGGTGGCGTTATAGATGTCGTTATAAACAGTTTAATTGTTGCGTCAATGCTTCGGCCTGAGCCTGAGCATTACCAATATAGTTGGCCGGTGAGAGCGCCTTCAACTCGGTTTTGACCTCGCTGGGCAGTTCCAGCGTATCAATAAACGCCGCAAAGCCCGCTTGGTCAATACGTTTGCCACGGGTCAGTTGCTTAAGTTTTTCGTAGGGCTTTTCGATGCCGTAGCGGCGCATCACCGTTTGAATCGGCTCAGCGAGCACTTCCCAGCTGTTATCCAGGTCGGCGTCTAAACGCTCGGGATTGGCTTCCAGCTTGCTGACGCCTTTCAGGCTAGCGTGGTAAGCAATTAAACCGTAGGCCAAGCCCACACCCAGATTGCGCAGTACGGTAGAGTCGGTGAGGTCGCGCTGCCAGCGCGAGATGGGTAGTTTCTGGGCGAGGTGGCTAAGTACCGCATTGGCCAGGCCCAGGTTGCCCTCGGAGTTTTCAAAGTCGATCGGGTTGACTTTGTGCGGCATGGTCGATGAGCCAATTTCGCCCTCTACCGTACGCTGCTTGAAGTAACCCAATGAAATATAGCCCCATACGTCGCGATCGAAGTCGATCAAGATCGTATTGAAGCGGCAGATAGCATCGAACAGTTCGGCGATATAGTCGTGGGGCTCGATCTGGGTGGTGTAAGGGTTGAACGTTAGCCCTAGGCCTTCCACAAAGGTACGTGCGTTGGCTTCCCAATCGATCTCTGGGTAGGTGGTCAGGTGGGCGTTATAATTGCCCACGGCGCCGTTGATTTTGCCCAGCACTTCCACCGCTTCAATCTGCTTCAACTGGCGCTTAAGGCGGTAGGCCACATTGGCCATCTCTTTGCCCAGTGTGGTAGGTGTCGCCGTTTGGCCATGGGTACGAGAGAGCATCGGCTGGGCGGCGTGGGCGATGGCCAGTTTGGCGATTTCGTCGGCCACTTCGTGCATGGTGGGTAGCATGGCGTTTAGGCCATCGCTGAGCATCACGCCGTAAGAGAGGTTGTTGATATCTTCACTGGTGCAGGCAAAGTGAATAAACTCAGTGACCGCATGCAGCTCGGCTTGATCGGCAATTTTCTCTTTGAGGAAATACTCCACCGCTTTGACGTCGTGATTGGTCGTGCGCTCGATCTCTTTGATGCGCTCGGCATCGCTGATCGAAAACTCACGAATCAGCTGCTCAAGAAAGGCGGTCGCTTCAGCCGAGAGGGGCGGCACTTCGGTAATTTTCGTGTGCTCGGCCAAGCGCTGAAGCCAGCGAACTTCCACAATCACACGGGCGCGAATCAGGCCGAATTCACTGAAGTGTTCGCGCAGGGCAGCGGCTTTAGAAGCGTAGCGGCCGTCAACGGGGGAGAGGGCGGTCAAAGCGGAGAGTTGCATGGCATGGTTTCCAGATGGTTCGAGAACAGAATAGTCGATTGGGTGGCGGTCAGCTGAGGCTGTCCAGCGCCCGGCGTAGCGCTTTGCGCTGGAATACCAGCTTCCAACGCCGCCCGCCTTGTTGATGCCACAATAACCCAAAGCGAATCCCTGCCATCAGGCAGGCGCGCACACGCTCGGGCATCATGCGGCTTTGCAATAGCGAGGGGTCACCCTGCACCACAATGCGGGTTTTAAAGGTGGAGATGGTCTCTTGGTAGGCTTCCCCCAGGCTGGCGACCACGTTTTCATGGGTAGCACCGAAATGCTCGGCCTGACCCTGAATGCGGGTGAGCTTTTGGCCCAGAGCGTCCATCATGTCATTGCTGGTGCGCAGTTTATTCATCAGCATCAGCAGCGAAAAACCGTAACGCAGCACCACCGGGTTCGCCTGCTTGCGGCCCACCAGGGCTTCTAAGGTATCCAGGCCACGGCGTAAGTTGTTGGGGTGCCCGCCGTAAATAGCTTCAAAGCTCTCCGGGTTGGTATCCACGGTGGCTTCAATCAGCGTTTCCCAGGCGCGCGGGTCGACTTGCCCGGTGCGGGCGAGTTCGTCCACCAGACTGGCGGCTTGGAACACGCCTGCTAACGCAAGCGCTTGGCGGGCAGACGGCGAGTCGGGCGCGCGATGAATCGGCGTGGTGGGATTCATGCAGCAGCCTCCGCGGCTTTCTTCCAGGTGGCGCGAATAACGCCGCCGCCCAAGCAAATGTCGCCATCGTAAAGTACCAACGATTGGCCGGGGGTGACGGCCCACTGCGGGTCATCGAAGGTAACCTCGACACCGCCGTCGGGCAGCACACGCATTTCGCAGCGGCAGTCGCTTTGCCGGTAACGCGTCTTGGCAGTAAAGCGACCCTGCTGAACCGGCGGCTCGCCCGCCACCCAATCCATGGCTTCCGTGGCCAGAGTGTCGGAGTAGAGCAATTGATCGTGCTTGCCCTGCACCGCGACCAGTACGTTGCGATCAAGGTCTTTCGCCGCCACGTACCAGGGCTCTTCTGAGTAGTTGGCCAGCCCGCCTATGCCTAAGCCTTGGCGCTGGCCCAGGGTGTAGTACATCAGCCCCATATGTTGGCCAATCACATCGCCGTCCGGCGTTTCAATGCTGCCGGGTTGGGCGGGTAGGTACTGCTGCAGGAAGTCGCGAAAACGCCGCTCGCCAATAAAGCAGATCCCGGTGGAGTCTTTTTTCTTGGCGGTAATCAGCTCGTGCTGTTCCGCTAACGCACGCACGGCGGGTTTTTCCAGCTCGCCCACGGGAAACAGGGTGCGCGCGATCGCGGCTTCCGGCACCGCATGTAGGAAGTAGCTTTGATCTTTATTGCCGTCCAGGCCTTTAAGCAGGCGCGGACGACTTTCGCTCATGCCTTGGCGGACATGCCCTTGACGAACATAGTGCCCGGTGGCGATTTTATCGGCACCCAGCATTTCGGCGTACTCAAGGAACACCTTAAACTTGATTTCCCGGTTACACAGAATATCCGGGTTGGGCGTACGGCCCGCTTTGTATTCGGCTAAAAAGTGCTCAAAGACATTATCCCAGTACTCCGCGGCAAAATTGGCGGTGTGCAGTTTAATGCCCAGCTTGGCGCAGACCGCTTCGGCGTCGGCGAGATCTTCTTTAGCGGTGCAGTATTCGGTGCCGTCGTCTTCGTCCCAGTTTTTCATAAACAGACCTTCCACCTCATAGCCTTGTTGCATGAGCAGAAGGGCGGAAACGGACGAGTCGACGCCGCCGGACATACCGACAATGACTTTGCCGCTAGTGGAGGGCTCGGTAGTGGTTGAACCATCGCTGGCTGGCTGGGTATTGGATGACATCGGCATCCTCAGTAAGAAATAGTGTGCAAAAGGTGGTTTGCTAAAAAGTGTTATGCAATTGGGTGGGGATTATACACGATGGGGGGTGATGGCTTCGAGTGCTTCACTCGCGAATAACCGCTAGCGGATAACTCGCTCCGCTGAGCGCATCCTCAATACGTTTGAGTACTAGTGGGCTGCGTAGACGTGACTGGTGATCTAAGGCGCGTATTTGCTCAAGTGTGAGCCAATGGGTGGAGAAAATATCGGGGTCAAGGGCGAGATCGAGCTTCTCAAGCGGCGCGGCAATAAAACCGTGGCTATGAAATGTCTGTCCTGCGTCGCTATGGAATACGTATAGGCCCAGGTAACCGGTGAGTGAGACCTGCCAAGCGGTCTCTTCCTGAACCTCACGCATAATCGCCGCGATAGGCCCCTCGCCGGGTTCGATATGGCCGGCGGGCTGGTTAAACACGCTCTGCGGGCCGCCGCGCTGCTCTTCTACCATCAAAAAGCGCTCACCCTGCTGAATCACGCAGGCTGCGGTGCTGCGAATAAGGCTCATCAGGGCTTCCTGCGCTTTGTGGTGGGTCTTGCTCGCTGGCGAGCAGGCGTATTGGCGGATCGAGGAGCGTGTAGCGTTTCCTTACGCCATTCGCCAGGGGCCAAACCGTCCAGCCTCCATGGGCCAATGGCGATGCGAATCAAGCGCAGGGTGGGAAAGCCCACGTGGGCCGTCATGCGGCGCACCTGTCGGTTACGCCCTTCGCTGAGGGTTAACTCCAGCCAGCTAGTCGAGGGGTGGCGCTTGGGGTCGATGGCCGGTTGGCGCGGCGCGGTAGTGGGAGGATCTATTCGCCGCGCCTTAGCGGGCTGGGTGGGGCCGTCTTTAAGGGTAATGCCCTGGCGTAACGCCTTGAGCGCCGTGTCATCAATGTGCCCTTCGAGCTGAGCCCAGTAGGTTTTGGGCTGCTTATGGCGGGGGTGAGAGATGCGGTGAATCAATTCACCGTCATCGCTGAGCAGCAGCAGGCCTTCAGAGTCGTAATCTAACCGGCCGGCGGGGTAAACATTATTGACATCAATATAGTCCGCCAGCGTTGGGCGACCCTCGCGGTCAGTGAACTGACTCAGTACCTGGAAAGGCTTATGCAGTAGATAAAGGTTGCTCATGAAGTCTCGTTGATACTCTATTTACTCGGTGCCTTTGGCATGTCGACCATGCGCATGGAGGGCAGCGCTGGTATACTCCGGCTACCTAATGGGGCGCCCATCGTTGAGCTCGCGCTCCGCTCAAGATTTCTTGCCACCGCAGCGAAAAGAGAGAGGTTAACGCAAAAATGACCAAAACGCCGAAGATCATCTATACGCTCACCGACGAAGCGCCTGCGCTCGCGACACACTCCCTGCTACCCATTATCGACGCATTCACCGATTCTGCTGGTATCCAGGTAGAGACCCGCGATATTTCCCTGGCCGCTCGCATCATCGCTCAGTTCCCCGACTATCTGAGTAAAGAGCAGCAGATCGGCGATCACCTGGCGGAGCTTGGCGAACTGACCAAGACCCCAGAAGCTAATATTATTAAATTGCCTAATATCAGCGCCTCACTGCCCCAGTTAAAGGCGGTGATCAAAGAATTACAGCAGCAGGGCTACAAACTTCCCAACTACCCGGAAACGCCCCAAACTGACGAAGAGAAAGATATCCAGGCTCGCTACGACAAAACCAAAGGCAGTGCCGTCAATCCCGTACTGCGTGAAGGTAACTCTGACCGCCGTGCGCCCTTGTCAGTTAAAAATTACGCCCGCAAATATCCTCACCGTATGGGTGAATGGAGCAGCGACTCCAAGTCTCATGTCGCGCATATGCGTGAAGGCGACTTCTACGGCAGTGAAAAGTCGGCGCTAATTGAAAAGGCCACCGATCTTAAGATTGAGCTGGTCGCCAAAGATGGCAGCACGACGGTACTCAAGCCGAAAACCTCGGTGCTGGAAAGCGAAGTGGTCGATGGTGCGGTGATGAGCCGTAACGCCCTGCGTCGTTTCGTGGCCGAAGAAGTCGCTGACGCCAAAGCCAAAGACGTGCTGTTCTCGCTGCACCTTAAAGCGACCATGATGAAAGTTTCTGATCCGATCATGTTCGGGATGGTGGTCAGCGAGTTTTATCAGGACGTGCTGAGCAAGCATGCTGATGATCTTCAGCAGGCGGGTTTCGATGCCAATAACGGTATCGGTGACCTCTACTCGACGATTAAATCGCTGCCAGAAGAGCGTCAGACCCAGATTCAGGATGAGATTCAGGCGCTGTATGCCGAGCGTCCGCGTTTGGCGATGGTGAACTCCCACAAAGGAATCACCAACCTACACGTGCCCAGCGACGTGATCATCGACGCCTCTATGCCCGCGATGATCCGCGACTCTGGTAAAATGTGGGGCGCCGACGACCAGCTACACGACGTTAAAGCAGTGATTCCAGATCGCTGCTACGCCGGTATCTATCAAACCGTGATTGAAGATTGCAAACAGCACGGTGCCTTTGATCCGACCACCATGGGCAGCGTGCCCAATGTGGGTCTCATGGCGCAGAAAGCTGAAGAGTACGGCTCTCACGATAAGACCTTCCAAATCCCCACTGACGGTACGGTGCGCGTTACCGATGCCAGCGGCAATGTCGTGTTAGAGCACAGCGTTGAACAGGGCGACATTTGGCGGATGTGCCAGACCAAAGATGCCCCGGTGCGCGATTGGGTGAAGCTGGCGGTTAACCGTGCCCGTGAAAGCGCCACGCCCGCTATCTTCTGGCTGGATGCCCAGCGCGCTCACGATGCTCAGTTGATCAAGAAAGTCGAAAGCTACTTGAAAGATCACGATACCACTGGCCTGGATATTCGTATCATGGCGCCGGAAGACGCCATGCGCTTCTCCCTGGAGCGTATCCGTAAGGGCGAAGACACCATCTCCGTCACTGGCAACGTACTGCGCGACTACTTGACCGATCTGTTCCCGATTATGGAGCTGGGCACCAGTGCCAAAATGCTCTCAATCGTACCGTTGATGAATGGCGGTGGTTTGTTTGAAACCGGCGCTGGCGGCTCTGCGCCCAAGCACGTTCAACAGTTGCTGGAAGAGAACCACCTGCGCTGGGATTCGCTGGGCGAGTTCCTGGCCCTGGCGGCATCCCTTGAGCACCTGGGCAGCACCTTCGATAACGCCCGGGCGAAAATGCTGGCTAAAGCCCTCGATCAGGCGAACGGTAAGTTCCTGGATAGCAATAAGTCGCCGTCGCGCAAAGTGGGTGAGCTCGACAACCGCGGCAGCCACTTCTATTTGGCGCTATACTGGGCAGAAGCCTTGGCTGAGCAGAGTGAAGATGCCGAGATGCAAGCCTTATTCGGTCGTTTGGCCGACGCGCTAACGGCCAAAGAGGCGACCATTGTCGATGAACTGAACAGCGTTCAGGGGCAGTCTGTCGATATTCGTGGCTATTTCCACCCGGATCTTGAGTTGGCTGGTCAGGTTATGCGCCCCAGCAAGACTCTTAACGAAACGCTGGCCATGGTCGCTAAGAGCTAATAGCAACCGCCCGCGATGAGGCTTGTTAACCCCCGTCCGCTCGGCGGGCGGGGGTTTCGTATTAAGTTCTCTATTCCACCCGATTCCACCCGCTCTTGCACTCCCTGTTACACCCTGTGATATTTTAATTTTTCCATGAACCCTTGCTGATCGAAAGCGTCTTAGCTAATAGTGAAAGTTAGTAGCCAATTAGCCATCGTGAGACCTGTAGACGCTTCCAGCGGTCAGTGTTGAGATAACCACCGTGCTGCTTATGCCCAACCTAGATAGTTCATGCTTGGCCATGCTACCCGTACAAGCGGGGATGACACGGCCAAATATGCCCGATGAAGATGGCGATATCGCGGTGCAGTCAGCAGAACCGGCGCTGGCGCAACCGCCGCTTTATAAGGTGGTGCTTCACAATGACGATTACACGCCGATGGAGTTCGTCATTGAAGTGCTGCAAGATTTTTTCAACATGGACAGCGAGACAGCCGTTCAGGTTATGCTCGCCGTACATACCCAAGGAAAGGGCACCTGCGGCGTATTTACGCGGGATATAGCTGAAACCAAAAGCTATCAGGTAAACGAATATGCCCGGGAGTGTGAGCATCCGTTGATAAGTGATATTGAGGCCGCCAATTAAAAACGTTGAGAAATAATTGGCGGTGAGGCTTGCAACCGTGCCATTTGTACCCGATGTTGAGAGTGCCGGTCGATTAAACTGATCCGACGCAAGCCCTAGGTGGCGATACGCCCTAGGTAGTAGCGAAAAGGGGACTGCCATGCTGAGCAAAGAACTTGAAATGACCCTGAACACGGCCTTCACCGTGGCGCGTTCAAAGCGCCATGAGTTTATGACCGTTGAGCACCTGCTGCTAGCGTTGCTAGATAATGCCTCAGCGGTAGACGTACTGAAGGCCTGCGGGGCGAACCTCGACAAGCTGCGGTCCGATCTGCAGGATTTTATTAACTCGACCACGCCACTGATTCCAGAAGGCCAGGGTGATCGCGAGACCCAGCCCACGCTTGGTTTTCAGCGTGTTTTACAGCGGGCGGTCTTCCACGTTCAGTCATCGGGTAAAAGTGAAGTATCCGGCGCTAATGTGCTGGTAGCGATCTTCTCCGAGCAAGAGAGCCAAGCGGTTTACTTCCTTAAACAGCAGAGTGTTGCGCGGGTTGATGCGGTCAACTACATCGCCCATGGTATCTCCAAAGTGGCTGGTCACGGGCCGTCTCCCGCTCCTTCTTCGTCAGAGAGCGAAGACGCGGAAGAGGGTGGCAATGAGGGCGCTGCGCATCCGCTCACGGGCTACGCTACCAACCTAAATGAGCAGGCGCGGCTGGGCAAAATTGATCCGCTGATTGGCCGTGACCACGAGCTTGAGCGCGTGGTGCAAATTCTGGCCCGGCGGCGCAAGAACAATCCGCTGTTGGTCGGTGAGGCAGGCGTGGGTAAAACCGCGGTGGCCGAAGGCTTGGCCAAGCGTATCGTTGAAGAAGATGTTCCCGACGTTATTGCCGATGCGGTGGTCTATTCGCTGGATATGGGCGCGCTACTGGCCGGTACCAAGTACCGTGGCGACTTTGAAAAACGCCTCAAAAGCCTGCTGAGCGAGCTACGCAAGCAGCCTAACGCGGTGCTATTCATCGATGAGATCCACACGGTGATTGGCGCAGGCGCCGCCTCTGGTGGTGTGATGGATGCGTCTAACCTGCTTAAGCCACTACTCTCTTCGGGCGAGCTGCGCTGCATTGGTTCGACCACGTTCCAAGAATTCCGCGGTATCTTCGAGAAAGATCGTGCCCTGGCGCGGCGCTTCCAGAAAGTGGATGTGATGGCGCCGTCGGTCGACGACACCATCAAAATCCTCAAAGGGTTGCGTTCACGCTTTGAAGAGCACCACGAACTGAAGTATACCGATGGCGCGCTTGAGAGCGCGGCACGTTTAGCGGATCGCTACATCAACGACCGCTTCCTGCCCGACAAAGCGATTGATGTGATTGATGAGGCGGGCGCTCACCAGCGTCTATTGCCGCCGGAAGTGCGCCTCAAGACCATCGACGTCGAGCAAGTGGAAGCCGTGGTGGCATCGATTGCGCGTATTCCGCCGAAGAGTGTTTCAAGCTCTGACCGCAAGCTGCTAGAGAAGCTGGATCGTGACCTGAAGATGCTGGTGTTTGGTCAGGATGAAGCAATCGATAGCCTCTCAGCGGCCATTAAGCTTTCCCGGGCAGGGCTTAAATCCCCCGATAAGCCCGTCGGTAGCTTCCTGTTTGCTGGCCCCACAGGGGTGGGTAAAACCGAAGTGGCCAAGCAGCTTGCGCATATTATGGGCATCGAGTTGGTGCGCTTTGACATGTCGGAGTATATGGAGCGTCACACCGTATCGCGTTTGATCGGTGCGCCCCCGGGTTACGTTGGTTACGACCAGGGTGGTCTGCTGACGGAAGCGGTCACTAAGCAGCCGCACTGCGTGCTGCTGCTGGATGAGATCGAGAAAGCGCATCCGGAAGTCTTTAACCTGCTGCTGCAGGTCATGGATCACGGTCGCTTAACGGATAACAATGGCCGTGAAGCGGACTTCCGCCACGTTATCGTGATCATGACCTCTAACGCCGGTGCTGAGCAGGCATCGCGCCGCTCAATCGGCTTCCAGCATCAAGACCACTCCACCGATGCCATGGAAGTGATTCGCCGGACCTTCTCGCCGGAGTTCCGCAACCGTCTGGATGGCATTATTCAATTCCATTCGCTGCCGGTTTCGGTGGTGCGCAACGTCGTCGACAAGTTCTTGATTGAGCTGCAGGCGCAGCTGGATGAGAAGCGTGTTCAGCTGGATGTGGACGATATGGCGCGAGATTGGCTGGCCGATAAAGGCTACGATCCTGACATGGGTGCACGCCCAATGGCGCGCCTCATTCAAGAGAAGCTGAAGAAGCCATTAGCCGAGATGATTCTGTTTGGCGAGCTGGCTGACCAGGGCGGCATTGTTCACGTCAGCCTGGAGGAGGGCGAGTTGCACCTTTCCACAGAGACTGAAATGGCAGACGCGCCCTGAAAAGGGCGCTAAGCCGCATTAAAGCCCATCACTTATGTTGTACCCACAAAAACGCAGCGCCCTGTCTTTGACGGGGCGTTGTCGTTCTTAGTCAGCAGTCATCAACCCGCTGAGGGCTTAGCGCGAACGGTATACGATACGGCCTTTGGACAGGTCGTACGGTGTCAGCTCTACTTTTACCTTGTCGCCGGTCAGAATGCGGATATAATTTTTGCGCATTTTGCCGGAGATGTGAGCAGTAACAACGTGACCGTTTTCCAGCTCAACCCGAAACATGGTGTTCGGAAGGGTATCGACGATAACGCCTTCCATTTCAATATGATCTTCGCGTGCCATATAGGCATGTCCTCACTTATGAGTTAGTGATGTAATAACCGGCCAGAATTTGAGTGCCGCTAGGTGGGCGCTCAAGAAACAGCGCTATATTGTGCCGTAAGCCCGCCGTCAAGGCAAAAAAGCTGGCATGTTTAGCGAATTAACGGCCGCCAATGGCGCCCATCAAGGATTTCCAACGGCGCAAACGCCTGCTTGTAGCGCATCTTACGGCACTCTTCGATCCAATACCCTAAATAAAGGTGCGGCAGCGCTTTTTCTCGGCTGAGTTCAATGAGCTGGAGAATAGCAAAAGTGCCTAGCGAACGCTTGTCTAAGGCCTCGCTCACGGCAAAGAAGGTGTAGATTGCCGAGAGCCCATGCTCCAACTGGTCAAAAGCGGCTACCCCGACCAGTTCGTCGTCGAGGTACATCTCCATTAGATGGGCATAGGGCTCATCAAGGGTGAGAAAAGTGCGATACTGTTCGCGGCTGGGCGGGTACATATCGCCGTCGGCATGGCGCTGGCGAATGTAGTTAGCGTAGAGCGAGTAGTGGCTTGATGCAAAGTGAGCGGGCACGACACGCACGCTAATATCGGCGTTGCGGCGCCAAATTTTGCGTTGCGTGCGGTTAGCCGCAAACTGTTCAACGGGAATACGCACCGAGCGGCAGGCGTTGCACCCCTCACAGTGAGGGCGGTATAAATGGCGCCCGCTGCGACGAAACCCTAACAGCGCCAGCGAGTCATAGACACCTGGGACTGGCGACTCCTGAGGGTCGAGAAACAGTGTCGTCGCCTCTCTACCGGGTAGATAGCTACAGGCATGGGGCACGGTAAGGAAGAAGCGCAAATCCCGCACCGGGCGACGCGGAGTGTTACTGCTCACGGCTTGCCTCCTTGTTGAAAGAAAGGGTTGAAACAGAATAAGTTCGTCACTATGCATTACCCTCAGCGGCAATCGCGTTTAGCCACAGCGATGCGGGAACAGTGGGTGTCTCAGTGGTTGATGAAGTGAACGTAAACGCCTTCTCGGGCAACCAGTTTTTAAGATAGTTGATGAATGCCTCGCGGGCGACTGTAATAGCGCCCAGGCTCTCCAGGTGGGGCGTATGCATTTGGCAGTCGATGAGTTTGCCACCGTGCTCGCGCATGGCCCTGGCAAGGTGGGCCAGCGCTACCTTTGAGGCATCCGGGGCGCGGGAGAACATCGACTCGCCGAAAAACACTGGGCCCATGGCAATGCCATACAGCCCGCCCACTAATTGACTGTTTTGATGGACTTCAATGCTATGGGCAATGCCCAAGGCATGCAGCAGGCTGTAGGCGTCGCACATGTCATCCGTGATCCAGGTGCCCGCCTCTTCGCCACGTGGGGCGGCGCAGGCCTGAATTACCTGGTCGAAGTGTTGATCCAGGGTGACATGGAAGCCACCATGCCGTAATCGTTTGGTTAGGCTACGACGCTGCTTAAATTGCTCTGGTAGGAGTATCATGCGCGGGTCTGGACTCCACCACAGAATGGGGTCGTCGTCGCTGAACCAGGGAAATATGCCCTGCCGATAGGCTTCTACCAGCCAGGCGGGAGAGAGCTCACCGCCAGCGGCCAGCAGGCCATTGGGCGCCTCTAGGGCGTTATGCGTAGCTGGAAATGTAGGATGTGGCGAGGAAAGCCAGGGTAGCATTACTTGCTCCTGTTGCAGCGTGCTCTGTGACGGCGGAAGGATGCTCGGTATCATGCAAACTCGCAAGTGGATTAAAGACGCCATTGAGGTGTAAAGGGAGAGTCGCTTGAAAGTGAATAAAGCAGTCAACAAGCGAACGCAGCGTAGCGCGCGTCAAACACCATCATCGGCTTCTTCTGCGCGTGTTAACGCCGCAAAGGATAAGGCTCGTCGTTTTGGCCTGCGCTTACAAGGCTCCGTACGCGAAGGCGTAGTGGTAATACTGCTGGCGCTGTGTGTATTTTTTTTATTAGCGCTATTTAGCTACCACCCGTCTGATCCAGGCTGGTCTTATCAGGGCCCGGAAACCGATGTTCGTAACTGGATGGGCCAAGTAGGCGCCTGGCTAGCCGATGTCTTCTATTCACTGCTTGGCGCCAGCGCATTGTGGTGGCCAGGCATGTTTGGTTTTGCCGCCTGGTGGCTGATTCGCTCGCGCCAGGTGCGTTTTGAGCTCGACCCGGTGGCGATTGCCGTGCACGCGGGCGGCTTGGTGCTGCTTATTTTTGGCACTACCATGCTGGGGGCGCTGCACTTTTATCACCCTGAAAGCATGCTGCCTTACGCCTCTGGCGGTATTTTGGGCGAAGGCCTGGTCGGCGCGCTTAGGCCGCTGGTAAGCAGTGGCGGCGTGGGGCTAATCGCCGCGGCGTTAATTTTAAGTGGCTTTCCGCTGTTTAGCGGTATGTCATGGCTGCAGGTGGCGGATGAACTCGGCAAGCGACTATGTCGCCTGGGCAGCTGGTTATCGGCGCGTCGGCAGTCTCGCCGCATGCGCGCAGCGCAACGTGCGGCTGCTAAAGCCGCCGCTAAGCCTACGCCGAAACCAGAAGCTAAGTCTCCAGTACAGCCTGAAGCTAAGTCTTCACTAGCGCCTGAAAGTAAGTCTCCAGTAGCGCCTGAAGCCGCACCCGCGGAGACTAAGCCCGACGCTGTGCCTGCGGCGGAGCCCGTCGGCAAAAGCCCTAGCGGTCGCGAGCGCCGTGAGCCAGGCTTGTCTATGCCGCTTTCGGGCAGCACGTCAGAAAGCAGCGAGACCACGGACACTTCGATTCCCTGGGAAGCGGCGGCTTTTTCAAGCAATAAGCATGTGCCAGCTAAAACGCCCGCACCTATCGCTTCTACACCTAACACCTCTACACCTGCCGCGGAGCCAGCCGATAGCAGCGCGCAAAAGGCAGCAGCGCCGCGCGAAAATGCCTTTGTCCAGGCTGAGAAACCGGCAGCGGTGGCTGAGACGCAGACACCTGCGTTTGAAGAGCCCAAAGAAGCCGACACTGCCTTCCCGCTGCGTGCGACGCGTCAAGAAGAGCCGCCAGCGCCTGCGGAAAGCCGCTTTTTTGTCGACGACGAAGTCCCCACCGAGGCCGAGCAACGTGTTAGCGAGGCTGAGCGTGCGCCTGAACGCATTGTTGCACCTGAACCTGCCCGTAGACCTGAACGGGTGGCTGAGGTCGTCCCGGAGCCAGTGTGGGACGATGAAGAGCTGGATGATGAAGAGCTGGACGATGAAGAGATAGGCAATGCGCCGCCTACGCCAACCCCGGCAGCCCGTCAGGAGCCCACCTTCGCGCCCGACGAGAGCACGCCAGAAGCGGATGAAGGACCTGCACTATGGACCGTGGAGCATTTGCAGAGCCAGCGGCCTGCTTTTGAGACCTTTGACGAGCCCGAAGGCGACGTGCCGAGCCTGCAACTGCTGACGCCAGCAGAGCCTTATCAGCCCAACTACAGCGACCAGCAGTTGGCCGATATGGCTGAGTTGCTTGAAGTGCGGCTGCGCGAATACGGCGTCAAGGCAGAAGTCGTCGATACCTGGCCTGGGCCGGTCATTACGCGCTTTGAGATTAAGCCTGCCGCGGGCGTCAAAGTGTCTAAAATCAGTAACCTAGCCAAAGACCTGGCACGCTCACTGATGGTCAAAAGCGTGCGGGTGGTCGAGGTGATTCCCGGTCGCCCCACGGTGGGGATCGAAATACCCAACCCCAACCGTGCCATGATCCGGCTGCGCGAAGTCATCGACTCCGACCGCTATCAACAGGAGACCTCGCCGCTGACCATGGCGCTTGGCCAGGATATTGGCGGCAGCCCCGTGGTCGCTAACCTGGGCAAGATGCCCCATCTGCTAGTCGCGGGTACCACCGGGTCGGGTAAATCAGTGGGCGTTAACGCCATGCTGATTTCGATGCTGCTGAAAGCGAAGCCCAGCGAGCTGAAGCTGATCATGGTCGACCCGAAAATGTTGGAGCTGTCGGTGTATGACGGCATACCCCACCTGCTGGCGCCTGTGGTCACTGATATGAAAGAGGCGGCCAACAGCTTGCGCTGGTGCGTGGCCGAGATGGAGCGCCGCTACAAGCTAATGGCAGCCATGGGGGTGCGTAACATCGCGGGCTTCAATGGTCGCCTGGATGAAGCCGAGCGCGCCGGGGCTCAAGTGGCCGACCCGCTCTGGGAGCCGCAGCCCTGGGAAGTGCACCAGCCCCATCCGGTGTTGGAGAAACTGCCCTACATTGTCGTGGTGATCGACGAGTTTGCCGATATGTTTATGATTGTCGGTAAAAAGGTCGAAGAGCTGATTGCGCGCCTGGCACAAAAAGCCCGCGCTGCCGGTATCCATTTGATTCTGGCGACCCAGCGGCCCTCGGTGGATGTAGTGACGGGCTTGATTAAAGCCAACATACCATCAAGGATGGCGTTTCAGGTCTCATCTCGAATCGATTCGCGCACCATTCTTGACCAGGGCGGCGCCGAAAGCCTGCTGGGGCATGGCGATATGCTCTATCTGCCCGCGGGCTCTGGGCCGCCTAACCGCATCCATGGTGCCTTTGTGGATGATGACGAAGTGCATCGGGTGGTCGATGACTGGAAGCGTCGTGGTGCGCCGGAGTATATCGAAGAGATTCTTTCTGGCGGCGTCTCTGCCGATGCCCTAACCGGCCTTGAGGCTGAAGGGAGCGATGGCGACGATGCGGAGCAGGACGCGCTCTACGATGAGGCCGTCCAGTTTGTCACCGAAACACGCAAAGCCTCGATTTCTGCGGTGCAGCGGCGCTTTAAAATTGGCTACAACCGAGCTGCGCGCTTGGTTGAGGCTATGGAGGGCGCTGGCGTAGTGACGTCCATGGGTTCCAACGGGGCGCGGGAAGTGCTGGCGCCGCCGCCGGTGGGCCACTAACCGCGCGCAATTATGCAATAAGCGTGAAAGTAACGCCGTAGGTGAAACCCCACGGCGTTTTTCACGTCTGACTGTTACGTTTCCGAGTGAGGCATGAGCGTTTACACCGGCCTCAGTTATTTTTAACAAGCTTCGTTATTTAGCAACGGTTATCTGTCAACGGTTGCCTAGGGAGATCATATGCGCGATACGCAAACAAAACGTCCTTCACAACTGGCATTTGCGGCCAGCGCTTTGGGGTTAACATTTGGTGCTCCCGCTTTTGCGGATGACGCGGCCGAACGTTTGACCGAGCGGCTGGATCCGCTTGAGCGCTATCAAGCCGACTTTGAACAGCAGATTCTGGATGGAAGTGGCGAGCGGATGCAGAGCGCGCGGGGGCA
This sequence comes from Halomonas sp. AOP13-D3-9, assembly GCF_052379125.1. Lineage (NCBI taxonomy): Bacteria > Pseudomonadati > Pseudomonadota > Gammaproteobacteria > Oceanospirillales > Halomonadaceae > Halomonas > Halomonas sp. AOP13-D3-9. Next base: position 93,242 of record NZ_JBQSYH010000013.1, on the reverse strand, counting down.
TATGTGGTTATCCCGCCCAGGCATGCTGCGTTGGGAAGTGGAAGCGCCGTACTCTCAAACCGTGGTGTCCGACGGTGAAGATGTGTATATGTACGACCCTGACCTTGAACAGGTCACCGTTCAAGAGATGGATGATCGGGTCACCCATACCCCGGCGTTGTTGCTGTCGGGAAGCGTAGATGATCTAGCCGAAAGCTATGAGGTTTTCTACGAGCAGGATGGGGGAGATGATGTCTTTACCCTGGTGCCTATCTCTGCCGACACGCTGTTTGAAGAGTTGAGCATGGTGTTTGAAGGTGAAGAGTTAAGCGAACTGTGGATGATGGACAGCACCGGCCAGCGCACCTCGATTACGTTTAGCAATATTACCCTCAATGGTGAGATTGCGTCAGACATGTTTGATTTCGAGATTCCCGAAGGCACCGATGTGATTCGCGAAGAGCTTTAACGAAGAAGCGATCAGCAGAGTGATCGGGGTGCCGAGAGTCATTGCTTCTAGATAGCCTGATCGCCCGACAAGTCGGGCTCCTGCATTGGCTGGGTGCAGGCACAGGGTGTTGTAGGAGCGCAATTCATTGCGCGATCAGCAGTGATCAAGGCACCGAAGGGGGTAGTCAGCGGTAAGTTGTTTATAGAGATTGGTTGTTAAGCAATAACCATCAGGCGCCTTAGGGCGCCTGATCTGCTTCCTGATCGAGGTTTTCCCGCCACGCCATAATTTCCCCAAAGCGTTTCTCCTGCCCGATGGCGCTTGGCTTGAAAAAGTCGGCCTTAGGCAGCTCTTCAGGCCAACAGTCGTGGGCACTGCCCGCCGGGTAGCCGTCAGGCTCGTTATGGGCATAGCGATAGCCCTCGCCGTGGCCCAACTGCTCCATCAGCTTGGTCGGCGCGTTGCGCAGGTAAGTGGGCACGTCCACCTGGGGCTGCTGGCGCACATACTGTTTAGCTTCACTCCAGGCGCGGTCGATGCGGTTGCTTTTGGGCGCCACTGCCAAATGAATCGCCGCATGGGCAATCGCCCGCTGGCCTTCGTAATCCCCCAAACGTAAGTAAGCATCCCAGGCCGCAATCACCAGCGGTAGCGCGCGGGGGTCGGCGTTGCCGACATCTTCTGAGGCAATGGCGGTCAGCCTGCGCACCACGTCCAGCGGGTCGCCGCCGCCCTGGATAAAGCGCGCCATATACAGCAGCGCGGCATTGGGGCGCGAAGAGCGTATCGACTTATGAATTGCTGAGAGCAGGTCGTAATAGGCATCGCCTTGCTTATCAAAGGAGCTGGCCTGATGACCAATCACATCGGCTAACACTTCCTTATGAAGCACTTCACGGCCGTTTTCGTGGGTAGCGAAATCGCAGGCGGTTTCTAAAAGCCCCAGCGCCCGTCGGGCGTCGCCTGCGCTGGCGTGGGCCAGGGCGGTTAATACCTCGTCATCCACCTGAATATCGCGCTTGCCCAGCCCGCGCTCAACGTCGTTAAGGGCCTGGCGCATCACCGTGATCAGTTCGTCTTGAGTGAGCGATTTCAGCACGTAAACCCGCGCGCGGGAAAGCAGCGCCGAATTGACTTCGAAGGAGGGGTTTTCGGTGGTGGCACCAATCAGCGTCAACAGGCCCGACTCCACATGGGGCAGTAGGGCATCCTGCTGGCTCTTGTTAAGGCGATGAATCTCGTCTAAAAAGAGAATGACTGTAGAGGACATCTGCTGGGCGCGCTCGACCACGGCGCGAATCTCCTTTACTCCAGCCATCACTGCGCTGAGATGTTCCAGATGGGCCTGGGAGGCCCTGGCTAACAGCTCTGCGAGGGTGGTTTTACCAACCCCCGGCGGCCCCCATAAAATCATTGAGCGCACCAAGCCCGATTCCGCCATGCGGCGGAGAGGTTTATCTGGCCCCACCAGCGCCTGCTGGCCCACGTAATCTTCCAACTGACGTGGACGCATACGAAAGGCTAAGGGGGCATCGTCGGCGGGTATCGCCTGGGCGCTATCGAAAAGATCCATGTAAGCTTCCGTTATAAATCAGTACGTTGAGCAACAAATTGCCAACAAGTGTGGGTGGCAAATCGCGCTTTAGCGAACTACCTTTGGCGTAACCTATCAGAAAGATACACTTGCTAGGATAACGCTAGAGGGGCATTGTTTATGATAACCCCACGCGCTTATGATCGCATGCCGTTAACACCAAGGCTTCGACGGTAGGCATGACATAATAAAGGAGACAGTTCGATGTTAAACCAACTGCGTCTAGATCATGCCAACATGGCGAGGTTACTCCATGTACTGCAGCTCAAGCAGAAAACCCTTGTCCAGGGCGAGCGACCCAACTTTCAGCTGATGCGCGAGGTTGTCGACTATATTTTGTCCTACATGGATGGTTTTGCCGCGCCGCTGGAGCGCGTCTGTGTCGAACGCCTGCAAACCCAGGCGCCTGAGCATGTTGCGCTTACTGAACAAATGGCCGAGGACTATCGTGAGTTAAAGCCACGTCTCCAGCGTCTGTCCAACGATATTGACATGATCCTGATGGATAATGTCCTGCCAATGGATCGCTTTGCCGATGATTTGAAAGCCTATTTAGAAGCCCACCGTGCCTATCTGCGCCATGAGCGTGAAGGCCTATTCCCGCTGATTGATGAACACTTTGGCCCCGAGGACATGGAAGAGCTGCGTCAGGCGCTCCCAGCAGGCGCTGAGCAGGAGTTAGAGCGTTTGCAGCAAGCCTACCCCGAACTCTACGCCGAGCTGCGCGGGGCCGACGTGCCCGTGTTATAGCGCTAGCGGCATTCGCCGCGCACTAACGGCCATTAATAAAATGACGGAGCATGCTAAACTAGCGGCTCCGTTTTTTTCAGGCAGAGTCATGAAAGGGCCCGTGTTAATTTTTGATTCCGGCGTTGGCGGCCTGTCGGTGGCGCAGTCCCTGCGCCAACACTACCCTGATGCTGCGCTGTGTTACGCCTGCGACAACGCTTGGCTGCCTTATGGACTGCGCGAAGACGCAGCGCTGACTGATCGTATCGTGGCAGTGTGTTGCGCCGCAGTGGCAGCATGCCAGCCGAGTGTTTTGGTCGTTGCCTGTAATACCGCGAGCACCCTGGCGTTGGAAAATTTGCGCGCGCGGTTAACGATCCCCGTTGTGGGCACCGTACCTGCTATCAAACCTGCCGCGGCGATCAGCCAGACACGCCATATTGGGCTGCTTGCCACCAAAGCCACGGTAGGCCGGCCCTACACCCAGCGCTTGATTGATAGCTTTGCCGGTGATTGCGTCATTACTCGGGTCGCCGCTGATGCCTTGGTCGTCGAAGCAGAAGCGTACTTGGCGGGTATAAGCCCCAATACTGACCGTATGCAGGCGGCCCTGGCGCCGTTATGGCATGCCTCGACACCTTCATCGTCTGCTCACTGTTTATCGTCTGACTACTCTTCTGCTGGCTATCAGGCCCTGGATACCGTGGTGCTGGGCTGTACCCATTTCCCGCTGCTAAAGCCCTGGCTGACCCAGCTGGCCCCTGTGCCGCTGCACTGGATCGATTCCGGCGACGCGATTGCCCGCCGGGTCGCGCAAGTGGTTGATGAGCTCTATAGCGGTCAACAGGATGGCCGCTGCTTTACCACGGCACCCGCTGCCAACCTGACCGCTGGTTTCGCCCGCTATGGGTTTAAGGCGTCCCAATGGCTGGATATGGGCGACTGAACGTTATTTACTTCTGATCAAAATATAAAGAGGAGCAGCCTTGGCTATCCCCGTTGTAGAACCTGAGCGCTACGCTGAGCAGCTAGCCGCCAAGCGCGACTACCTGGAACGTACCTTTGCCCCTTTCCAGCCACCGGCGTTAGAGGTGTTTGAATCGCCGCCGGGTTATTACCGCCAGCGCTGCGAGTTTCGCATATGGCACGAAGAGGACGATCTCTTCTATGCCATGTTCGAAGTCGACCCTGAGAACCCAAAGAACAAGCGGGTGATTCGGCTAGATCAGTACGCGGTGGCCAGCGAGCGCATTAACCAGCTTATGCCGCAATTGCGCGAGGCCTGCCTTAAGTCTGACGAGCTACGCCGCAAGCTGTTTCAGGTCGAGTTTTTAACCACACTGTCAGGTGAGGCGCTGGTAACGCTGATTTATCACCGCCCATTAGGCGAAGAGTGGGAGCAAGCGGCGCGGGCGCTGGAAGCACAGCTGGGCATTAGGATTATTGGTCGTTCCCGCAAGCAGCGCCTTGTGTTGACCCGTGACCACGTCTGGGAGCGGCTGGAGGTGGATGGCCGAACGCTACACTACCAGCAGGTCGAAAACAGCTTCACCCAGCCCAATGCGCATATCTGCCAGAAAATGCTTAGCTGGGCGCGAGAGGTCACCGCTGGCCAGCAAGAGAGTGGCGAAAAGAGCGATCTGGTCGAGCTCTACTGTGGTAACGGCAATTTTACCATTGCCCTAGCCGATAACTTCCGCCGCGTGTTAGCAACAGAGATTTCCCGCACGTCGGTGGCCAGTGCCAACGTGAACTTGGAAGCCAATGGCGTCACGAACGCGCAGATTGGTCGTATGTCAGCCGAGGAGTTTTCGCAGGCGCTAAAGGGCGAAAAAGCCGGGCGGCGCGTGGCGGAAATGGCCTTGGATGAGTACGATTTTTCTACCGTGCTGGTCGATCCGCCGCGTGCTGGTTTAGACGCGCAGAGCTGTGAGCAACTCAGCGAGTATGCCCAGATCGTCTATATTTCATGCAACCCAGCCACGTTGGCTGAAAACTTGACCATACTGACCAACACCCATTGGATAGAACGCTTTGCGCTGTTTGACCAGTTTCCATTTACTGACCACTGTGAGTGTGGGGTGTTGTTAAAGCGGCGCGAGGTCGAGTAAGCGCTCGACCTAATGCGTAAACGGTATGCGTCATGAACAACACGTCAGGTGATTAGGGACGCGACGATAGGTAGCGTAAGCTAGCCGTTATGTTGGCCTAAAGGCCTATTGTCCTTCGTTTTTTGGCCGTTTAGTGGCCTATGCAGTCGAGGTGATGGATGCACTACGTTGCGATTGAAGAGAGTCGGCAAGATCTTTTGAAGCAGCTTCAGGAGCGGCTAAACGCGCGGTTAGACCCCGCACGCGCCGCCACTGTGGACGCCTTTGCTCGACACTTTTATGCCACCGTGCCGGTGGAAGACCTGGTAGATCGTCGCCTGGACGATCTGTATGGCGCGACGCTGTCGATTTGGCAGTTTTTGCAGCATCACGATCCGAAAAGCCCCAAGGTACGGGTATTTAACCCGGATTTTGAAGAGCACGGCTGGCAGTCGACGCATACTTTCGTAGCAGTGCTGAATGAAGATATGCCGTTTCTTGTCGACTCGGTGCGCATCGAGCTCAATCGCCGCGGCTTAACGGTACACGCCATTCAAAACACCGTGCTGGCAGTCGCCCGTGATGAGCGTCATCAGCTACAGGCGCTGGCCTCGCCCAGGGATGAAAACGCGCCTGAAGCCCGCGAGTCGCTGATCGTGATTGAGGTAGACCGCCATACTGATGTGGCGCTGCTTGAGAAGATTGAGCACAACCTGCACGAAGTGCTCCGCGACGTACGTACCGCCGTGGGTGATTTCGACGCTATGTGCTCGCAAATTACCGCATCGATTCAAGAGCTTGAGAAAAACTGCCCGCCGCAGATCGACCCCGACGACCACGAAGAGGCGATTGCCTTTTTGGAGTGGATGCTCAAAGATAACTTTACTTTCCTGGGCTACGATGAGTACCTACTGGAAGGCCATGAGCTGCAGCGCGATGCCGATAGCGTACTGGGCGTGTTCCGTCTGGATCAGCCGCGCTACTGCGAGCGCATTCGTACCGAAGAGGGCGTGAATGAGCACAACGATTATGTGCTGGTGCCGCAGCTGCTGTCGTTTGCCAAAAGCGCCCATCACTCCCGGGTGCACCGCCCTACCTATCCAGACTACATCACCGTTGACCGTTACGACGACGACGGCAATGTGATTGGCGAGCGGCGCTTCTTTGGTCTGTTCACCTCTACGGTGTATAACGAATCGCCGCGCAATATTCCGCTACTGCGCCGCAAGCTCAAAGCCGTGATGGACATTGCCGGCTTCAACCCCCAAGGCCACAACGGCAAGCAACTGCTCCAGGTGCTGGAAGTCTATCCTCGCGATGACCTGTTTCAGATCGATACCGAGTCACTGGCGAGTACAGCGCTGGGCATTCTCAATATCCGCGAGCGCCGTCAGGTGCGGCTGTTTATTCGCGCCGATATCAGCGGCAAGTTTTACTCCTGCCTGGTATTTGTGCCCCGCGACGTGTTCTCTACGGACCTGCGTCAGCGCATCCAAAACGTGCTGTGCGATGAGCTGGACGCCCACTTTGGCGACTTCAATACCTATTTATCCGAATCGGTGCTGGCGCGTATTCAGTTGATTCTGCGCTTTAATGGCGACACGCCCAGCGACTACGACCTCAAACGCCTTGAGAGCAAAGTGGCGCGGCTGGCGCGCAGCTGGCGCGATGAGCTGCACAGCGCGATGATCGAAGGCTTCGGTGAAGAGCGCGCTAATCTGCTTATGGATCAGTTCCGCGAGGCGTTCTCTGCCAGCTACCGGGAAGACTTCTCCGCGCGTACCGCGGTGTTTGATGTTCAGCACCTGCTGACGCTGGACAACGGCGACGATTTATCGCTGTCGCTCTACCGCCCGCTGGAAGAGCAGGGCGGCGGGGTTAATCTGAAGCTGTTCCACCGCGGTACGCAGATCCCTCTCTCTGACGTGCTGCCGATGATGGAAAATCTTGGTCTGCGCGTAATTGGCGAGCGTCCCTACGATATCAATGCCCCTGAACAGCGCTACTGGATCCACGATTTCGAGCTTGAGCACAGCGGTGCGGATGTCAGTCTGGGCGATATGCGCGATGTGTTCACCGAAGCCTTTAAGCGCATCTGGACCGGCGAAGCCGATAACGATGCCTTTAACCGCCTGATTATCGGCGCCGGGCTGGATTGGCGCGAAGTGGCCATGCTGCGCGGCTACGCTCGCTATCTAAAGCAGATCCGCTTCGGCATGTCCCAGGACTATATTGCCGCCACGCTGGCCAACTACCCGGCCATTACCCGCGAGCTGGTTGAACTCTTCCGGCTGCGTTTTGATCCTGAGCAGCAGAGCCATGCCACTGACGAGTGTATCGCCAGCTTGAACGAGCGCCTGGAAGGCGTCGCCAGCCTTAACGACGACCAGCTGTTGCGCCGCTTTATGGAGCTGATCCTCGCCACCCTGCGGACCAACTACTACCAGCTTGCCGAGGGTGGGCGCTTTAAAGACTACATCGCCTACAAGCTCGAGCCCTCTAAAGTCACCGGTATGCCCAAGCCGCGGCCGATGTTTGAGATTTTTGTCTGCTCGCCGCGGGTAGAAGGCGTGCACCTACGTGGCGGCAAAGTGGCCCGCGGTGGTCTGCGCTGGTCGGATCGCTTTGAAGATTACCGCACCGAAGTGCTGGGGCTAGTGAAAGCCCAGCAGGTGAAGAATGCGGTTATCGTGCCGGTCGGCGCCAAAGGCGGTTTTGTGTGTAAACGCATGCCGGAAAATGCCAGCCGTGACGTTGTCCAGAAAGAAGGTATTGCCTGCTATCAACTCTTTATCCGTGCGCTATTGGATGTCACCGACAACCTGGTGGGGGGGGACGTAGTCCCGCCGGAAAATGTGGTTCGCCACGATGCGGATGATGCGTATCTGGTGGTGGCCGCCGATAAAGGCACCGCTACCTTCTCGGATATCGCTAACGAAATTTCCATTGAGTATGGCCACTGGCTGGGTGATGCCTTTGCCTCTGGCGGCGCCAATGGTTATGACCACAAGAAAATGGGTATCACCGCGCGCGGTGCCTGGGAATCGGTTAAACGCCACTTCAAAAATCTTGATCTCGACACCCAACGCGACCTGTTTAGCGTGGTGGGGATCGGCGATATGGCTGGCGATGTGTTTGGTAACGGCATGCTGCTGTCTGACAAGATTCAGCTAGTCGGCGCCTTTAATCACCTACATATCTTTGTCGACCCCAACCCAGATGCCGAGGCCACTTTTGCCGAGCGCAAACGGCTATTCGCACTGCCACGCTCCAGTTGGGAAGACTACAGCCAGGAGTTGATCTCCGCTGGGGGCGGCATCTTTAGCCGTAGCGCCAAGTCAATTGCCATCACGCCGGAGATGCAGCAGGTATTTGGTATCAAGGAAGAGCGCCTGTCGCCCAATGAACTGATCCGCGCCATGCTCAAATCCAAAGTGGATTTGATCTGGAACGGCGGTATTGGCACCTACGTGAAGGGTTCCGACGAAACCGACGCTGATGTGGGCGATAAAGCCAACGACACCCTGCGCATCAACGGTAATGACTTAAACTGCCGTGTGGTTGGCGAGGGTGGCAACCTCGGTTTGACCCAGCGCGGGCGTATGGAAGCCGCCGCTAAGGGCGTACGCGTTTACACCGACTTCATTGATAACGCGGGCGGGGTCAACTGCTCTGACCACGAGGTCAATATCAAGATTTTGATCGATGAAGTGGTCAAACGTGGCGATATGACCGACAAGCAGCGCAATGAACTGCTGGCGGAAATGACCGATGAGGTAGGTGATCTGGTGATCCTGGATAACTACCGCCAGAGTCAGGCGCTGGATCTTTCGGCCATCCTTTCCGATTATTCGATGGGCCCTTACCGCCGTTTTATTAGCGAACTGGAAGCTGCAGGACAAATTGATCGCGAGTTGGAGTTCCTGCCCACCGATGAGGTGCTCAAAGAGCGCACCAGTAATGGCCAAGGGATGCGTTTGCCAGAGCTTTCGGTGCTGATCTCCTACGCCAAGAGCACCTTGAAAGGTGACTTGATCACCTCTGACGTACCGGACGATCAATATATTCACCGTCACCTGGAGCGGCTGTTCCCATCAGTGCTGGTCGAGCGCTTTAAGAATGAAATGTACGAGCACCGTCTTAAGCGTGAAATCGTCGCCACTCAGGTAGCGAATGATCTGGTGGATCATATGGGGATCGTCTTTGTACGCCGCCTGATGGACTCCACCGGAGCGGGACGTGCCGACATTGCCCGAGCCTACATCGTAGCCCGTGACAGCTTTAACTTGCCCAATTTATGGGCGCAAATTGAAGCCCTGGACAATCAGGTGCCCAACCGTATTCAGTACTCGATGATGCTCGATCTGATGCGCCTGATCCGCCGAGCCACACGCTGGTTTGTGCGTCAGCATTTAGGCCTTTCGACGCAAGACACTATCGAGTACTTTGCTCCTCGCTTAGCGCAGTTACAGGAAGGCATCGGTGAACTACTCAGTGGTGAAGAGCTGAGCGCTTGGAACGAGCGTCGTGACGAGCTGTTGGAGGCGGGCGTGCCGGATGCCTTAGCATCCACCTTGGCGGCGTCATCAAGCCTTTACGCGGGGCTGGGTATTATCCAGGCGGCGCGCCTGACCAACGAGAAACCTCAGCGGGTGGCGGAAGTGCTATATGAAATTGGCAGCCGCTTGGAACTGCCGTGGATGATTCAGCAGGTAACCCAGCTGGAAGTGCGCGACGCCTGGCAGGCCCAGGCGCGGGAAACCTTCCGTGATGATATCGAGCGCCAGCAGCTTGCGCTGACCACCAGCGTGCTGAAGCTGGATGCAGGAAGCCGCGATACTCAGGAGCGGGTGGCACAGTGGCTGGATCAGCACGCTGACCTGCATCGCCGCTGGTGTCGTCTTATTGAAGAGGTGCGTGGCGGCAGTGAAGGCGGCTTTGCGCTGTTTGCCGTCGCGGTACGCGAGCTGGTCGATCTTGCCGAGAGCGATAGCGAGGCGTAGGTTCGCCTAGCTTTTTCATACGCCACTGTAAAGCGTGTTCCGGTTCTCCACCGGGGCGCGCTTTATTGCGTTATACTGGCGCCCGTTTTCAGCCCCGCACCCGTTTTTAGAGACCCGCTATGTATAACCTTGCCCGTTCGCTGTTCTTTCGCGTTGATCCAGAAACGTCCCATGGCATGGCGCTAAGCGCGCTGGAGACACTGCATCGCATGGGCGGCGTGACGCGGCTATTTGGACAGCCGGTCAATAATCCCGTCGAGCTGATGGGGCTGCGGTTTGCCAATCGCGTCGGGCTCGCCGCCGGGTTGGATAAGAACGCCGACCATTTGGATGCCCTGGGTGCGCTGGGCTTTGGCTTTGTAGAAGTGGGCACCGTCACGCCCAAATCCCAGCCGGGAAATCCCAAGCCCCGGCTGTTTCGTCTGGCGCAGCATGAGGCGATCATCAACCGCTTTGGTTTTAACAACAAAGGGGTGGAACATCTGATCCAGCAGGTTAAGCAGCGACACTACGATGGCATCGTCGGCATCAATATTGGTAAGAATCTCACCACGTCGGTAGAGCAGGCGCTGGATGACTACCTGGTGTGTTTAGACGCAGTGCACCCTTATGCGGATTACATTGCCGTCAATGTCTCGTCACCCAATACCCCCGGGCTGCGCAGTCTGCAGTTTGGCGAGCAGTTGGACGCGCTATTGGCGCCTATTCGTGCCCGCGCTATAGAGCTTGATGCCCAAGCGGGCCGCAAGGTGCCGTTGCTGATTAAGATCGCTCCGGATATGAGTGCTGAAGAAGTGGCGCTGATGGCGGGAAGTATTGAGCGCAACCACCTTGATGGCGTGATTGCCACCAATACCACTGTTTCCCGAGAGGCTGTGCAGGGTGATCCGCAGGCGGAGGAGGCCGGGGGGCTTTCTGGTAAGCCGGTGTTTGAGGTATCCAATCGGGTTATTCGCCAGTTGCGTGAGCATTTACCATCGCTCCCTATTATTGGCGTTGGCGGGATCGATAGTGCCGCTGCTGCACAGGCCAAAATTGCGGCTGGCGCGGATTTAGTGCAACTCTACTCAGGTTTGATCTACCAAGGGCCTAAACTAGTCGGCGAGTGTGCGAGGGCACTGAAAGCTAGCTAAAAAGCCCACTTAAAAGTGGGCTCACTATAAACCTTTCGTTCAAAATTTTTCTTTTAAAACTTTGAAAAATAAAACGTTAGGCCATGACTAAGGGATTTTTATGAATGCCCGAGATACCGGTCATGCCATCCCACTGGTCTCCGCGACCTTCACGCCAACCGCTCATCCAGTATTCGCGTAAATTGACATCTTGACTGGGACAGTCGTCACGAGAACGACCCAATACACCCGCTTTGTAGCCGTGGACATAAGCCCGCTGGAAGCGATCACGTTTTTGCCGTTTCATTGGCTAACCTCTTTTCACGAAAGCCTTTGATAAGAAATAGGGCGTTATCGAAAACGAAAAACAACCCTATTCCGAGAGCTTGCTTCAAGAGCGAGACGCCGCATCAACCCCAGTGTCTAGCTCTCACGGGCTGAACGAGTCGGGCGGCGATCTCTTGCAAAGAACACTTACAAGCCATAGGTCTAGTGATGAACCGACCCTGACTAGAAACGCATGCGTTTTTCAGTAGCTACTCTCTTATTGTTAGACCATGATGGGGTCATCTGTCGACTATCAATTTGTCATAAAACGTAAACTCATTTGTTATATACAGGAATATCGCGCCTTTCAGCGCCGCTATTATCATGATCGAGTCGAACCAAACCGCTCCGCTAAATTTGCTTGCCACTTGCCCCAAAGGCATTGAAGGCCTGCTCCACGATGAACTCATAGCGCTGGGCGCCACGCCGGGCAAAACCACGGTGGCTGGGGTGTACTTCACTGCCAGTCAGGCCATCGCCTACCGCGTATGCCTATGGTCGCGATTAGCTAACCGGGTGATTTTAACCCTGGTGCGCGAATCGATGATCGACACCGCCGAGCAGGTGCGCGACGTGGTCGCCCGCATCGCCTGGACGCGACACCTAGCCCCAGGCAACACGCTGGCGGTGGATTTCCACGGCCGTAGCGAGCATATTCGCCACACCCGCTTTGGTGCCCAAACGGTTAAAGACGGCGTGGTTGATGCCCTCCAAATGGCAGGGCAGGAACGCCCCAACGTTGATACTAAAACCCCGCATTTGCGCATTTACGCCCACCTGCACCGGATGAATTTAACCATTGGCCTGGATCTCTCGGGTGAAAGCCTGCATCGCCGTGGCTATCGCCGTGACGTAGGCCACGCCCCGCTTAAAGAGAATTTGGCGGCGGCGCTGCTGGTGCGAGCGGGTTGGCCAGAAAGGCTCAAAGCCGGTGAACCGTTGATTGATCCGCTTTGTGGTGCAGGCACGCTACTCATCGAAGCCGCCATGATGGCCGCTGACCAGGCGCCGAATCTGAACCGTGAACGCTTCGGCTTTCACGGCTGGGCGGGGCACGATGATGATGCGTGGCGAGAACAGAAGCGCGAAGCCGAAGCCCGTGCATCGATAGGCCGCAAGCGCTGCAAAGCCCAGCTACTCGGCTTTGACCAGAGCCCTGCTGCACTGACTGCCGCGAAATCCAATGCCATGCGTGCCGGTATTCCTGCGCTGATTACCCTACATGGTCAGAGCCTTGCTCAGCTTACCCGGCCTGAATCATTGACCGCTGAAAGTGGCCTGTTGATCACCAACCCCCCCTACGGCGAACGTCTGGGTGAATTGCCGGAGCTGGTGCGTCTATATGCCCAACTTGGCGAGAAAGCTAAAGCGCTGTTCCCCGGCTGGACGCTGGCGGTATTTACCGGCAATCCGGATCTCGGCCATCGCCTGGGAATGCGTGCGCACAAGCAGTACGCGCTCAAAAACGGTGCTTTGGACGCCAAATTGCTATTAATGGAGATTGGTGGAGCTGAGCATTCACCTGCTGCGAGCGATGTGGCGCCCGCACAGCGTGAAAGTGGTGCAGAGGCAGCGCCCAGTGACGTGGTTGGCGAAGAGCAAGCGGCTCATAAAAACCAAGACAATGCGCAGATGTTTGCCAATCGGCTGATTAAAAATCAGAAGCGCTTAAAGAAATGGCTGAAGCAGAGCGGTGAAACCAGCTATCGTGTTTATGACGCCGATATGCCGGAGTACGCCCTGGCGGTTGATCGCTACGGTGACCGCGTGCATGTGCAAGAGTACGCAGCACCCAGCTCGATCAACCCGGCGCAGGCGCAAAAGCGCCTGTACGACGCCCTGGAAGTGATGCCCGAAGCGCTTAACGTTGACGCCAGCAAGATCTATATCAAGCGCCGCGAGCGCCAAACCGGCAGCGCCCAGTACCAAAAACGCGCCGCCAGCGGTGAACGTTTTGAGGTGCAGGAAGGCGCCGCTCGGCTATGGGTAAACCTGCGCGACTACCTGGATACCGGGCTGTTTCTTGATCATCGTCCGGTACGACGCATGCTAGGCGAAATGGCCAGCGGTAAGCGCTTTTTAAATCTGTTCTGTTACACCGCCACAGCAACGGTACAGGCGGCATTGGGAGGCGCCAGCGACAGTGTGAGTGTCGATATGTCCAACACTTACCTGGAGTGGGCCAAGGATAACTTTGCGCTGAATAAACTCGATACGCGACTGCATCGGGTGGTGCGCGACGACTGTTTCCGCTGGCTGGAGACCGCCAACGCCGAGTTCGACCTGATCTTTATGGATCCACCTACGTTCTCTAACTCCAAAAAGATGCGCGACACCCTCGACGTGCAGCGTGACCACCCGCGGCTTGTGGAGCTCGCAATGGCGCGCCTGGCACCCGGTGGAACCTTGGTATTTTCTAATAACCAGCGGCGCTTTAAACTGGATGAAGCGCTTAGCGAGCAATTTGCCGTAGAGGACATTACCGGGCGTAGCTTCGACCCCGATTTCCAGCGGCGCACGAACTTGCACCATGTGTTTCTACTTCGCCATAAGGCGTCATAGGAGAGCTGTAGTATGAAGAGAGCTTCAGTATGATCCAGCTATCGCTTTACACGACCATGGGCTGCCACCTGTGTACCCAATTAGAGTCACTGGTGGCCACGCTCGCGAACCAAAAGGTATGGTTGCACCATATCGAGATTAGCGACGACGATGCCTTGGTGGAGCGCTACGGCGTGCGTATCCCGGTGCTGATGGACAGTGACGGTAAGGAGCTGGATCGTGGTTTTGAGCTGGAGCGCTTAAGTGCCTGGCTGCGCGAACGCGGCTGGCTGGATGAGTCAGCGCTGGCGGCGTTTACCGCACCGCCAGAAAGCACAGCGCCTAAAGGCGCCCATGAGCGTGACGGGCGGCGTTTCTTAGGCTAAAACTGCTTGGCTAAACGTGGCGGCTAAAGCACATCCAGCAGTGAAAGCTGGCGCATGGCTTCCTGGCCTTCAGGGGTATGGTCGGCCACTTCCAGCACCTTGCGAAACCCTCGCGAGGATTGGATGGTGGTTTCGTCCTCCAGCCACATATGGGCTTGATCCAGCGTATCGGCTAGCTGATGTTTCAGGCCGCCAAACTGAGTGCCGATTTGGCCCCAAGCGCGGCTGAAAATCCAGTCACCAAACATATCCTGGTGAATATGAACCAACACATAGTCATGGTTGGTTTCCCAGCGTACGATCACAACATTCTCCTTAGATAGCCTTTAAAAGATAGTCCTTAAAAATAGCCTTGAAACACGCCTGCCCATCAGCCGTCGCGGGCGTATTGTAAAGCCCGGATACCCAAACGCCTATGAAACTTGTCATCGACGCCAATATCCCCGCTGCCGAGCACTGCTTCGGCCATTTCGGTACGCTTACCCGCGTGCCAGGGCGGGAGATAAACGCCGCCCACCTGCAGGATGCCGAGGCGCTCATCGTGCGCTCGATTACCCAGGTCAACGATCAGCTGCTTGCCGATAGCCCCGTGCGCTTTATTGGCACCTGTACCATCGGCACGGATCATATTGACCAAACAGCGCTTGCCCAGCGCAATATCGCCTTCGTCAGTGCACCAGGCTGCAACGCCGAAGCGGTGGTTGACTACGTATTAAGCAGCCTGCTGACCCTGGCGGAGCGCGATGGCTGGGCACTTAGCGAGCGTACCGTAGGTATTGTAGGGGTGGGCAATGTCGGTAGCAGACTGCAGGCTCGGCTAAACGCCATGGATGTGGCAACGCTGGCCTGTGACCCGCCCCGGGCTGACGAGGAGGGCCAGGCAGGGTTTCACTCTTTAGACGCCCTAATCGAACGCTGTGACGTGCTCTGCCTGCATATGCCGCTGACTCGCGAAGGCCCTCACGCTACTTATCAACTGCTTAATGCTCAACGTATCGAGGAGCTGGCGCCGGGGTGCGTGCTGCTCAATGCCGGGCGCGGTGACTGCGTGGATGGTTTAGCGCTACGTAGCCGCCTTGCGGGCAAGGGCGATATAAGCGCCATACTGGACGTGTGGGAGGAAGAACCCGATATCGATGCTGGCCTGCGTGATCTGGTCTCTCTCGCAACACCGCATATTGCCGGGCATAGCTTAGATGGCAAGCTGCGCGGCACCTGGATGATTCAGCAGGCGCTGGCTCACCACTGCGGTCAGCCAAGCGAGCTAACGTTTGCCGATATTTGTCCGCCGCCCGTGCTCGCGTCGCTACATCTGCAGCACGCGCTACCCCCGGAAGACGCTCTGCGGCTCTGCATGAGAGCGGTGTATGACGTTCGCCGCGACCACGATGCGCTTCAGCGCCAAACGCAGCACCACGGTATGCGCAAAGGCTTTGACGACTGCCGCGCCAACTACCCGCTGCGGAGAGAGTTCGCTACGCTCAACGTGCAGCTGTCAGGGGAAGCGGTAGCCCTGGAAGTCCTGTTGCGTGGTGCGGGATTTAGCGTCAATAGCCGCTTCGATGAGAACCAGCACTAAAAAAGTGCTGCTACTGATTAATTGCTCACAGCGCTCTTAATTTACTAGCGAACTAGACATAGCAACTCTCTGGCTAAATCTTGATGTTTATACGGCAAAGCCGTATATTTCAGTGATGCTATTTATCGAAACGTCTACCTTCACCAAGCTATTACCGGGCTACCTTACGGATGAGGAGTATCGTGGGCTGCAAACGTATCTATTGCAGAAGCCGGATGCGGGCGACCTCATAAAAGGTTCGGGTGGTGTGCGTAAGGTACGTTGGGCATCAGAAGGTTCTGGAAAGAGCGGTGGTATTAGAGCTATCTACTACTGGAAGAAGTCTGACCACGAAATATGGATGCTTACGCTGTACAGCAAATCGGAGCGCGCCAGTATTTCTGGGCATACGCTCAAGCAGATCGCGGAGGCCATAAAAAATGATTGATAGAAATCTTGGGGCAGAGATTCTCGACGGTATTAATGAAATTAAGCAGTTCAAGAAAGGCAACGTAGCTCTGCGAACTAATCAGTTAGCAGAGCCCTCACCGCCAAAAATGATTCGGCTAAAACTGAAACTGACGCAATCAGCTTTTGCAGGTCTTATGGGGGTAAGCATACGTACTCTCCAAGACTGGGAGCAAGGTCGAAGAGAGCCGCAGGGCCCAGCGGTTGCCCTTTTGCGTATTGCTGAGCAACACCCGGAAGTATTTGAGCAACTTCACTGAGCAAAGTGACGTTGTGTTGAAGAAAACAATAAGGCCCGCATCTGCGGGCCTTAAACGTATAGCTGCTAACAAATTACTGCCGATAAGCGGCTTCTTTCAGCGCCCTGATGCGCTCATCCAGCCGAGGGTGGCTGGCAAACATCTTCTCCACCAGCGAGCAGGTTTGGCCTTTTATGATGGCCATGGCGCGCAGAGTATCGGGCATTTCAGTTTCGGTTTTCAAACGTGCCAGCGCGCTGGCTGTGGCCTTAGTGCTGTGCCTCGTGGTAGAGAGCTAAGCGAGGAGTTTTCAATATATTATGCGTATGTTGCGTTATCCCGCAGGCTTCAGCTTTGAAGGAATTGGCTGACGTATTTGGATGAAAATGAACATCACTTATCAGATCCTCAGTGGTTTCAAGTTGCGCAATGGTTCCCACAACCCCGCTAAAGAAATTAAGGTAATCCCGAGTATCTCGCGTAATCCGAACGGCTCATCTGCCCAAATGGCGGCACTCATTGAGCCGGTGCTAATTTCAGTCATAAACAAAATACCTAATATCCCAGGGCTCAATACGGCTGCGCCCCACAATATCGCCATGGCGGGTGGAATGATTAATAGCAGTACCACTGGGATAAGCCAGGTAAATACTTCATATAGCTGTATAAGTGTTGGGGGTTCCTGAACGTCCTTCATTGGAAGTTGTGTCAAAGCCAGGGCGAAAGCACTGCCCCATAAGAAATAACACAGCGTGACGTCCATATTGTTTTGCGCGCCACTCTTTTTCATGTATACCGCCGCAAAGGCCCAGACGACCCCTGACGCAAACCCCATCCAGTCTCCAATGTTTTTGGGAGATGGGAACCCAGTGTCTATTTTAAAAGTTATCAAGATGCCGACGAAGGCTAAGATCATGGTAATCCAGCGATCAAGAAAAAAATTCTCACCTAATAAATATCGGGAAAGTAAAGTGCTCCAAAGTGGAGTTAAGTAATATAAAAGCATTGCGTTAATGACTTGTGTATAAAGTAAAGCACCTGCATAAAGCACTAACCCTAGCCCGGCTAGCAGACTGGGCAGGTGTAAAGAAATACCACCTTGAATAATGTATCGCCACCGAAAAAAATAAAAAGGCATCAATATAACTACTGGTAAAGCGTAGAAAATAACAATTGTCCAAAGTCCGTCAATGCCAGCATTATGTAGCATGCGTAGAGGTATCCAGAGAATACCCCACACAAGCCCTGAAATAGCGACAACGATCATCGCTAAGTTTTGATCATCAGATTTAAACATAAAACTTTCCTATATCTGGTTGACGGTAAATTTTAAGTGGACTCGATTTAATTTACTCGCGGAATTCGGACTCTAATTTCTAAAGTGGCAGCACGAAACTTCTGCAAGTGGCGAGCTAAGCATGGCGATATAGACACGTCCATGAGGACTCGAATGAACGTCGTAAGGCAGGCATCTCCAAGGATAGTAGGGCTAAAAGTGGTGAAGCTGTCTCATTGTCGTGAGAGGTGCAGAGATGTGTATGGAAAAGCGCATCCGTATTTGCTGGCCTACTGGATTTTTAGTGAAAATTACTACCGACAGCAAGCTCAGCGCAGATAATTGAGAGATCAGATTAGGGCCTGTTGACGTTTTATCGCGGTCGCGAGTGAAACGTCAAAAGGCCCCAGTTAAATGTTACAATAATGATAAATATATCATGTGCTTATCGGAATGATTTAGTATCAGAGCTTAGGGTGTGGCGGTTTTCAGACCTCTAGATATTCGAGTAATAGACATGAAAATATTCATTCTGTACATTATATAAATGCTGAATTTCGATATATGTGATAAGGCTAGGCTTGACAGAGACCCTAGATATGACGGCTTATTTTTTGTAGCGGTTAAAACCTCGAAAATATATTGCCGAACTATTTGTCCTGTCCGTCAGCCACTCGCTAAAAATGTAACCTATTTTCAGTCAGCGTCAGCTGCTGAGGCGGCTTGTTATAGACCTTGTTTGAGATTTAGACCTGAAGCTGCACCGTTTTCACCCGCATGGAATGGAACCTTGACTACGGTAAAACGAGCAATGCGACTTATAGAAAGCGGTGCGCTTGATGGTGCGAGTGTCGAAGTATTAGCAGAGCGTCTGGGCGTTGGAAGCCGGCATCTCTCACGTTTGTTCAAACAATATGTTGGTGCCAGCCCTTTACAAGTAGCTAGGACAGTGCGCCTTCATAAAGCTAAACGCATGTTGGATAACAGTGAGCTTAAGATTTCCAGCATTGCCTTTATGGCTGGGTATGGGAGTATTAGGCAATTTAACGACTCCTTTCTTGAAAAATATCGCCAATCGCCATCTCAATATCGCAAAAAATATTGCGATGACAATTAAAGGCATATACAACAAACGAGTACAGTCGGACGCAGTAAAGCCGAGCCATCTTGGCAAAATGCTCAGAGACTTTCATACAGGCTTCCGACTTGATGGTTGCTGGGCGGGCTGAGTTTCTGGAGGGCACCCCGGTCAGCCAATGAGCTATGAGGTTGCTGGACGATTTGAAGACCCATGGCAAATTATAAGCTTGTCTTCAGGGAATCTGTTCCCAGGGATGTTAGGCTAAACCCAGTGCAAAATAAGGCCCGCAGATGCGGGCCTTAAATATAGGCAGCTGCTGGATAACTTACTGCCGATAAGCGGCTTCTTTCAGCGCCCTGATGCGCTCATCCAGCGGCGGGTGGCTGGCAAATAGCTTTTCCACCAGCGAGCGCGTTTGGCCTTTGGTGATGGCCATGGCGCGCAGCGTATCAGGCATTTGGTCGGGCATTTCGGTTTCGGTTTTCAAGCGTGCCAGCGCGCTGACCATGGCGTTGGTGCCCGCCAGGCGTGCACCTGCTTCGTCGGCGCGGTATTCGCGGTAGCGCGAGAACCAGGCGACGATCGCCGAGGCCAAAATACCAAACACAATCTCGGCGACCATAACCACTGCGAAGTAACCCATAAAGCCCAGGCCGCCACCGCCTTCGCTGCGGCTGCGCAGGAAGTTATCGACCAAGTGCGCCACTACCCGGGCAAAGAACATGACAAAGGTGTTCACCACGCCCTGAATCAGTGCCAGCGTTACCATATCGCCGTTAGCGACGTGACCTATTTCGTGAGCCAGTACTGCGCGCACTTCTTCCGGGCGCATGCGGTTCATTAAGCCCGCTGAAACAGCGACTAACGCATCATCTTTATTCCAGCCAGTTGCAAAGGCGTTGGACTGCTGGGCGGGGAAGATGCCCACTTCCGGGGTTTTGATACCCGCTTCACGGGAAAGCTCCGCAACGGTATCCAGCAACCACTTCTCGGTGGCGTTGGAAGGCGTTTCAATAATCACCGTGCCGGTGCTGCGCTTGGCCATCCATTTAGAAATGAACAGCGAAATAATCGAGCCTGCCATACCAAAGATAAAGCAGAAAATCAGCAGACTGGTGAAGTTGATCCCCTGGCCGCGCAGATACCCTTCAACGCCCAGCAGGCGCAGGGTAATACTGGCGACCAACAATACCGCTATATTGGTGCCTAAAAACAGCAGAATTCGCATCATGGTGCAGGTTCTCCCTAAGCGTTTATAAAACGGTTTAACAGCAGCCAGTGAAATGGGTCACGGAATAGTTGCTTAGATACGTACTGTTGATGGCAGTTTCAAGTCATGGAGGCTGTTAAATCTTCCTGACTTACTGACGGTAACGGGACAAAAAGTTAGCAAAGCGGTCCAGCGCATCGCCAAGCTGGTCGGCCCAGGGTAGCGTGACGATGCGTACATGGTCCGGCTCGGGCCAGTTAAAGGCGGTGCCCTGCACCAGCAATATTTTTTCCTGCAGCAGCAGATCCAACACCATCTGCTGGTCATCTTTAATGTTGAACACTTTCGGGTCGAGGCGTGGAAAGGCGTAGAGCGCGCCTTTGGGTTTCACGCAGGAGACGCCGGGAATAGCGTTCAGCTTCTCCACGGTAATATCGCGCTGGGCCAGCAGTCGTCCGCCGGGCAGGATTAGATCATTGATCGACTGATAGCCCCCCAGCGCGGTTTGAATCGCGTGCTGTGCGGGTACGTTAGCGCATAGCCGCATAGAGGCCAGCATATTCAGCCCCTGGATATAGTCCTGGGCGTTTAGCTTGGCCAGGGTGCCGGAAATAATCATCCAGCCTGAGCGGAACCCGGCGCAACGGTAGCTTTTGGAGAGACCGTTCATAGTGATGACTAGTTGGTCATCGTCCGCCAGGGCGCCTGTGGCGGTGTGCTCGACGCCGTCATAAAGGATCTTGTCGTAGATCTCGTCGGAGAACACCACCAGGTTGTGCTGCTTGGCGATCGCCAACACCTCTTTCACCACGGCAGGCGGATACACCGCGCCGGTAGGGTTATTGGGGTTAATCAGTACAATGGCCCGGGTGTGACTGGTGATCTTGGCGCGAATATCCGCCATGTCGGGCGTCCAGTCTGCCTGCTCGTCGCACAGGTAGTGTACCGCGTGGCCACCGGAAAGGTGGGCGGCGGCGGTCCAGAGCGGGTAGTCCGGCGCGGGAATGAGTACTTCATCGCCGTCGTTGAGCAGCGCCTGCATGGCCATCACGATTAGCTCAGAAACGCCGTTGCCGATGAAGATATCTTCAATACCCACGCCGGGAATTTGCTTGCGCTGGCACTCCTGCATTATTGCTTTACGGGCAGAGTAGAGGCCTTTGGAGTCGCAGTAGCCCTGGGCGGTGGGCAGATTACGCATCACATCCTGAAGAATCTCTTCCGGCGCCTCGAAGCCGAACGGCGCAGGATTGCCGATGTTCAGCTTGAGAATCCGCTGGCCTTCCTCTTCCAGGCGCTTGGCATGGTCGAGTACTGGGCCGCGAATGTCGTAGCAGACATTGTGCAGCTTATGAGATTTTTTTAACGGTTGTGATTCGTACGACTGCGGGGTATCCATGAGGTGTTTATCCAAAAGTGGCGAGAGGCCCAAAGTATCCAAAAGGTAAGCGCCTACAAGCCGTCATCGGCTAACAGGCTGCCAAACCATTATGCGTCGGAAAGGTCTTGATTGTCTTCGTTGTTTTGCTCGGGCGGTGGGGGAATATCCGCCGGAGTTTCAAGGGTGAGTCGGCCCAGCTTGCCATCGCGCAGTTCGTGAAGCAGTACTTCCGCGCCGCGATGCAGGTCGACGGCACCGCCAGGGCGCAGGCCGCCACGGCGGGCAGCAATATCTTTCAAAATGGCGTTGCCGTCAAAGCCAGCAATAGCGAGGAAGTCAGGCTTTTTGGGGCCGTCCGCATCAATGTCGTGGGGAATATCGGGTGCCGCGTAGGGCGGCAGCTCTTTGAGCTTATAGCGCTCGGTGAGCGCTTCAGGATAGCGTTTTGCAAGCTCCGCGCTGGTCACAATCGCCACGTCTGTGTACTCAATGGCCGTGTCGCGAATGGCACCGGTGGCGGCGAGGCGATAGGCGCTGGCCTGATCTTCAATTTTGGGCCACAGTACCCCAGGGGTATCGGTAAGCGCCACACGCCCATCAATACGTACCTTTTGCTGGCGCTTGGTCACCGCAGGCTCGTTGCCGGTTTTGGCGATTTTTCGCCCTGCTAAGCCGTTAATCAGCGTGGACTTACCGACATTCGGTATGCCCATCACCATTACCCGCACATCCCGGTCCGCGCGCACGGCGCCGGCCAGCTCATGGCATAGCTTGGGGATTTTCTTTAGCTCGCGGGTATTGGTGGTGGTCACCGCCAGGGCGCGCATATTCTCTTGGGCATCGAAAAAGGCCACCCACTCGGCCGTTCGCTCAGGGTCGGCGAGATCGGCGCGGGAGAGAATTTTCAACACCGGTTTATGGCGCGTTAGCTCGGCCAGCATCGGGTTGGCGCTGGAGTAGGGCAGACGCGCGTCGAGTACCTCGATTACGACGTCGATCTCTGGCAGCACCTCCGCAATCTGGCGGCGGGCCTTGTTCATATGTCCTGGAAACCAGCCGAGCATGGATCTCTCCTACAAGCACAAAAAAACGGCACAAAAAAAGCGGGCTGCCATTATAGCAGCCCGCCGGACTTAACGCTGATTACTCGTCGGGGTGAAATTCCAGTGACACGGAGTTAATGCAGTAGCGTAAACCTGTGGTATCTGGAGGCCCATCGGGGAATACATGACCCAGGTGGGCATCGCAGTGGGAGCAGACCACCTCGGTTCGCTGCATACCGTGAGTGGTATCGGTATGCTCCTCTACACAGCGGGTGCCCAGCGGCCGGTCGAAGCTTGGCCAACCGCAGCCAGCGTCAAACTTGTGCTCGTTCTCAAACAGCGGTGCATGGCAACAAACGCAGTGATAGATGCCCTGCGCATCGCGCACCTGATAGTCGCCGGTGAATGGGCGTTCAGTGCCCTTTTCACGCGCTACGCGGTACTGCTCGGGTGTTAGCTGCTGTTGCCATTCGTCGGGGGATTTTTCTATTTTCGCCATGGGGTTCTCCTTTCCCTCTGGTTTCAATCATTCAGAGGCTTATTAGGCAGACTAGCTTATCACTTGTGTAAGTGACAGCTAGCCATCTAACCAAGTTCAGCCTGTAAGAAGGCTAAGAAAACCATCAGTCCGCTTTTTATAAGCTTGCTGCTCCGCCGTTACTGCGCGGGTCGTGGGCGCTCTCTATTAAACCATCCGGGTGGTGCACAATGCCGCCCGCATGGCCCATTGTGTCGCTGAACGCGTCAGGTAAAACTTCCACATCGTGGCCCGCCGTTGCCAGGGCGGTGACTAACGCGTCGTCAAAGCGCGCTTCGAGCTTTAAGTTAGTGCTGGTTTCGCCCCAGGTACGCCCGAGTAGCCAGCGCGGCGCGGTAATCGCCTGCTGGAGCGGCATGCCGTGCATTGCATAGCGTGAAAATACGGCCGCCTGGGTTTGCGGCTGGCCTTCACCGCCCATAGTGCCGTAGACCATGGTGCGGCCATCGTTAAATTTGGCCAGCGCCGGGTTCAACGTGTGGAAGGGTTTGCGACCAGGGGCTAAGCCGCGCAGGTCGTCAGGGTTAAGCGAGAAGCTGATGCCGCGGTTTTGCCACAGCACGCCGCTTTCCGGTAACACCACGCCGCTGCCAAACTCCCAGTAGATGCTCTGAATAAAGCTCACCGAACGTCCTTCGCTATCCACGGTGCCCATCCAAATGGTGTCGCCTGGCGCTGGTTCGTGGGGCCAGGGTAGGGCGTGCTGCGGGGCGATCTGAGCCGCTTCTAAGCCAATGTTCTCTTCGCTGAGCAAATCTTGCAGCGGTGTTGGCACGCGGCCGGGGTCGGTGACGTTTTGGTCGCGCAGGATAAAGGCGCGTTTGGTGGCTTCAATTAAACCATGCAGGTGGTCAAAACCGTTGGGCTCGGCGGCTTTTAGGCGCTCGTAGATACCTAAAATCATTAACGAGGCCATGCCTTGGGTCGGCGCAGGCAGGTTATACAGCGTGGCATCCTGAAGCGTTACTTCCAGCGGTGTGACCCGTTGGGCGCGATAAGCGTGAAAGTCTGCCAGGCGCAGCGGACTGCCGACGGCCTCTAAATCCCGCGCCATACTGGCGGCCAGCTCGCCGCGGTAGAAGTCATCTAATCCTGCTTCTGCCAAACGCTTGAGTGTGGCGGCCAAACGCGGCTGGCGCAGCCGTTCGCCTTCACGGGGTATCTGGCCGTTAAGCAGAAGGGCATCGCTAAAGCCAGGGCTTTGGGATAAACGCTCTACGTGTTTGGCAGTGAGCGCCTCTTGGCTTTGGGAAACCGCAATGCCCGTTTCGGCATGATGAATGGCATCGGCCAGTAGGGTGGTAAGCGGAAGTGACTTACCCCATGTTGATGCCACGTTCAGTGCTTCATGCCAGCCGCCAATGGTGCCCGCCATGGTAAGCGCAGCTTTAGGGCCACGCTCGGGAATCTGCGTTTCCCCGGCGTAGAAATCCGCGCTGGCCAAGCCTGCCGCCGGGCCGCATGCGTCGATAGCTACCGGCGCTTTGCCTGGCTCATGAATTAACCAGAAACCGTCGCCGCCCAAGGCGTTCATATGCGGATAAACCACGGCAATGGCCGCGGCAGCGGCAACCATGGCTTCTACCGCATTACCACCCTGTTTAAGCACATCGCGCCCTGCGCTGGCAGCTAGGTGATGAGGGGCGACACAACTGCCGCCATAACTACGTTGAGTGTGGAGCATATCCAGCGTCCTTTTTAATTATGATTACCAGCCAATCGCGTTCGGTAGCCAAGTGGCAATGCTCGGAAAGATAAACACCAGTGCCACGGCCAGAAACTGTAAGCCAATAAAGGGCAGCGCGCCTTTGTAAATATCCAGTGTCGAGACTTCTTTAGGCGCCACGCCTTTTAGAAAAAACAGCGACCAGCCAAAAGGAGGGGTAAGAAACGAGGTTTGTAGCACCAGTCCCACCAAAATGCCCAGCCATACCATATCAACGCCCATCTGAACGAAGAACGGTAAAAATAGCGGCAAGGCAATATAGCTGATTTCAATCCACTCCAGAAAGAAGCCCAATACAAACATCAGCAGTAGCATAAACAGCATCGCACCGAGCTCGCCGCCGGGCACCCAGTCGAACATTCGAGCCACCAAATGCTCGCCGCCCAGGCCACGGAATGCCAGACCAAACACCTGGGCGCTGATTAAGATAAAGAACACCATCGCCGAGATCACCAACGTGGCTTTGGCAACCTCCTTGAGCAGTGCAAAGGTTAACCGTCCGGAGCACGTTACAATGACTAATGCCCCCAGTGCGCCCATGGAGGCCGCCTCGGTAGGCGCCGCAATACCGCCAATAATCGAGCCCAATACCGCAAACACCAAGCCCACTGGCGGCCCCACCACAGTGATAACTTTGCGAACCAGCTGGCGGCGCCCCATATCCGCACGCTCTTCAGCCGGAATCGGTGGCATCAGGTCAGGGTAGAGTTTTGCGATTACCAGAATGGCAATAATATACACCGCCGCTAGTGTCAGCCCCGGCACCATGGCTGCGGCGAACATCGTGCCGACTGATTCACCCAAAATTTCAGCCAGCAGAATCAGCACCAAACTGGGCGGAATAATCTGCCCCAAGGTACCCGAGGCGCAGATCATGCCGGTGGCAAGTGTTTTAGGATAGCCCCGGCGAAGCAGCGTCGGCAGGGTGAGCAGGCCCAGTGTGACGATGGTGGCGCCGACAATGCCCGTCGCGGCGCCTAACAAAACGCCAACTAAAATAATCGCCACCCCCATGCCGCCTGAAATACCGCCAAACAAGTGGCCGATCACGTCGATCAGCTCTTCAGCCAATTTCGACTTCTCCAGCATCACCCCCATAAACACAAACAGCGGTATCGCCATAAAAGTGTAATTGGTCACCACCCCATAGATACGCGATGGCAGCAGGTTAAATAGCATTGGGCCGAAGCCGATATAGCCAAAGAAAAAGGCCGTGGCGGCGATGCTAATACCTACTGGAATACCAATCAGCAGAAACACGAAAAAAGCCACGATCATGCCGATCGCTAGCCATTCATTGGGAGACATGCGTTATTCACCTCGTGTGGGCAGGGCGAACGCCTGACGCAGCGCGTGGGCCAACCCTTGCAGCGCGAGAAGGACAAAACCAAACGGAATCAGCGATTTGAGCAGCCAGCGCAGAGGTAGGCCGCCGGGGTTGGGTGACGCTTCGCCGCGGGCGAACGACTGGGCGATCCAGGGCAGCGTCAGCCAGGCGATATACAGCCCCATGACTAGCAGTAATAGCCCGCCGATCACCTCAATTACCCGCTGCAGACCCGCGGGAAAGCGCTCATAGAAAACGTCCACGCGTACCTGCTCACCCATCAGCAGTAGGTATGACATACCAAACAGTGCGATAGGGGAGATCAGGTGCCACTGCAGCTCCTGGAGCCATACCGCGCCAACGCTAAACGCATAGCGCATCAATACGTCACCAGCGACTAATCCGACTAATACCACGCAGGTCCAGGCGGCGACCCAGCCAAAAAGCCGAACCACCGCCTCAACTCCGTGGACAAAACATGCCACGGCGCGCATATCAGACTCCGATAATGTCGTTTAACCAGGCGCGTTCACTGGCGCCTGCCCAGCGATCATGATTGGCTTTAAACGCCATATAGCTATCGTGCACTTTACGTACCAGCGGGTCGGCGTTGGCTTCGGTGGAAAGTGTGTCCATCGTTGCCTCACGCAGCGCATCAATCACCGGTTGTGGCAGCATGCTGGCAGTGACGCCTTCGTTCTCTACCAGGTCGGTCATGGCTTCACCGTTCACGGCTTCCGACCAGGTTACGCTCTCTAAGCAGGCGGCCATGCAGGCGCTTTTCACAATCATCTGCAGATCTTCGGGCAGGCTGTCCCAGTGTGATTTCGAGATCAGCAGTTCGCCAGTGGTAGAAGGTTCGTGCCAGCCGGTGGTGTGATAGAACTTGGCAGCGTTATGTAGCCCCATACGGCGGTCTTGGAAGGGCCCCACAAACTCAGCTGCATCAATCACGCCACGTTCCAGCGCCGGAAAGATTTCGCCACCGGGCAGTACCCGGGCATCCACGCCAAGCGACGAGTAAACTTGGCCCGCCAAGCCAGGCACGCGCATGCGCAGCCCGTTGAGCTGACTAATGTCCTCGATCGGTTCTCGGAACCAGCCGGTCATTTGCACGCCGGTATTATTCAGCGGGAAGGCCACCATGCCGTAGGGCTCATACACTTCGTGCCAAAGTTCCAAACCGCCGCCGTGGTAAAGCCACGCCATATGGCCCATAAAGCTCATACCAAACGGCACGGTAGTGAAGTACTGCGCAGCAAAGGTGGTGCCGGACCAGAAGTAGCTGTTAGCGGCGTTCATCTCGATGGTGCCACTTTGAACGGCTTCGAAGCCTTCAAAGGCAGGAATCAGCTCGCCGGATGAGAAGTGCTGAATATTCAATCGCCCGCCGGACATGGCGTTAATTTTGGCGATCACATCGGTGGGGCTGCCTGGGCCTTCCACGTAGAAGGGCGAGCCGGGAGGATAGGCATTGGTCATACGCCAGTTAAAGCTTTCGGCTGACTGCGCACGAGCAATTGACGGCGCACCTAATACCAAGCCAGCGGTGGAGGAGACAGCTGCCGTGGTGAGAAACTTGCGGCGGGATAAGGACATAGCACACCTCATTTATTAGGGAGTAGGTCAGCAAGGAACACAATGGAGTAGCAAGGGGTGTGCCATAAAAATCGATTTTTTTATAAATAAAAGATTTTGAAGGGTTTTGTAGGTTGCAAGTTGGCAAAGTAAGTACAACAAAATTAACCGTTTGCACCGTTATGCAGCTTTTTGATCTCAAATGGCACTCTTGGTGTGCACTTTATATCGCTCTCTATAGCCTGAGCGTGTAGGTGGTTGAAAGCAGGTCAGTTAGCTTGATGAGGGCTGAGTGCTTGACAGCTTAAGGCGGTCTGAGTAACATACGCGCCACCTCGACGAGGCATTGCAACGTCCCATTCGTCTAGTGGTCTAGGACACCGCCCTTTCACGGCGGTAACAGGGGTTCGAACCCCCTATGGGACGCCACTTATTTTTAAGGCTAAGCCTTTAAAATAAGAGGTCGTCAGGGTTATCGGAATGCGGGAATAGCTCAGTGGTAGAGCATCGCCTTGCCAAGGCGAGGGTCGGGAGTTCGAATCTCCTTTCCCGCTCCAACACGTCCCATTCGTCTAGTGGTCTAGGACACCGCCCTTTCACGGCGGTAACAGGGGTTCGAACCCCCTATGGGACGCCACTTCCGGTACTTTAGGTAAGCGTTAAGTAAGAGCAAGCGTTCTATAAGCGGGAATAGCTCAGTGGTAGAGCATCGCCTTGCCAAGGCGAGGGTCGGGAGTTCGAATCTCCTTTCCCGCTCCAGTTTTGATGGTGTGGTAAAGAGTGTCGCCTTGCCAAGGCGAGGGTCGGGAGCTGGTGCGCCAGCCCGGTCGAATCTCCTTTCCCGCTCCAGTTTTAGGGATCGGATATAAATTATTTTCCTATTCCAATAAGTCCCATTCGTCTAGTGGCCTAGGACACCGCCCTTTCACGGCGGTAACAGGGGTTCGAACCCCCTATGGGACGCCATCTAGCTTTAACCTAGTGTTTGCGTTGCGGGAATAGCTCAGTGGTAGAGCATCGCCTTGCCAAGGCGAGGGTCGGGAGTTCGAATCTCCTTTCCCGCTCCATGTAAACAGTACCTAGTCGTTAAGCAAGGGTCGTGAGCTGGGGCGCCAGCCCGGTCGAATCTCCTTTCCCACTCCATGTGAACATTCTTCTCTATTTTACGTTGGTCTTTATCGCCTATTTTGTGCGATTTTTTTCGTGCGCTGAATTAATCTAACTTTGCTATAGCCAATACGCCCAAGCCAAAAGGCCTGAGCGTAAAAACGTGTTTTGACTGGTTAGTAAGAGAGCTTAAAGTGGCTTACTACATCGTTTAGCGATTGTGAACGCTTGGTTAGGTCATAGGCGGACGTTGCCGTTTGCTGAACCATGGATGCGTTATCCTGGGTAGCCTGATCTAATTGAGCAATCGCAACGTTGATCTGTTCAATGCCCCGTGTCTGTTCGTGGGTGGCCGCGGTAATGTCGGTAAACAAGTCATTAACCTGCTGGATCTGCTGATCAATTTTTTGCATACGCTCTTTCGCCGTGCCGACCAGCGTAGCGCCATTGCTCACCTGTGTGTTCGATGTGTCGATCAGCGTTTTGATCTCCTGAGCGGCGTTGGCTGAACGATTCGCTAGCTGGCGCACTTCGCCAGCGACGACGGCAAAGCCTCGCCCATGTTCGCCCGCCCGAGCGGCTTCCACGGAAGCATTGAGTGCCAAAATATTGGTTTGAAACGCAATGCCATCAATCAGAGTCACGATCTCGGTGATTTTGGCGGCTTCTGCGTTAATAGCCTGCATGGAGGTGACCGCTTCCCCTATTGCCTGTTGGCCTGCTTGGGACGTTTCGCCTGCATTGCGTACCAGCTCTTTGGCTTGTTCTACGCTGTCGGCATTTTGGCGCACTGTGGCGGTAACCTCTTCCATGCTGGAAGAAGTTTGTTGAAGCGCTGCAGCCTGTTGCTCGGTGCGCGAGGAGAGTTCTTGATTGCCTGAGGCGATCTCGCCGGCATTATGATCAACGGCGCTGCTGGTGGTCTGTATTTCCTGCATGGTTTCGCGCAGCTTGTCACGCATTGCTTGGATATCGTGCAATAAGCTGCTGGTATCGTTCTGGCTGAGCAGCACTGTTGCGGATAAATCGCCTTGAGCAATGCGGCCAACGACGCTTGCGGCGTAGCTAGGTTCGCCGCCAAGACGACGCAGGATTAACGAGATCATGCTCCAGAAGGCGATGGTGACGAGCACGCCAGCTAGTATGCCCACTACCACGCTTTCGATAAGCTGACCCATGATCGCGCTGTTAACATCCCCCATAAAAACACCGCTGGCAATGTACATATCCCAAGGTTCGTAAGCCTCGGCGTAGGTACGTACCAATGGTTGCGCATCATTTCCTCTGGCAAAATTTGAGTAATACTCAGTGAAACTGCTTCCTGCGCCGCGGGTGTTATTTAGAATGGCTTGGAAAATACGCGTACCTTCAGGATCAGTGACCTGGGCCAGATCGTCTCCCCGTTCTCGTTTAGGGTGGGCAAGCATTTTTAGGTCGCCACTAAACGCAAATAGATAATTGTCTTCTTCCCCGAAACGCACATCGCGAATGGTGTTCAAAGCGAGGGTTTTGGCCTCATCTAACGTGATGTCGCCCTGCTGGGCCAGCATGTCAAAATGTTCCATGGTCGAAACCGCGATATCCACGGCGGTGACCATGCGTTGTTCGCGTTCGGTATACAGTAAGGCACGACTTTGCCATGCGTTAACGACAATCATGATGGCAAGGATCAACCAGAGTACAACGACTCCCATAAGCCGCTGTCGACGAAGGGGTAGAGCAGCTAAGCTCTTGTTTGCCTTAGGCGAAGCAACTGGCGGTAAGCTGGTTAAGGCCTTTGGGTGGTGAGTAACAGTGGCGCTCATTATGTGATTAGCTCTCTTATGTGTTTTCTTGATTCCCTTGTATGCCAAGCGGTGGTTATCCCGACTCCCTACATAGCACGGCGCTAATACTAAAGTATTAGTTTGCGGGCTTCTGCCCCAAAAGCGTGGCAAAGTGTCATTAAATGTACATATGCGCTTGAATCGATAGCGCGCTAGCCAATAGCAGGCTATGTGCGGCAGTGGGTGGCTTGAAAAAACATATGATTGCCCCGATATCTCTCCTTCTAACGCACTTTTTCGTGCTTCTCATTTTGCTGACAGGACATATTCATGGCCGAACCGGCATTGTCGATCCGTGGCCTTACCAAAGTGTATGGCAACGGTTTTCAGGCGCTCAAAGGTATTGATCTCGACGTCCAACAGGGCGATTTTTTTGCTTTGTTGGGCCCCAATGGCGCCGGTAAATCCACTACTTTAGGCGTGGTTTGTTCGCTGGTGCAAAAGACAGCGGGCAAGGTCACCATCTTTGGCATTGATGTCGATAAAGATTTCGCCAAAGCGAAGTATCAGTTGGGTGTAGTTCCCCAAGAGTTCAACTTCAATCAGTTTGAAAAAGTACTTGATATCGTGCTCGCCCAGGCGGGCTACTACGGGATGACCAGTCGCGAGGCCTTGCCCCGTGCTCAACAGCTGCTGACTGATCTTGGCTTGTGGGAAAAACGCAACGGCAGCGCGCGCATGCTCTCCGGCGGCATGAAGCGCCGTCTGATGATCGCCCGTGCGCTGATGCATCGTCCCAAACTGCTGATTCTGGATGAGCCAACCGCCGGGGTGGATATCGAGCTGCGGCGCAGTATGTGGGAGTATATGCGGCGAATTAACCAAGACGAAGGCACCACCATCATCCTGACGACGCACTATCTGGAAGAGGCAGAGAGCCTGTGTCGCAACGTGGCGATTATCAATAATGGCGATATTGTGCGTAACACCAGCGTACGTGAGTTATTGGCTGAGCTTGATACTGAGACGTTCCTAATTGATTTGGCTGAGCCAGTCGCAGAAGTGCCCACTATCGAAGGTTTTGAGCTTCACCAGCTAGAGCCCACCCAGCTTTCGCTGTTAGTCCATCGTGGCCAGCGATTGAATGATGTGTTCAAAGCGTTGAGTGAGCAGGGCATCGAAGTCGTATCAATGCGTAACCGGGCCAACCGCCTTGAGGAGATGTTTGTGTCGATGGTGGAAGGTAGTGGCCAAGGAGCGATTGACCAGCGCGTAGCAAGCTCAAGTGATGAAGCCAAAGAGGTGCGCGCATGAATTTCAGCCAGACACTCATCGCGCTCTGGACCCTGGTGCTAAAAGAGATCAAGCGCTTTACCCGGATTTGGCCGCAAACGCTACTGCCGCCCTCAATCACCATGGCGATGTACTTCATCATCTTCGGTAATCTAATTGGTTCGCGGATTGGCGATATGGACGGCTTCAGTTACATGGACTTTATCGTCCCTGGACTGATCATGATGTCGGTGATTACCAACAGCTACTCCAACGTGGCATCGAGTTTCTTTTCAAACAAGTTCCAGCGCTCGATTGAAGAGATGATGGTATCGCCGATGCCCAACTGGGTGATTTTGGCCGGCTTTATTCTAGGCGGTATGGCGCGTGGGCTGGGCGTAGGGCTGATTGTGACCGTGGTGTCGCTGTTCTTTACCCGCCTGACCATGGAACATCCGTTGCTCACGGTGTTGGTCGTTGTGCTCACCTCGGCGCTATTTTCTATTGGCGGCTTTATTAACGCCTTACTGGCGAATAAGTTCGACGATATTTCCATCGTGCCGACCTTTATTCTCACGCCGCTTACCTATCTGGGCGGCGTATTTTACTCAATCTCACTGCTGCCTGACTTCTGGCAGGGCGTTTCCATGCTCAATCCGATTTTGTACATGGTGAATGTTTTCCGTTACGGCTTCTTGGGAGTGTCGGATATTCCCGTTGGCTGGGCGCTTGCCGCCGTTTTTGCCTTTATTATTGTGCTGTTTAGCATTGCGCTGGCGATGCTAGAGCGAGGCAAAGGCATTCGCAGCTAAGCGCATAACAACTTGATTGAGAAGAGAGCTTTTATACCATGGCACATCGCCCTAATACCTTAGAATATGCGCCTTTAGGGCGCGATTCCGCCTACCCTGAACAGTATGACGCGGGGCTGTTATATCCGATTCCCCGTGCGGCCAACCGCGCGCCTCTTGGGATAGAAGAGGGTGACTTGCCGTTTGTAGGCGAAGACGAGTGGCATGCCTTCGAAGTCTCCTGGCTAAATAGCCGCGGCAAGCCCATTGTCGCCGTGGCACGCTTTCGATTACCCGCAAGCTCGCCCCATCTGATTGAGTCTAAATCCTGGAAGCTCTACCTCAATAGCTTCAATCAAACCCGTTTCTATAGTCGCCAGGAAGTGATGGAAACGCTTGCCAATGACCTTGCAGTTGCGGCAGGAGCTGAGGTGAGTGTTGAGTTGTTTGATGTAGATGCTTCTGAGCTTTCAGCACATCACTTGCCAGGCGAATGCTTGGACGATTTAGATATCGCAGTAAGCGATTACACGCCTAGTAGCGCCCACTTAACGGTAGGCGATGAGGTCGTTGAAGAGACGCTCTACTCCCACCTGCTGAAATCTAACTGCCCCGTTACCGGCCAGCCGGACTGGGGCAGCGTGCTGATTTGTTATAAAGGGCCCAAAATCGACCGCGAAGGGCTGCTGCGCTACCTGATTGGGTTTCGTCAGCACCAGGATTTCCACGAACACTGCGTTGAGCATATCTTTACCGACTTAATGGCCCAGGTACAGCCTACTCAGTTGCTGGTGCTGGCGCGTTACGTGCGCCGCGGAGGGCTGGATATTAGCCCCTGGCGGGCAACGCCTGGGTTAACACCGCCTACGCCGCTGCGCCTGGCAAGGCAGTAAAAGGCGATGTTATAAACGGTGATGTTATAAATGGCGATGTCATAAATGACGCTGTTACAGTAGCCACACACGATTGGATTTGGAGTCATTAATGGACGCACTCACGCTACTTCACGAACGCAGTTCGATGGGCAAACTGACGGAACCAGCGCCCAGCGGCGAACAGCTCAGCGCCATTTATCAGGCCGCGCTACGAGCGCCCGACCATAAAGAGCTGCGTCCCTGGCGGTTTATCGAGTTCAGCGGGGAAGGGCGTGAGCGGCTAGGAGAGCTATTTGCCGAGGCGGAGTTCCAGGAGGATCCCAGCGCCGACGACGAAACGCTCAACTCAGCGCGCAAAAAACCGCTGCGAGCGCCGATGATTATCGCCGTAATCGCCAAGGTCACGCCCGAACTCGAAAAAGTACCCAAAATGGAGCAGGTGATCTCCGCTGGGTGCGCCGCCCACGGTATACTGCTAGCCGCCCACGCGCTAGGCCTAGGCGCTATGTGGCGCAGCGGGAAATATGCTTTCGATCCCGTGGTTCGCAAAGGGCTGAGCTTGGATGAGGATGACGAAGTCGTCGCGTTTATCTACCTGGGCACCTTGGGCGGGCGCCACAAACCCTTACCGCAGCATAAGGTTGATGACTTTTTGGAGCGTTGGGACTAGCGTGCGGGAGGCGCCATGAATCTACCCCGTCAGCCAGGCATACCGCACCCGCGCTTGCCGCTGCCAGAGAACCAGCCGGAAGACCTGGCCGCTTTTCAGCAGTGGCTGAGTGACGCTATCCCTATGGTGAGTGCGCTAGGCATTAGCGAAATATCACGCCAAGGCAATGCGCTAACGTGGCAGTTGGCGCTAGCCCCCAACCTTAACGACAAAGGCACGGGCTTTGGCGGCGCACTGACGGCGCAAACCACCCTGCAAGGCTGGTGCTGGGTAACGCTATGGCTGCGCGAGCGGGGCATTGCGCGGGATGTGGTCGTTGCCGAGGCTAGTCAGCGTTTTCTTGCGCCGGTAACGAGTGACTACCGCTTGGTATGCACGCCAGCCCTACCAGAAGGCCCCGCACAGCTTGCCAACAAGCTCGCAGAGCGCGGTAAAGGGCGTATAGAACTAATCCAGCGGCTTTATTGTGGTGAGACACTCTGCCTGGAAGCCAGCGGCAGTTACGCGGTGTTGCCGTCACGCTAACCGAATGGGTAATCGGCCTGAAAAGGCTTGCTATTTCGAGGCTTAGCCCATAGTATGTGCGCCGTTCTGTCGCGAAAGGTATAGCCTTTCAACAGCGCCAAAACGCGGAGGGGTGTCCGAGTGGTCGAAGGAGCACGCCTGGAAAGTGTGTAAGCCGCAAGGCTTCGAGGGTTCGAATCCCTCCCCCTCCGCCAAGAATATAGATTAAGCCGCTGATTTCAGCGGCTTTTTTGTGTCTTTATTTTAAGCAGCCCATACTTCAGCCCATACTTGTGTATCGGCTCCCTTCGTAACGCACGGGATGCCTTTGGACAGTTCATCCATCTATCTAAGCTTCTGCAACCTCATTACCCAGTCCAGACCTAAGACTATATGTTCCACGTAAGCTTTAAACCTACAAATGCTGGGTGACAGGGGCTGCCGACTACGCTAATGTCATCTTAAGAATTGTGAGTTTTCTATACATCTGATTTTTAGCCAAAATAGACTTAAGAATTAGCCACGTTTTTACGGCAGCCTCAAGCACACAATGCGCGATTTTCTACTTGGGTTTGTAAGTTGAGTGTTCATATTTCTGAAAAATGATCTTGTTAATTTAATTAAAACAATGATTTACAGGGAAGTATTTTGTGCTTATACGCAACTTTGAAAGGGTAGTGACAATGTTAATGTGCGTGCGCCTTTTCGGCAAGGGTATCGCAAAGTCGATATTTTTTTTATAAATTTCATAGCATTATAGGTAAATTGTTAGGGTTTTGGTTGCCAGAAAAACACGCATGCGCACTAATAAACTGTTAACGCAAAAGTGCATCTACTTTCAGCCTCTGAAGTCAGTCTGACTGAGGTTAACAGAATCGTTGGCTTCAGCCGATTCCATAGGCATCACAAACAACCGTCACACTGGGCGCTTAGCTTTCTCGATCTGTGGGGCTAGGTGCTTTTTGCAGTATCCTGCGGACTCGGTGCTCGTCTTAAAGGCAGCCTGAGAGTGTGGCTTTTAAATTAAATACGCGGTGGTGGCACAGCAGCGTGGTGAGGATCCAAAAGCAGCAGCCTTCACCCCTGTTGCCTTAACCAGCGCAGGGAATTTTGGCATGTTAACTGCTTAACTCCGGTAAGTAATGGCACTCATCCACTAAGCATCATATACTAGAAGAAATTATTGAAATTTTTTATCATATGTGTTATGAATAAACTACTAATTGTAATTAATTAAAGCAAAAAACAAGGAAATGGTGTTGGTTGATCAAAGCGTAAATGCAGGAGTTAGAGCACAACAAGGCTTTGCTTTGCAGAGAAACATGGCTCTTTTCATTATACTTGATAACTACCAAAGCAAATTTGATGGAGCGAAGTACTTCCTATCTCTTGAGCATTTGGAGGACATACTGTTTTGCTATCTTGATGACCATGGGAAAGCAGTCAAAGTAGAAACCTATCAATCAAAAAAGAAATCCAATGGTAGTTGGAAAATCGGTGTCGAACTTGCCGAGATAATAGTCAAGATACTCCAAGTCGGTAAATCGCTCATTATAGATGAATATCCAAAATGTTGCAGCTATAGCCATGACCTGTACTTCTCATCAAATACAAACATACAACTCGAAAAGAAAGTAAATAGCTTCGTTGACAATAAAAAACAAACTAGAACTTATGCTCATGCTGTAAACGAGGAGAACTCTGAAGTCATTTATGGTGAGTTAGACCCAGTTATACAAAACGCTATAACTACCAAGCTTGAATTACATGAGTCGTATAATAACGACAAATTGTTTGAACAGCTAGAGAATTTGAAGTTCTTGTACATAGACTTTAATAGAACAAATAAAGAACAAGAGAATCAATTAAGAAGCAAAATTGAAGATATTTTTGATCGGAAAGTTAGTGATTCCAAGGCGGCATTAGAATCCATATTCAGGCTTTTTAAGGATATCGAACTGACTTACAATCAAAAAAGCATTGCTAGACTTTCTGATAAAACAAAACAGATACAAAGCAAAGATATAAATAATGCCATAAAGATAATTACAACAAAATCTAAAGCCTTTCAATTCTGGCGTGATCATAAAAGAGAAGTTGGTCAAAAGCTAGGGATTAAACCATTCGAACGTGAAACATTTGAAATGAAATTTATTTTGGCTTTTGATCTATTTAAAAGCAAGGATGAAGCTGAACATCAGAAAATCCTAAATTTTGTAAAGTTAAACTATCTTCAATGTAACGGTTTTAGCGAAGACGGCTGCATAGAAGAGCTAGTTGAAAAATTTAATAATGAAATTAGATCAAGCTTGGACGATCAAACATTAAAAGCAACGATGTATGCTGCTTACTTTGAAGCAATTAATAAAATGGATGATTAAAAATTGACCGTTTCAGTAAAATATAACAATTTCTTTGCTTATAGCAGCAAGGGAAAGAAATATTTCAACACTATATTCGCCGAAGGTATCAATATAGTTCATGGAAAGAATACATCTGGTAAAAGTACTTTTATACAGGCGATTCTCTATACATTTGGCATAAATGATGAAAAGAGAAAGCTTGCAGAGATTCTTAATGAAGGTGTGATTTTTAGACTCGACTTCACCATCTACAATTCTAGCTCAAAAAAAGTTTCCATTGTGAGAGATGATGAAATTGTTTCTATAAAAGTGGCGAAAAGGCCACCTATTAAGTTTATAGGTATCGGCGGCAACAGATCTAG
Source organism: Halomonas sp. AOP13-D3-9 (assembly GCF_052379125.1). Lineage (NCBI taxonomy): Bacteria > Pseudomonadati > Pseudomonadota > Gammaproteobacteria > Oceanospirillales > Halomonadaceae > Halomonas > Halomonas sp. AOP13-D3-9. Next base: position 55,895 of record NZ_JBQSYH010000013.1, on the reverse strand, counting down.
AGAGCACATAAAGTTAAAAGCGTTCTTGTCTGAATTGTTTGGTTTTACACTGCATTTAGAATATGACAACGAGTACAAACCAGCTTCACTTGAAGCAATGTTTTTACCTTACTACATAGCGCAAGATGTTGGCTGGGTTTATCGGCATAAATCATTTAGAGGTTTGGATTTCGTTAAAAATTTCAAGAACGATTTCTTTGATTACTTCCTTGGCATAAGGAATAATTATGATCGCCTAGAGAAAAGTCAACTCGAAAAAGAAAAGAAGGATCTAGAAGCAGAATCTAGACTTCTTCATAAGATAGAGCAAAATGATAAGAAGCTGAAACTTGCTAAGATGAAGGACGAAGTGTTTGCAGAAAAAACTAACGAATATATAAAGCCTTACAAAGAAAACAAGTCAAAGTTAATAGAGTTAGAAAAAGAATATCTTTCTTTATGCAACAAAATAACACTGTTAGAAGAAAGCAGAAAGGTTCTACGTAGAGTCAAGCGAAGCTTAAGCAATGATATTTTAGCTGATACAAAGTGCCCAACATGTTCTCAACATTTATCTCATTCCGTAGAAGATACGTATAGTTATCTTCAGGACTTAAATGACACAGATCAACAACTTGAAGAGTTAAGCAGAAACATTAGAAATCTTAAAGATTCACAGGGAATGCTAAACTCTGTAATCAATGAAATTAATGAGAAGAAAAAAGTCGTTGAAAAAGAATACTATGAGCTTTTAGAATACAAAGTGGATAATGTCACGCTGGAATCATGGTTAAATAACAAAGTAAGCGTCAAACTATCTGTACAATTGGAGAGAAGGCTAGGCGAAATCACATCAAAAATATATGAAGTTGAAGGTAAGCTCAGCAAATTCAAGACTGACGAGATCGTTAAAAGAGAAAGGCGTAGTGCTAGTTACACCTTTAAGTCTATATTTGAAAAGCATGTTTCAGAGTTAAAAATAAAACCATTTGAAGATGAATGTTTCTATTTGTTGTATGACATTCCTGCTTTTCCTAGGCAAGGTGTGGAGCTTCTTAAAACTCTCCTTGCTTACAATTTTTCATTTGTTGAGATGATAAAGAAAACTGAATACATACACGTATTTCCTTTTGTTCTTGACGCTATATTCGAAGGTGACTTTGAAGATGAAAGTAAGAATGAGATACTTAGTTTTATTAAGAATAATGCTTCAGTGGATCAGCAGCTAATAGTTTCTATAGCGGATTCTAAAAGCAATGCTAACTCAGCTGCGACATATAACGAAAAGCACTTCAATAAAAATGCAAAACTAATTTGCATTGGAAATAATACTAAAAAAAGATCATTTCTTGAAAAATACAACGGTGAATTCGAAGATTACATTGATGAAACTATGGAAATTTTGGGTTAATACACTAGACCTAGTGTGTGAACATTTTGCTTGTTCACAGAGGTAAGAACTTCACACTCTAAACGCTTTACTGATATAAAAAATTAGTCAAATACCACTCATTGGTAAATGAGTGGTTTGTTATAGCAAAAATATACTATTAGGCAAATAAAATTTAAAGCGCTCTACCAGTTAGGTTGTTCAGGAATGGAGCTTGGATCGTAGCCATTAAGGTGGGGATCAACAACCTGCCCAGCATGTCTTGTGACATTTGGCTTTGGATTTCAGCCGAAATGGAGATGCTTACGTCAGATAAGGCATGCTTCGTGGTAGAAGATGGGATTGATCTGAATAAGGAAAACAAGATCAGCGAGATATCGGCCTCGAAAATTGTGGTCTCATGTGTTTCGTATTCAAAGATCAACTCGAAGACATCGAGCTATATCTCAAGGCGTAGTAGAACTATGGATGGTCAACGAGATATTTATGAGGCGCTCTATTTTTACTGGAAAAGATAAATTCATTATTCTTAGCAATGTGTAACAAGTCGCTGTAGTACGCGGCCGATGGCCCGTAGACGCCCTTTACATTGCAGCTTCGCCTCCATTGCAAGGGTGCCGCTAAGTTGAGCATTAAACATAATAGGAGCTCATAAAAATGAGTCACATTGAGTACAGTTCTTCTTGCTTCTTGGAGCTGCCTTATTCGAGCAGACAATTGATTGTTGTTACTGACGATGTGATTGTGGAAGCAGCGAAGCAGGAGGAACGAAAAGCTGTTCAAGTTCGTCAAGATGGTCTTGATTGGAAAAAAATTACTGAAGCGATCGTTTTTGATGTTATTCCTCTTCCATTAGGTAGAACTATAGCAGAAGTAACTCGCGAGGCTATAAAGGCATGGGGGCGTGCACGAGATAATGGTCTTTTAGTGTTACCGGTTGGAAGTACGACGGCAAAATTACTATCATTTCCACCGGGCCATCCTCGTGATGGTGTCCTGTACATAGGGCATCCCGCATTGCCTAATGTTTATTACACTTTGGCTGATTTTCACCGCGTAACTTTTGAACATAAGTTTTGTGAAGCAATTAATTTGCTTATGAGCTTAGGAGCAACTTCAATTCGCGTTGAGCACGTTAACGGTTGGTCAAGAGATTTCTCTAGCCGTATTTCAGTCCCACTAGGGGAAGCTGAAAGTAATGTAAGTGCTGAAGCTTCGTCATCATCAAATTCTGGCTCAAGACTACTTTTTGAAGCTAGGCTATCAGGAACTGTAACACCATCGATCCCTGACGATTTGGTTTGGTATGAACATGAACCAACTTGGCAGTCTATCGCCAAAGGCCGAATAAATTATGGTCTCCAGGATTTTTCCCTGTCTGTATCCTACGAAGATGATTTTGGCGTCAATGCTGGCTTAAAGGTAGCTATTAGTAAGACCGGATTAGAAGTTGGTGGTAAATTCGAAGATCACGAATCAACAGTTTGGCGTCTTGAAGGGCAATTCAAGGGCATAGTAAATTAAACTTAACAATCATATATATAAGAAAAGAATCGTTACGCGCATTTCGATAGGCTTTATGTGTAGCGTTATATTTGAAGGAGAGCTTAAGTGCCGTTTGAAGAGCTGACAATTCTGTATTTTCAAATAGCTGCGGGAGTAATGATGGGGTGGGATTATTTCACACCAAAGTCGTGGCGCGAGCACATGAATGGTGTACTAAGCGAGTATTTTTCTGGTGTTCAAGGAAGAGTCGATGAAGACCTATCGGGGGCACTAGTTTTTTTGAAAGTGAGCCTTCCAAAAATCATTGCCTCATTTATCGCTTTCGGACTTGCTTACTTCGTGCTCAGATTTGGCTCCTCGATTAACGGTGAGTGGCGCGCTGAGGCTATCCTTGTCACCGGGTTAGTGTATTTGATGCTTGTCGCTGGAGGTTTAATAACGCTAATGAACATAGTATTTCCGTTGCTGGTTCCTCTGGGATTAGGAGGAGTATTTAGGGGGATAACAATGGTCTTAACGAGCACAGAAAAGGGGCCGTTAGCAGGATTGGGATTTTTAAGCCTATTGGTTACTTTTGTGATGCGTTACATGAACTATACAGCAGTCTGAACCATAATTTGGCGGTCAGCCTGATCGCTACGCGCCGTCTTTGGCCCTGCTCCAAAGCCGCCCATAACCTTAGCGTTATATGCTCAACTAAAATACCGTAAGGAGAAATAATGAAAATATCTGACATGAAACAAAATATAAGGGAAGCTGATTTATCTCCTGAAGACGAAATGAAGAGCTATATTCTTTCTCTCGCTGCTGATTTGAGGCTAGATACAGGGCATGTTCTGCCAATAAGGGTTTTGTTGCACAGAACCTTGAGCTTTAATCCGAAACAGCGAGAGGCGTTGCAGCCAGCACTCAACACACTCATCTCAGAAGGCTATTTTGAAGAAAAAGATGATAAGGCTTTCCTCACCGAAAAGGGCCGAGACGCTATATACTAATTGATATCAAATCGGCTGCTGTCGAACTGCCAAAAGCGTCACAGCTTTTGCTCTAGCAAAATCAGTGCCATTTTGTCAGCCGCTGAGCCGGAAGTTATATTGGTACTACCTGATAGTCTGCTCTTGGCTGTTTGCCCTCTTAACCAAAAAATAAAGCTTGCCTGATTACGAGAGCTGCCTCGTTGGGCAGTTCCATTTTATCCCAACAGTTGCCTATAAATACCCCATTTCCGAAAACGACTTACACCCATCACTTCCCACGACCACGTGATCAATCACACGTATATCCATCAGTCCCAAGGCTTCCTTTAGGCGATCAATAATACGCCTATCGGCCTCACTGGGTTCGGGATCTCCGCTTGGGTGGTTGTGCACGAGGATAACGGCCGCAGCGTCGTAGGTAAGGGCGGCTTTTAGTACTTCACGTGGGTAGACGCTGGCCGCGTCGATGGTTCCACGTAATAGCTCTTCAAAACGGATAACGCGATGCTGACTATCGAGGAACAGCACGCTAAACACGTCGTGCTCGTAATCTTGAAGCAGTAACTGCAGGTGCTCAAACGCCTGGGAAGGCTGCGTGATCTTGCGGCCTTTAGCGAGTTTGCGTCTTGCGAAGCGCTTGGCCATGGTGATGATATCGTTTTCAGTCACTGGCGAGGTAACGTGATAGGTACCAGCCACTTCCCCAGCTTTGAGTTTGGCGTGTGTCATGGTTGTCTCCAAAAAATAAAAAACGCCGGGGTGGTGGCCCCGGCGTCTATGTCGTTAATGATCGGTTGGTGTATCTATGGAATCGTCGCGTCACGCAGCCATCACTTGGTTTATGCGACGTTCCATCTCCTCATGGAATCGTTCTACCCGCTCGGCAATGGTGCGGATCATAATGTCGTCACGGTAGGCACGTTTGATAAACAGCGGCATACCTGGCCAATAGCTCACAAAGTCGATCCATTCCCGTTCGCTGACCCATAGCCCGCCCTGGCATTGGGGCACGTGCTCATCAGGTATTTCGCCGCTGAGCAGTACCTCAATCTGGAACTTAGGTAGCTTTGTTTTGATTTCTAACAGACCGTTAGCGTCTACTAGGCTGTCGGGCGAGTAGCCCACGCCATGGTTAAGGATCAAGCCCACTTCCTGGGGCTGGGGTTCGCCTGTGGCATCGCAATAAAGCGCACGTGCCAAGCCTTCCAACTCATGGCCTCGTCGAGTATGCGCGTTACCTTGAAACGGCTCGGCCAGCTCCCCGGTAATGCGTTCACCGATTAACTGGTGCATGTAAGTAATCGCCCCGGTACTCAACCCGCCTGGGCCTTTACCCTTCACCAGCACGACCTTTAGCTCCGACATGGTGACGCGACCTAGCCGCGCCGCCAGCCACTCTGGGGTGCCTTGCTCCATAGTAAGCAGTTGCATTAAAGACTCCTGTCATAAGGGGTAGAGCGTGGATTACTTAACCGCCCGTTTAGAGAGTGAGGCGCGTAGCTTGTCGAAGTCAGTCTGAGGTACTTGCACGGCTGAACCGTATTTACCACTGAACCATTCCTGGGTCGTGGCGGGGCACTGGCTAATCAGTCGCTGGATCTGTCCGGCCTGAAAGGGCGTTACTAGCTTGATACCCACTTTGGTACTGGTCTTGCCATTGTCATCCTGGCCCCTTGTGGTGATGTTGAGTAGGGCGCAGAGTACGTAGCGCTTGCCGTAGCTGGTGGAAGAGCCAAACGCCTGCACCGCGTTCTTGTTGCCGCTTATGTCGGCAGGTAGCAACATGCTGGTTTCTTCACGGTGGCCATCCTTATGCATCAGCACACCGGTCACCTCAATACCACGCTCCTGCGTCTGAATACGAAAGCTCACCGCAAAGCCGTGTTTCTGCATGATGGGGCGCACGGTATCGACGATATCTTCCAGCGTGGCGTAGCAGCCGTTGTTGGTTTGCCCGCGCTCTTCAATGCTGGGCAGTTCGGTCTGCATCGCCGCCATGGCAGCGCTATAGGCCATCATGGCCTGGCGATCCATTACCCGTTCCTGCATCTGTAGCAAGCGTTCCATCTTATCGATGTCGACGTCCGGGTTGAGTGCCGCACGTTCTATCACCTGGATGATGGCCGTACTTTCCGCAAGGTGTGGCGGGGATGCTCCAGGAACAGCTTGTAAAGAGGATGCAGACGTCTCGTGATTTACCACATTAGCTTTGGTGGCCATGACAAGGCTCCTTCAATAGGGGTTAAAGATCGGCGGGAAGTTCGTGCGGGGGAACGGGGCATAGGTGCAGCTCGGTGCGATACAGCTGTCCTTTTGCCATCACGTAGGTTTCGGCATAGGTTTGATCCTGGGTGAGCAGTCGTTCGGTCAGTTGGGTTAAGGCGATATCTAAATCGGGGCTAAGAGAGGCCATGATGTGCTCCACGTAAAAGCAAAAAGCCCAGCCTGTTAGTGGCTGGGCTTATCGCGCTATCCAATGAGGGGTAAGACAAAAACCAGGAAAATCAGCATTAGAATGATCAGAAACAGCATGTCAGCTCACCAGGGCAAGGGCCGTTTGTAGCGCCTCTTGCTTCAGCTGCGCCCCTTGGCCAAACCACGCGGAATCCAGACGGGTATCGTTGCTGCGAGCCCGCTTGTCGTGATCCACGTACTCGGTCACGGCATTGAGCAGACCCCAGGCAGTGTCTTTGGCCGTGTCGAGGTGGGAGCCGCGGCCTTCGCCGTGGTAAAGCTTCTGTACCTTGTTGAGCGCCCGATAGTTAGGCAGCTTGGAAGGATCTTCGATTGGCTTATCGATACCGCAGAGCACTGACTGGAAATACTGCTGCGCCTCGCGATGATCGATCTTACGTTCTGCCAGGGCCTTCATGCGGTACATGAAGTCATTCCACTGGGAAACAGAAATACCTAGTTGGCTTTTTAACGCACGTGGATCGAACTCCGACCGGTGGGGTACCTTCACTGCCTGCGACGTGCCATCCACCGCAATCTGCAGCGTGTTGTTACACACCACCCGCACCGTGGTGGGTGTCGCCATGGTGGCCAGCGTGCCGTCACAGGAGGTTGCCAATAGTAGGTAGTCGTTGACCTCATCCTGGCCTTTCAGGGAGGTGCTTAAACCACTGCGCGCCAAGGCCCAGAACTTACGCCCGCCTTTCAGTACCCCAGCGGTTTCCAGCTCATACCCGGCGTACTCTGTCAGGTCACGGTAAAACTCCAGTATCTCTTCGGGCTGCACCACCTTGTATCGCTGGGATACTACGGATAGCGGCGCCTTGGTATCCGAGCGATAGAGCACTTTCTGCTCGGGGAAAGAGTGGATACTGCCCAGGTGACTGGCACCCTCGGCAATAAAGCGTACCGGGGCTTCTTCAATGTGCCAGTTCATACCGGCCTGTTGCTGCCAGACCTCTAGCGGTTGTTGACGGGATAGCTGTTGCCCCAGACCGTGCCACGGGGTTGCGCCGACGTAAGCCATTTGTTCAATGAGATGAGCCATGGTGAAAACTCCTAGCAATAAAAAAGCGCTGACGTTAATCGCCAGCGCTTTATGGTTGGAAAGTAAGGGGTATGTCGCTTAGTGGGTACACATTAGCGAGGTGCGGTGAAGGGACGGGTTAATTACCGGAAGGTATGACCACAAGATACGCACAGCCAGGGCGTTCCTTCACCGGGTGGCAGTTTCTGTGTGAAGAACACCTTTGCGACACGCAAGCCTGCTTGACTGCCGGAAACAGCCCCCATCACGGCAGCCGGCAGTTTGGCTAACGGGAAGCGGGAGGAGGCATCCGATAACGGGGACGTTGGGGTATAGGACGCCCGCCACGCCCCAACGGCTCCACCCACGAGGCTGCTGCCAACGGTGCCGATGCGTTGGGCGGTTTCAAGGTTAAACGTGCAAGCGGCTGCACAGCGTAGGCAAGGCGGGGACATAACTAACACTCCTATAGGCGTCAAAGTGATCCCGTGTGCAGGATTCATAGGAGTGATATAGATCTGTAATTTTTTGGCTTTGACCTTTGAGTGGTTGCTTCGATAAGCCTCTTTACTGATACTGTTCATAAATACAGTAAAAGAGGGAGCCTATTATGTCATTGAACGTTTCACTACTGGGCCGGGCAGATGCCATGGCCTCGTCACTACCCTTGCCGCTCTATTCAACCGCCGTACGCGCCGGGTTTCCTTCGCCCGCCGATGATCACTTGGATACCGAGCTTGATCTGCACCGCTACGTCGTTAAACGCCCAGCCTCGACCTATTTTGCTCGTGCCGAAGGTTATTCAATGATCGGAGACAGCATCCACCCTGGGGACTTATTGGTGGTGGATCGCAGCCTGGAAGCGCTGCCTGGTCGAATTGTGGTGATCTGTGTCGATGGGGAAATGACCGTTAAGCGTCTGGAGCGCGTTGGCCAACGTACTTACCTCAAAGCAAGCAACCCTAATTTCAAGCCGATACCCCTTGATGGTCGCGAATCCCAAGTCTGGGGCGTGGTGACCGATGTGATTCACAATCTGCTGAGGTCACTGCCGTGATTGCACTCGTTGACTGCAACAACTTTTATGTCAGTTGTGAGCGCGTCTTTGATCCAACGTTGGAAGGGCGCCCGGTAGGGGTGCTGTCGAATAACGATGGTTGTGTCGTCGCCCGCAGCAACGAGCTAAAAGCCCAGGGTGTGGAGATGGGGACTGCCATGCACTTGTTACCGCCCGAGATTCGTCGCCAGGCTGTGCTGCTATCCAGTAACTATGCGTTATACGGCGATATGTCCCAGCGGGTAACTGAGGTGCTAGGCGAGTTTTCGCCCCATGTGGAGGTGTACTCCATTGATGAAAGCTTTGTCGGGTTTCAGGGCTTTGACCCAGATTCGCTGGAGGCACGGGGCCAAGCCATGCGCGATACCGTTCGACAGTGGACGGGCATTCCCGTGTGCGTGGGGTTTGCACCTACCCGCGTACTCGCCAAAGTGGCCAACCAAGCGGCTAAGAAACACCCCGCTTATAAGCAGCAGGGCGTGTGTAAGCTAACCGCCGAAAGTGAAGCGACCAAGGCACTGTTAAAGCAGTTGCCGGTGACAGAGCTGTGGGGGGTGGCACGCCGTACCGGTGAACGTTTAAGAGTGATGGGTATTGAGACCGCATGGGATCTACGCGAGGCAGACCCTAAGCGTATTAGGCAGCGCTTTAGTGTGGTGAAGGAACGCATCGTATGGGAACTACGCGGGCAATCCGCCATCCAGCTTGATGACATGAGTCTACCCAAAAAACAAATCATGGTGTCGCGTTCATTCGGCAGGCTTACCGGCAACCCCCATGACTTACGCGAAGCCTTAAGGCATCACGCCGCCAGGGCGGCAGAAAAGCTGCGCAAACAGCAAAGTGTTACCAGCGCCGTCATGGTGTTTGTTCGCACGAATCCATTTCGTACCGACCTACCGCAATATCAACAGCGTGTGGTTGTCTCCCTAGAGAGGCCTACCGACGATAGCCGCGATATCATCGCAGCAGCGATACAAGGATTAAGGCGTCTATGGCGCAAAGGTTATGCCTACCACAAAGCAGGCCTGATGCTGCTAGACTTTTCCCCCAAGGCCAACCGGCAGCTTACCCTCACCGAAACCCCGCAAACCGGCGAGGAGGCTAAGCGCAGTGAACGCCTGATGGCGACGATGGATAAGCTCAATCGTGAGCTAGGTAAAGGAACGGTACAGCTGGGTCTACCCCGTAAAGGCAATGCCTGGTCGCTGCGCAGTGAGCGTCGAACGCCGCGTTACACCACGCAGTGGAATGAGCTTCTGGTCGTTAGGTAGATCAAGCATCGGTTTATATTTTTGCCATGCTAAACAAATTAAACTATTGATGAAGAAAACATCGGTGTGAACAAAGCGCCGTAAGGATGGTTCCTTAAGCACGACATCACGACGTTGAGAGCAAAAAAAATCATAAAAACACCATATAGGTTGGCAATTTACGAAATTCTTGGCCGCGAACGTCGTCTTGTCGTGGATACTCCATCAAAATCTTCGCGTTGCAAGGCACGTCAATAGTGCATTGGGCAACGTGCTGTGTCTTCGGGAGCTTACAAAGAAGTTGAATAATATTCACAAGAAATCCCTTTCCTCACAGCCTAGCACCGAATGCTCGCTGCCTGATGTTTGTCCATTGCTCACAGAAATACTGTGGGGAGAGGGGGTGGGTCCGATCACCCAGTGGCGCTTCGAGCCACGTTTACCGTTGCTATAGCAGATAATCCCTTGGGCATTGAGCAGTGAGGCAGCTCGCTTGAACGCTGCGCCAAGGCCACGGGGCTCACGCGGCCATTGGCTATCCAAAGTGCAACTCGGCCGATATTTTGTCAAAGTGGCGAGCCACACTCCCGTTGGTTTTTCAACGGCTTCCGTGATTGCCTCGATTTTAAGATATTTAATGAGAGCTTGAGCAACCGGTTCCTCTTCGGTCATCTCGCAGAGCCGCTCACTACGATACGCCTGATACTGTGTCCAGAAGCCTTCAGGGTTCCCGACCAAATTATCGGAAACAATCATTCCAATTCGGCAGAAGTCTTGCCAGTTGTCCGGCACTTCTCGTTCTAATCTCACTTGGTCAATATTGGCATGTGCCTTGCCAAGCAGGATAAGCAGTGCGCTGAAAGCGCAAGTCTGATCCACCGGTGTCAGGTTTTCATGACGAGTTTTTATCCGGTACGTCTCACGAGGTTTAGCAATAGAGGGGGACGGCATCTCTAGACTCAAAGTGAGCTCAGCTAATTCATCATGACAAATAACTGGTTCTAAACTGCTTAGAACGCAAGGGCGTGACACATCCAAACTGGATGTAGTCTCATTACCGTCGTTTGCTCTCCATTCCAGTTGACTGGTGCAGAGCAACTCAAACAAGCGACGCTGTACTACTGCACTCAAAGGCGCTTCAACGTTTTCTAGGCTAATGACTTGATGCTGCCAAGCAAGTCGGTTTACTTTTTTCACAGTTGTGGGTATATCACGTATTGCAGTTTCCTTAATCACTGGATCAACTAAGTTTTTGATGATGCGTTGAAGTCGTGACATGCCACTTTTAGGCTCTCCCGTGAGCTCTAAAGCTAATTGTTGTCGTTCTGGCATTAGGCACAACACCATATATGTGTAAATTAACAGCTCCCGATCCTTTGGTAGCGCCACGTAAGTCTCTATGACGTTCAGGTCTGCACTGCGCCCATGCGTGTGTAACTCGCTGTAGGGGCGACTATTGATGGGCTGCCAGTAAGGATAGTGTTGTTGGGGGCGAACCATTGATTCATGCCCCGAGGGGAACATCATCACCTCGCCACCTAGTTCAATAAAGCGTTCGTTGCTTTCACCCAGCCAAGTTCGCCCGTTGCCGATAGTTCGAAAATCAGCTTGATTGAAGCGAATAATATCTAGTGCATTTTGGATGTTTTTGTCAGAAACATCACGATTACTGCTGTCAGCAACAATTTTTTTGATGATCGGTGCAATCATCTCTGCTTCCATTATTAGCACGGGACCTGATGAATGTGGCAAGAGGAAATTAACCCCGTTGGGGTCTATGGCTAGTCGATAATAATGGTGAATAATTTCCCTGACGAGATTGGCATTGCAAAGCTTGGGTAGTCGTCTGGTGCGGGGTATAGACGGCATTAAATGCCCCAGTGATGCACCCACAGAGGAAATAGGCTGATAGACTTGTTGGGAGTGAGAAGGTTGGTTGGAAAGAAATATGCCGTCCAAAGCAGGTTCTTGAGGATGAAAACTATCATATGTCATGAGGTTGGTTCCTTAGTTTTATTAGCAGAGGCGCGTGCTGTTTATAGTAATCATTACTCCGCATGTTTATATCACGGTGATGAACAGAAAGTTATGCATAGAAACTGATCCATGATGCTTTTTAAAAAACCTCTCATTCGCTAAATTTAATCGATAAGGCAATAAGGTTAAATTTATCAGATTTAATTGATGTGTCTAATGACTTTTTTTAATATTGAGTTTTATTTGTTTCTGGATGGTAAAAGAAGTATTTAAACTTGGTTGGACACCGATGGATATATTACTGCATGAACATAATTCAAGCAGATATAAATAAAAGCTATGAGTTTGAAAGCTGTGCTTATGTAGAGTTCTATATACGTGTAGGGTTTTCTCATCTGAAGGTAACACTGGGCTGCCAATCAGATAGATCATCGCATTAAAATTGCTCTCGTTCCGGTGGCCGCCTGTGCTGGACAAGCTGACCTATCGGCTATATGTCGCGTAGGTTTCCTATTTCATTACCGGCGCACCGATGTTCTGTCCGATGCGGTACTGGCGGATTGCGCACGCGTCCTGTAAACGGCAGCATCACTCATATTAAGGAGGTAGGCTCAAAAGAACCGGTCAGGCTGGTTGTAAGATTACCTTTGGGGGAGGCAATGCATAAAAGCCTGCCCAGTAAAATCGTCACTGGCCACGTGGAGTAAGCCTTACATTTTTTTCAAAAGGACATTAGCGTGCCCAGGGTTAAGAATACTCAGGGAAAGAAGATGCTGTTGTCGTTATACACTTATCCAAAAATAGTTTTACTGGGGTGTGCCATGTTCTGAGTCATTGCGCGCCTGATTGGGTGCGCAACAACTCATGATAAAAAATGGATTATTTATTTTAGTGTTTTACACGCTTGCGTGAGCTTGAGAGCTAGGCGTAGAACGGCTGAGAGCGACATTGCTTTCTCTTTATCGCTTAGGTAAAAGGTAATATGTATATTCTATAAAAGAATATAAGGGGTGTGAAGAAGCAAAGGTGAAGAAGCGTATAGCCCCCAAGAGGTGGCCAACAAGCCGACGTCTTTCTTCATGAAACGATCGCCCCAACCGAGCATCATCACGACCTGGACTAGCGAAGCCATAGCGGCATCGTGAGTTGCATTACCACGCCAGGATGAGCGTGGTGTTCTTGTTGATCATGACTCCTTCCTAAGAAGCGTTGCACTGCTTCGTGGTTCCTCCCTTTTCAGACGCCATCGCTCACGGCCTTGAAGCCGTTGCGTGTGCGTGTCTCATTGATAGCCAGGTACTCACCTATGAAGATTCTCACCTCGAAACTGCCTAAGCGGACTCGTGAAAATCCGAAGCTTAAGCTTTTCTACGAACGCTACTACCGTGGTTGTAAAGTAGCTTCCCGGCTGGGTCCTCTTATCGAAAACTATTTGGATCGTACCTATGACGCTCTGACATACGCCTGCGGCATGCAGAACAAGACATTCGTTTTTCGCCTGGACCTTCGCTTTCCCGACGATATGGAACCCAACTCAATGCATGCGGGAAACGATTATTTAAGTTTTTTTCTGCATGCTTTTGAGATCCAGCTGCTTGCATTGAGGCGGGAGCATGTATCCCATATCCACCGTGCAAATTTTCGCTATGTGTGGTGCCGTGAGCAAAAGGACAGTGATAAGCCGCACTACCACTTGCTGATCTTGCTGAATGGGAATGTATTCCATCAGCTAGGGAGCAGCGATGCGTCGGCACTGGGAAGGTACCAGGACAATACCTTGATTCATGCAGCTATTCGCGCGTGGGGCTGGGCGCTTTCACGCCCGACTCACATGATGAAAGGGCTTGTCGAGATACCGAAGAAGTGGGAGCAGGGAAGGCGTACCAATAAATATTTTCACTGCATGCTACATAGAAACGATCCCGATATTTTTGCGGAGGTGATGTACGTCGCTAGCTATCTCTGTAAGTACTACAGCAAACCCCTCGGTCAGCGCATCCATTGTTTTGATGCTAGTAAAAAGCCAACACGTTGGAGAGAGAGAGCTCGATAATACGAGTAGCGTGCCTGCCCGCTGTAGTGTTCGTGCCTTTCAGTGTCCCCCAGCAAGCATTCAGTTGTTGCATGCTTTCCTCTGGGTAATGCCTACCTCCAAAGCGCTTCTAAAGGGCCAGTATTTTTTCCCATGGCCATCTTAAATGCATAGTTAATTGAAATATAAGATTTTTATTCTTTTTAAGAAGCCTTAAAAGCTATTATTTCCATAGCTAGCATCTCGCATTGCGGTGGTAGTGGCGGCTCTCTATCATTCACATATCAACCGAAAGGAGTTAAGCCATGACCCACAGCCACCGTATTCGCATTGTCCTACGCATGAAGCAAATGACCGAAAAGCTCAGTATCAGTCGCTCATCCATCTATGAAAAGATGAACCCCAAGTCGCCTCGATTCGATGCAACCTTTCCAAAGCCCATCAGGCTAGGCGCAGCCTCTGTGGGGTGGCTAGAAAATCAAGTGGATGAGTGGCTGATGAGCCGTCAGGCGTAACGGGCTTCAGCGATGTTTAGCGGCATTTTCATGGTATGCAGCTCTACATTCCTTATCACTTTTTAACCAGGTGTTGAGCTTTGTCTCCACTCTTTCCTTTGTAATCTGATATTTTGCTCGATGTTCGCTGTTCTCATGCTGTTCTAGAACAGTGGGCGCTAGACTGGCAATAATGGTTTTGGGTGCTCCCCAACCTTCTGTAGGAGGAGAGTTTCTTAGCAAATCAATGAAACTGTATTTAAGGTTCGAGTAATCTTTATAGGCTTGTCCGCCCGCTTTTTGAGAATGAGCTTTTTTCTGCAGCTTTTCCTCTGCGGCCAGTGCTTGCCCAAGCTGATGCTCAATATCTTTGAACTCAATCAACGATGACCATGCATTTTCATGGCGGCCATGCTGCTCAAGGAGATCTGCACAAATGATCCACATGAATGCTACGGGAAACAGGTTGCTAACCTCAGTGCTATGGGTAGTAGGCAGTGAGTGGCAAATGATGTTTTTGCATTTGGTAGCGCTAATATTATCTTTTAAACGATCTAGGGAAATTTGGTACTCATCCAAAAAGCGCTCCTGGCATGCTTCATCCGAGAGCTCTTTTGTCTCAGGGGCACCATTCAACAAGAATAGGTAAGTTTCACTCAGTTGTTGCTTGAATTGCTCTATGCGCTCTCTCAACGGCAACTTGGAAAAAGCGGAAAAGATGTCAGGCACTGCCATCATGCTCCCAGCTAAATGTGAGGCTTTGTTATCCTCTTTAATATAATGCTTATCAGGGAGCGGGTTTTTTGTTTGTGACATGCGGTTATTTTCTCTTCTGTATGAACGGAGAAGGTAATGGATTGTGTTAGCGATTGATGGCTGTGCAATATCAATGAGGCTGTTTGACTCATCACGCTTAAATAACTAATTTAGAACGGCTAGTCGATACTGAATCGCCCCAGGTTTCGTAGACACCTCCAGGCCTTATACTGGACTACCAAGGATGATTATTTTATGGAGTTGGCGTTGAGGGTACTTATTAGGTGCGCTACCCTAATAAATATAAAATTATTAAGGTTCCAACTCCTGCAATTCCCAATGCGTCTAGCGTATCTGTCAAATCATTTTCAACCATTTTCAATACACTGACAGAAAAATAGCGTTCAAATAACTGTGATATACCATTTGACGTTACACTTAATATGGCGATGGTGATCTCGATGTTTTCTATTCCCGTTAACCACAGCAGAGTCGCTAGTAAAGTAACTAAAACAACGCTGGCTCTAAAGGAAAGCCATTTAGCAGAATGAATGGATGAATTGACACCGCCTACCAAGTCCTCCGCGGTTGCCATTTTTTTGGGTAGCAGCCGTCTCCAAAAACCTTGGCTGGAGTCCAATAAATGCGATAAAACCATGTGCATGCACCAGAATAGTTGAGAAGAGTGGAGAGCAGCTTGCCATGGAATACTTAACGATCACTTAAGCATTTATTAATTGGCGAGGCTCCGGCACGTTTGGCTAATATCTTTTGCCTGCTGGTAAACGTCCGTTGCTACGTCAAGCAAACCCAGCACGCTGTGAAATAAGTTATCGTGGGAAGCGGCTTGATCAGAGACTTGGCGTAAGCAGCCCGTATCAAGACCTTGCTGCCGTGAAAATGAGCTGGATAGCCACCAAACCATAGGCACATGGGTCTGTTCATCGGGAGCAATGGCATAGGGAATGCCGTGCAAATATAGGCCTTTTTCACCCAGTGATTCACCATGATCAGAGAGATAGATCATCGCAGTTGCGTAGTCATCCTGACGCTTTAACATCTCAATCACCTGATCCAACACAGTGTCGGTATACAGAATGGCATTATCGTAGCTGTTGGTAATGTCGTCTCTTGAGCACTTGGCTAAATCAGCGGTGGTGCAAGCGGGAACAAAACGTTCGTAGTCATCAGGGTAGCGTTGGTAATAGCTGGGGCCATGGTTGCCTAGCTGATGCAGCACAACCACCTGATCAGCTGAGGTACCGCTAATTTGCTTGGTCAAGGCTTGAACCAGTGCCTCATCCAAGCATCGCCCATCTTGACACAAAGACGCATACTCCTCTGGCGAGAGCGCTTTTGTCGTCACTCCGTCGCAGACACCTTTACAGCCTGACTGGTTATCAAGCCAGGTGACCTCTAACCCGGCGTGGGCTAATACGTCCAGCAAGGATTCATATTGCTGAGCATACGATTTAGCGTAATCGGCACGCCCTGGTAATGAAAACATGCAGGGTAATGAGACCGCTGTGCTTGTACCGCATGAGGAAACATCTGAAAAATTGATAATGTCAGGCTGCTGGGCAAGTTTGGGTGTGGTTTGGCGTTCATAACCATTTAACCCCCAATTCGCCGCCCGTACCGTTTCGCCCACCACGATGACGAGCAGTTTGGGTTTGTCACCCGCTTGTGAACTGATACTGGCGTCCTCACCCACCGGGGAACGCACCGTATTCGCGGAAGCGTGTTGGCTCGAAAGGGCCTGCGCCATCGAAACAATATAATTACCTGGGGTCACCAAGTAGCGTAGCTCTTTATTGTTGCGCATGAGTGACGACACTTCTTGGTAAGATAAGAAAATTGCTAACAGCAATATAGCAGTGCTGGCAAGGCAATAAGCTAAGCGACGCAACACTGCCTTCTTCCAGGTTGACGGTGTGATTTTAACGCGCCAAATCATGACGGTAGGCAAGCCAAAAAAGATTGCCAAATGAATCAGTAAACCAGCGGTGAGAAGTTCCTGTGCTTCGTTAGTGTCCGTTTGAAGCACATTGTCTAGCATGGAGGTGTCAAAATAGGTGCCGTAGTAACTGGTAAAGTAACTGACAAAGGCGGCAATCAGAAACAGCAAGGTTAATAAAGGTTTTACCAGCGTTCGAAAAGCAAGGCTCACGAAGATCAAATAGTTAAGGCAGGTCATCACCAAAAACATATTGGCAAAGGTTAGCCACGTCTGGACGGCAAGAGGGTCATAGCCAGCAAAGGCTTGTTGCCAAAAAGGGACATTGTAAAAAACACTGAATATGACAACACCCCATAAGACAAGCTGCTCCGTACTTAATGTGGGGCGATAATGCCAAGCGGTGCCTACAATTTTTGAAGGCAATGACAGCAAAGGGGGCATTGAAAGGCTCTCTATATGAAAAGATTAATGAACGCTGGGGGGTAATAAGAATCTTGAAAGGACAAAGCTTACGGTCCAACAAATCATGACGGTCCAGAGGTCATGGGAGAGAAAGTGCGCCCCGCGGAACTGTTGAGTGATCCCAAACGTAAGGCCAAGCCCTAAGCCCAGTGCAAGCCCTGCCCATCGCCAGTGGGGCCGTATGGCGGCAAAAAAGAAGTAGAGGGCTATCCAGGTATACCCTGCGCTGGCATGCCCGGCGGGAAAGCAGGCGGACGCTGGCATTGAGGAAGGCCGTATGCTGAGCAAGCCAATAAAGTCGCGTGCCCCACCATAGCGAACTAAATCCCAAGGGCATTCCATGCTCACTAGGTGTTTAATCGTTGCGACAAGCAGCGCTGAAAGAAGCGTTGCGGAAAAAAGATATAAAAGCGGCGTGCGATACGCTTTAAGACGAGTAACCACGGTGCTTAGTATTAATAGGAGGAGTGTGGCTAAACCCATCGCCAAGCTTAGCCATTTACCGCCTTTGTGAAGAATATCTTGGGTAATTAAGGTATCTTTCCACGCCCAGGCATTACCTTGAAAGCGATATATAACGTCAGTTATCGTAAAATCTATGTTTAAAATACTGAAGACCGACATGGCGATTAGAAATAAAAGCCATGCGGATGCTACGGATTTGAGAACATTTAGTAGAGCAGCACGCATAGCCACACACCCATCATCATAAAAAGGGTCATCATGACGGCGGCAGCCCCCATGTCTTTAGCACGCCCGCTAAGTTCGTTATGTTCTAGTCCAATACGGTCAATGGTGCATTCGATGGCGGAGTTAATGAGTTCCACTATCACTACAAGGGTGAGTGAAGAAAACAGCAATGCTTTTTCTACGGAAGTGGCATTAACAAAAAATATAAAAGGGTAGAGGACGAGGCATAGCATCACCTCTTGTCTAAAGGCAGACTCATTTATCCAGCAAGCTTTTAAACCCGATACTGCATTCATAGAAGCGCGGAAGATGCGTTTGAAACCCGTGCCATTGGGTTTTGACGTCGTTGAAATAGGCAAGACAGTACTCTCGATAACGTAACAGTAGGGTCACTATAAAGTGCAAAACTTAACGAACAGTTATGCGCTTTAATTCAGTGGCTAGAATGCAAAGGGGCAGCGCTGGGTGGTGGTGTTACCCACTGTGTTGGTTGATTTGTTGCCGAGGCCGATTGAACGGGATCCGTTGCGTTTTGTCCGTTAAGATTAGTGCGTATGGCTTCTATTACCGTGCTGATTTCTGGGTGCCACAGAATAGTGTCATAGGCTTCTCGTGGTACGAAAGCGAGTGATTTTTTTTGGCGTACCAGGGAAATGGTGGCGACATCGAGTGCTGCCGCTAAGTGCATAGGCCCAGAGTCTGGCGTCACGAGTAACCGCGCACGTTCCAAAACCGCGGCAAAGTGGCGGATAGGAAGCGGTGAGCATAAGCTGCCATAAAGTGATGACTTCAAACGCTTCTCAATAGGTGCTAGAAGCCTAAACTCCTCCGGTCCAAGAAATACAATATAGCGTATTTTACGGGCTTCCATGGCATCGATAAGCATTAACCAAAATTCCAACGGCCAACGCTTGTTTTGATGCCCGCCTACGAAGATCGCAATAAAATTTGTATCTGGTGGTTGTTCGCTATGAAGGCTGGCTAGCTGTTGTATTTTCGTTATTGCCTGATAGCGTTCCTGCTCTGTTATCTGGAGCAATGGCCGGTTACGGCAAGCAACACCGAGCGGACGTGTTAAGTTAACGATGGCATCGTAGGCATGTGATGACGTACCTTCCGCCTCAATGCTGTACCAGCGCTGGTGACCTTTACCTGAACCCATGGTGTACCGTGCCCCTATTAACCGGGTCACTATAAAACCGCTCGTTGATCCTCCACTCACTTGTACCGCCAGGTCATAGCGTTGTGCTCGTAGACGTCGTAATAATGTCACACACTGCCAAGGTCGAAGAATGGCGCTTCTCGACAGTAAAAAGAAATAATCAACAGGTCGTTGTTGCAACAGTGGCCATGTTTTATCAGTCGCTAAATAGTCTATGCGCGCGGAAGGAAAACGTTCACGAAAAGCATCGATGACAGGGGTACTAATTAGCGCGTTGCCTAGACGAAAATTGGGGCGAATAATGAGAATTTTTTCTACGCCCACAAGGCTGTCAATGGTTTCTGGTGTAGGTGCTTTGAGGATATACCGTATGCCTCCCAGTAAATATTGCTTCATTCTTTTTTCTAAAAAACGGGCCATTATTTTTAAATAATAGTTTGTTCTAATAAGTGTTAGTAATTGCATACTCTGGTGCTCTTTTCAGCTAGTTGAAAATGACTTGCCCTCGGTAGCGACAGGGCAGATTCAAAATGATCGCCATTGAAGGCGCTGCTTTGGCTTTGCCCATGGCGAAAGAGGCAGCTTGAGCCCAAATAACTTAAAGAAGAGTTAAGCAGAGCAAGAGATTCGCAAAAATAGAATGTTAGGCTTGTTGATTGAATTCAGATGAGGTTGCTTTTTGGGAAGTAAGTTGCTGCATTTAAGAAAAGCTTAATTTTTGGTAGCCAAGATAGCGGCTTGTCGATTGAGGGGATCAGCATGCGTGCACTACTAATAGAAGATGACCCCTTGCTTGGGGATGGCATCAAGACGGCGCTAGAGCGCGAGGGCTACGCGGTCGATTGGTTTATGCTTGGCCGTGAGGCAATTAGTGCGAGCGGCAGCGAGGCCTTCAGCGTGATTATTTTGGATCTTGGTCTGCCCGATATGGACGGTATGCAGGTACTGCATTTACTCCGCGAGCAATCTACTCTGCCTATTCTGATTTTGACGGCCCGAGATGCGGTGGAAGACCGTATTGGTGGTTTAGATGCGGGGGCGGATGACTATGTGCTCAAGCCCTTCAATTTGCAGGAGCTACTCGCCCGCTTGCGTGTCGTCATGCGCCGTGCTGAGGGGCGTGCTTCGCAAATATTGACGCTGGGGGCGTTGAGTATTGATGAGGCCCGCCATGCGGTGAGTTGGCGGGGTAAAGACGTCAAGTTGGGCCGACGCGAGTATGCCTTATTGCTAGAGCTCGCTAGGCACCCGGACAGGGTGCTATCTCGCCCTCGTTTAGAAAATTTGCTTTACGGCTGGGGCGAAGAGGTAGAGTCCAATACGGTGGAAGTTCACATTCATCATCTGCGTAAAAAGCTTGAAAAACATCTGATTATTAACGTGCGGGGGATTGGCTACCGACTGGATAGCCACGCGCAATGAGATCGATACGGCATTATCTGCTTCGCACGCTAGCCATTACCATGGTTGTCGCTGGGGGCGTGGCCGTTACCGCGGCTTACTTAATTACGGATCACGAGCTAGAAGAAATTCTCGATACACAGCTCAGTCTGCATAGCCGGATTGTGGCTGGTCAACTCGATCCAAACGCGACCATTGATGACTATGCTCGCCTGGCTTCACGCATGGGCCTACCAGAAAATCCGGCTCAGCTATATCGCGACGGTAAAGCAGTCCCCGTGAGCAGCTCTGAATCAGGTCCCAAGCTTTACCACGAGGAAGAGCTTAAATTAGTACTGGGTTTTTGGAATGCCGATGGCTCACCCAGGCTATTAGGGGGCAAATGGAATGATGCCGGGCCTTTCCCAGCGCCTTTAGAAGAGGGGTTTCGCTGGGAAAGCTACGATGGTCATCGCTGGCGGGTTTTCAGCATGTTCGATGTTGCCAGCGATACCTGGATCAGTATGGGGCTACGAGGTTCGTTTCATGATGAAGTGGTGGAGCGCATCACCTGGAACAATTTATTGCCGATGCTCTTGTTGCTGCCACTCCTTCTTTGGCTGATGAGTCGAATTATCCGGCTGGGTATTGCACCCATCCATGCGCTTTCCAGCCAGGTACAAGGTCGCTCCGCCCGCGACCTGCGTAAAATCGATAATCCGGTTCCTCAAGAGCTTAATGGATTACGTCAATCGCTAAACGACTTTATCGCCCGCTTAAAAGCCACGTTAGAGCGCGAGCGGCGCTTTACCGCAGATGCGGCCCATGAATTACGCACGCCCTTAGCTGCGCTGAGGATTCACTTAGATAATGCGCAGGCAGGGGGAGAGCAATCATTACAAAAGGCTTATGTCGGGGTTGAGCGGCTTCAACGGGTGGTAGAACAGCTGCTCATTTTGGCTCGTTTGGATCAAGTTGCCACAACCTCACCGGCCACTATTGACCTCTATCCGATTATTGCTGAATTGATAGCCGAGCTGTGGCCACTCGCTGATGAGCGAGATCAGCACTTGAGGCTAACAGGCTTAACCCGGTTGGAGGTTCGCGCCGACGAAGTCGAGGTGGGAATGCTCTTTCGTAACCTACTGGATAATGCCTTGCGCTATACGCCGGAAGGCGGTCAAGTGGAGGTAGAGTTAGCGCTTTGGGAGGGGTTGCCTCAACTCACGGTGAGTGACACTGGCCCCGGCCTCCCCGAGGCACTGTTGGATAAAGTCACTGAGCGCTTTCGGCGCGCGTCTGGCCAGGGTACCACCGGCAGCGGGTTGGGTTTATCGATTGTCTCGGAGTTGGCTCAGCGCCAGAACGCACGCCTTACGCTTAGTAATCGTACGCCCAATGGCCTGGCGGTCAGTGTGGTGTGGGAGCAAAACCAACATCAGGATCGCTGATTAGCTTACAGTGCTTTTCTTTGGAACAAGTGATTGAATCTAAATGCATTTCAACCGTTATATGCACCAGAGAATCGCACTGTTGCTACAAGCGCTGGCTAAAAATATGCCCTGAAGGCTGTTGCCACACAGCTATCTG
Source organism: Halomonas sp. AOP13-D3-9 (assembly GCF_052379125.1). Classification (NCBI taxonomy): domain Bacteria; kingdom Pseudomonadati; phylum Pseudomonadota; class Gammaproteobacteria; order Oceanospirillales; family Halomonadaceae; genus Halomonas; species Halomonas sp. AOP13-D3-9. The sequence goes on along the minus strand of NZ_JBQSYH010000013.1, from coordinate 33,749 downwards.
CCACTCTCCCTCTGAAAAGAAAGGGGAAATCAATCACGAGGTGAGGCCATGCAACATACAGAGCACCATCGATCTAACCGTTCAGGTTGGCTGCGCGCAGCCGTCATGGGCGCGAATGATGGCCTTGTCTCGACTAGCAGCCTGATACTCGGCGTGGCAGCAGCGAGCACCGCGCATAGCGACATTATGTTGGCCGGTATTGCGGGGCTAGTGGCCGGGGCTATGTCGATGGCCGCCGGTGAATACGTCTCCGTTAGCTCACAGTCTGACACCGAACATGCGGATCTTGCGCTTGAGCGCCAAGCGTTGATAGAACATTTTGATGCTGAACTGGAAGAGCTGGCAGCGATTTATGAAGCGCGTGGGTTAACACCGGCGCTAGCCACGCAAGTCGCTGAACAGCTGATGGCAAGCGATGCGCTAGGCGCTCACGCCAGAGATGAGATTGGCATCACCGAGACAAGCCAAGCGCGCCCACTCCAGGCGGCCTTTTCATCGGCTGTGACCTTCACGGCTGGCGCCATGTGGCCGTTGCTAATCGCCTGGTGGGCGCCGCCGCCATTGCTTATTCTTCTGGTGGCGCTCTTCTCGATACTGTTTTTAGCCTTTCTAGGGGCGGCGGCTGCCCGTGTGGGTGGCGCGCCGATACTCAAAGCCTCGGTGCGCGTAATGTTCTGGGGCGCATTGGCGATGACCTTGACCTTCGGCATAGGCCGCTTGTTCGGTGTCGTGGCATAAATAAGGGATAGTGCAGCCATTGCTCTGTGTCAAACAGGTCTGAAAAGGCCACTCGTGCAAAATTAAGGAGTGGCCATTATCATTGCATTGTCTTAACAACATCTTAATTAAGACTGAACATCATGAGCCTTAGTGTTGGGGGTAGAGGTAGGGCGGCGGCGATAGCCATGCAACATGCTAGCGATCAAATTATCGCCTTGCTTGAGGCTTTCTACCACAGCACCCAATACATGCAGTGGTACTAGAAAAAGAATCGCGTTGGCCATGAGTTCGTGGGTTTCTTCAACCCAGCCAACCCCCCAGAAACGATCCGTTTCTTCCATCATGTAGCCAGTAAGTCCCAGACCGAGGATTAGCCCAAGCAGCACCAGCATCATGATAGCGCCCAGCGGTGTATGGGTAATGCCGGTTTGCTCTATCTTGCTGTCGCGACCGCGCAGCACACATTGAAGTCGGCTCACGGTAGGCCAAAAGCTCCGCCAGCGTGCACTCCAGGGACCGATAAATCCCCAAAGGATGCGTACGACGATTAATGCCACCAAGGCATAACCGACCCATTGGTGTATATCGCCCCCTTCTTCGGTTAGCCATAAGTTGACGGCTACGCCAGCAACCAAAGCCCAATGTACCAACCTGACCAACGGGTCCCAAACACGGATACGGGTATTATCGGCCATGGTAACCTCCTGATCAGTCTTCGACTTCCTGCTTCACGATGCTGGCATCTACTGGGTTGAAATAGATCTCTACCCGGCGCTCCTGCTCGTCCCAGCCGTATATCTCGTAGCAGTTTCCCTCGGTGACCTTAAATTCTTTGATTTTGTAACCCATCTCGCTGATACGTTCTTCCATATCAGCTTGGCTGATCCATTCGTCACTGGGGGCATCAGTACAATGAGTCTCGGCCAGCGCAGCCGTGCTAGCCGTCAGTAACAACGCCGATGTTATAATCTTAGTGATGTGAGTTCGCATAAGTAATACCTCTTTTCGATGATGGGTGGCTGTGCAAGACATATTTGTCGATTGGCACAAGGATCATCCTAAATGAGGTAACTTATGGCAGGCTTAAAAAAAGGTAAGCAGCAAAAAAACTGATTATTGAGCACGTTTTTCTGGCGCCTGTAGTGGTCAAGTAAAACTGGCCACCGGTTTATAGTTAACCCATTTTTTTCCTCTGCCTGATTCAGGCTAACACCCACATTATGCTGATGAGGCCTAAGCTGGCTTTAATACCTGATTAAATAGTTCACGATATGATGCTGGCTCTCCAAGAATGAGCGATAGCCATACGTCGGCACCCATTAAACCTATAAGCTCCAAAAGAACCGCTCCATTGGCGCATTATCACAGTAATTCCCACGCCGACTCAGGCTTTGTTTTATCAGGCATTTTCAGAGCGTCTGACGGAAACTACAGCTCGTAAAATAGCTGCCCTGGTCAGCTGTGGAACATAACGGCTTTGGGTCGCCCTCGGCTTTTATAGACCATTTTTAATACACAACTGGTGAGTTCGCTATCCGGCGATAACGACTTCGCCCAGCCAACCGGTTTTCTAGCTAATATGTCAATGACAACCGTTAGATAGGCCCAGCGATCTCCAGTTTAGATATACGTGACATCGCTATCCCAAACGAGGTTGGGCCCTTAAAAATACCGATAACGGGTGAACCGACCGCTTGCCTAAGACGTAAAAGCCAGTACGGCACTAACACAAAGCCCATCGCGAAGCCGAACAACGAAAGCCGAATAAAACGCGACCACTGTAACCGAGTGATTGGTGGCGGTGGGGGAAGCATTGCCAGGTGTTAAACGAGAATCCAAGGGAATGAAGTACCATGCAGCCTTCACGCCAGCAGCCGTTAGCACAGCAAATACCATACAAGTGAGACGCCATGCATCGTATAGGAACACGGCGGAGGGCACGGCAATGCTAATACCGATGCTGGTACCAGCATTCATGATGGATATTACACGACCGTGCATCGTGCGACTCACCAATGCCGTCATCGCATCGGTAAGTTTTGGCATCATCAAACCGGCGCAGATACCGCAGATAAACCCACCAATACCCATTGATAGTGCGCATACGACTGACTGAGCAGCGCGAGACCTGCAACGCCTAAGCACCCTGATAATGCCGATCAAGTAGGACGTTAGCCAGCTCGGTAATAATTGACAGGACAAATAGGCCAAAAGTGAAGCATCCAAACCCGTAGCTAATCGCGACCAGTGCTGCACCAAGAAGGGAAAATTCGATGTTCGACAAAACCTTCATAAAGCTATTCGTCTTTCGTGTTTTATCTTGAAGGACTTGCAAATATCGCAATTGACACAATGGAATCCGTGTTGAGCAATAAGATATGTTAATCCCCACTTAGCCTACCCAGATCCAAGTCGCGACAGAGCGGGTATACCCATTGGCTAGCTAACCAGCTTTGTAATTTAACGATAGAATTTTTTTAAAAAAATTATTCTGGAATCATATTCGAAATAAATCTAAGCTTATGAGTTATTTTGATATATACTATTTTCATAATCAAAAAATTAAATTACCTATCTTGGTGATCGCGATGCAATGCCCAATCGTTACGCACTTTTTTGATGAGCCCACCAATACCTTTAGCTATGTGGTTCAAGACTCAGACAGCCGTGCCTGTGCGGTCATCGATTCAGTGCTCGACTTTGATTATGCCGCTGGGCAGACGGACGTGCGATCCGCTGACAACATCATCGCCTTTATTCGCGAACACGATCTCGAGGTGGTCTGGATTTTGGAGACCCATGTGCATGCCGACCACCTCTCGGCTGCGCCATACCTGCATGATCAGTTAGGCGGTAAAACCGGCATTGGCGCCAACATAGTGAAGGTGCAGGAGATATTCGGTAAGGCGTTCAATGCGGGCAGCGAGTTTGCCCGGGATGGCAGCCAATTTGATGCGCTGTTCGAAGAAGGGGATACGTTTACCATTGGCCAATTACAGGGCAATGTTCTGCACACTCCTGGGCATACGCCCGCCTGTTTAACCTACGTAGTGGGCGATGCCGCCTTTGTAGGCGATACGCTTTTTATGCCGGATTATGGCACCGCGCGGTGTGACTTTCCCGGCGGCGATGCGCGCACCCTTTATCACTCTATTCAAAAAGTGTTGGCGCTTCCCGAGCAGACGCGGCTGTTCTTATGCCACGACTATAAAGCCCCCGGCCGTGATAACTTTGAGCATGAAAGCAGCGTTGCGGAACAGCGCAGTGAGAATGTCCATGTTCATGAAGGTATCAGCGAAGACGAGTTCGTGAAGATGCGCACTGAGCGCGACGCCACCTTAGGCATGCCGAAGCTCATTATTCCCTCTGTGCAAGTCAATATGCGTGCAGGGGAGCTGCCTCCGGCGGAAGAGAACGGCACCGTCTATCTCAAAGTGCCGATTAATTTTTTCTAACGGTTTGAGTGCGATCTAAGGAGTCACCAGTGGATTGGACAGCAGGCTTACAAGGGCTGGTTGGGGGTGTGTTGATCGGGCTTTCCGCTACCTGGCTGATGGCAACGCTAGGGCGTATTGCGGGTATCAGTGGCATCGTGGGCAATTTGATAACACAACGCCCCAAGGGCGATAGCGCTTGGCGAGTGGCTTTTCTGTTAGGGCTGATTAGCGGCCCGCTTTTGCTTATGGCTTTTGGTGGTGGTTTGGGCAACGTTGCCGGTAGCCCTGGCGAGGTGATCGGCGCATCAGTAGGAGGTGTAGGGTTAATGCTAGTGGCTGGGCTGTTAGTGGGCGTAGGCACGGGGCTGGGCAGTGGCTGTACCAGCGGCCATGGCGTATGCGGACTGGCGCGCTTGGCGCCACGCTCCATGGCGGCCACCGGTATGTTTTTAGTGACGGGGCTAGTGACCGTTTATATCTCGCGCCACTTGCTAGGTTTAGGTGGCGTTCAATGAATAGTTCAATGAGTCAGTCAAACAAGAGCAGTTGGATAAAAACGGCGGCAGGCTATGCGGCGGGGCTACTTTTCGGTATTGGTTTGGCTGTTTCAGGCATGACGGACCCCGCGCGAGTAGTGGGATTTCTAGACGTAGCGGGTGCCTGGGATCCAACGCTGATGTTCGTATTGGGCGGGGCCGTCGTTACCACCTTTATCGGCTATCGGCTGGTATTCAAGCGTACTGCTCCACTGCTGGGTGGCGTCTTTCAGTTACCGACCAAACGAGAGTTAGATGCGAAGTTGTTAGGGGGCGCGGCCCTGTTTGGCATTGGCTGGGGACTTTCCGGCTACTGCCCAGGGCCAGCGATTGCCTCCATCGGCGGTCTTTCCTTACCGCTATTGGCCATGCTGGTGACCATGGTGTTGGGGTGGTTTGCCGCTAAGCGTCTCGCCTAGCCATTCGTCCTTATTCGGCGATTGCCATGCCCACGCCCTTGCCTTCACCGCAAGGGTGTTTTTATTTGTCTAAACACTGGGTTAACGCCCGTCAGGCGGTGCGAGCGGTGACCAGTGATTTGGTCATTCTTGATCGCGGATTACCCGATGCACTCGCCCCGGTCGCTACGTATGGCCTCCCTAAAGAGACTCGTCCGCTAATTGAAACCTCAAATACGCTTCTTGAGTGTGTACAGCAAGCCATTATCCGCGAGCAGCGCTTTACAAACCATGCCTCCGCTGACTGTAATCAAAACCCACCTGCAAATGGCTCGCAGGGTCGAAAGTCAGGCTGCAATAACATCGCTCAACTATGCTCAAGAGTGCGTTGTGCGGTTGAGCTAAACCCTTGACCAGTTACTCACTCTGGCTCGTCTAGAGGTGCGTGTGCGTTTTGATTATGGCCAAGCTAGTCGCGTCGCAGATGTGGCCGAACATGCCCCGGCAAATAGCTTGTACGACAAACAAGTCCGCTTTATAGAGCCATCCCACTGGCCTGATGTTGCTCTTGCGATGCCCACGTTAACGTTGATGCGCAGTGGGAGTCAGGGGAGCGTCGTCTCACTTTTAGCGTTAGCGACCAAGGCTCAGGTGTTGATAGCGCAAATTAACGCATCGATTCTGGCGCGCCAGTAAACAGCAGCGCAGTGGACTGGGGCTAGCCATTGTGGCCGCTAACGCAGCTTGCGGTGTTGGGATCGCTATGTTCATTATATTTTCTAGCCTTATTGGGGGCCGTTGCCGCGCGGGCAGGTGGGACGCCAACGCTCAAGGCTGCTTTGCGAGTCATGTTTTGGGGTGCACTTGCTATGGCCATCACATCCGGCATAGGGCGGGTATTTGGTGTGGTGGCTTAACTACGTGAATTGTTGGGATTGATATCAATAATGGGAGAAAGCACTACGCCCATTCACCAGCAACCATAAGGTGTCATCAATTCAGATGTCGGTTACCGGTTGATAAACGGTATTTATCGTGTCGTTGCAACACTACGAACGCGTAGTGTTCAAAAGTAGTTTAACGATAGGCGTCTCGCTTGCGGACGTGCAATGAGGTATTCGACTACCTTTCAGTCACCAAATGCTTATTACACGGGATAATTGGCGGATCAATGATAAGGCCTAGCTGTTATACCAAAAAAGTGTAATCGGCCCAGTGCTGCATCATAGCTCGGCGCTTTTCAAAAAGGTCTCCTCGACGATAGGCGGCCTCAACTTTATTCTCAATTGCATGAGCCAGTGCCATTTCAGCTACATCCCTTGGATAGCTCGTTACCTCGCCTGTCCAATCCCTAAAGCTTGAGCGGAATCCGTGGGGCACATAATTGCCTTTTTCACCACTAGGCCCGTAACCTAGCCCACGCATAAATTGCAGAAGCGACATATTGGATAATGGTCGACCCGCTTTCATTCCCGGGAAAATAAAGCTATTGCCTTTCACGCGAGAGAGGCTCAGTAAAAGATCAATTGCCTGCTTAGATAGTGGCACTCTGTGTTCTCGATTAGCTTTCATGCGCTCTGCTGGTATTTGCCACGTAGCTTTTCCAATGTCGATCTCTTTCCACTCAGCGTTGAGCACCTCTGAGGTACGTGTGGCTGTCAGTATCAAAAATAGTAGTGCTTTTGATGACATGCTTTTGTAGAGCTGAACTGAGCCCATAAATGTCGCTACCTGATCATAAGGCATAGCAGGATGGTGATTCACCTTTTGAACCCTTGACGGCTTAGCTAAGAGTTTATCGAGATGGCCACGCCAGCGGGCAGGGTTGACCTGGTCGCGATACTCATGGGCTGCTGCGAAGTCTAATATGTTTTCAATTCGACCTTGAACACGCTTAGCTGTTTCATTCTTGACTGTCCAGATAGGCGTGAGGATCTTCAATATATCCTGAGTGGTGACCTCTTCTACGGGTAGGTTACCTATTACCGGGCGCACGTATGTTTTAAGAGTGCTTACCCACTGACGTGCATGCTTGGCATTTCGCCAGCTGCGACGGTGGGATTGAATATAGCGTGCTGCGCAGTGGGTAACCGTTACAGTCACGGACTTTTTTTCATTTTTCTGCTCACGAACAGCCAGTGGGTCGATGCCTTGTTTGACGAGCTTTCGATTTTCTGCGGCTGATTCGCGTGCGTCTGATAGTGTTTTGTCAGCATAACTACCAAGACCCATGTCACGTAACCTGCCATTCCATCGAAAACGGTAAATCCAGCTTGCGCCGCCACCTTTGCCAATTTTGAGGTACAACCCATCCCCATCATTGGTCATGCCAGGGTTTGACTCCCTGACCAGCTTTTGAACGCCTTTTGTCGTGAGTTTGCCCATAGCCGCTATCCCCGAAGTATGTTTTTAGCGTACCACATTTTAGCCCATACACCAGCCCATACTTCTAATATGTTTTACGTTGTATGTGAGTGGGTGTGGTTGGACTGTATCGACTATTATTTTATTATAAATCAGTGGCTTGTTGTATCATTGTGGATGCTGTTGTACATGTAGTATGCGGACTCCCCCTCCGCCACAGAATTTTGAAGGCCGTCAAGTGCTTAGCTTGGCGGCCTTTTTCGTTTCTGGCTTTCTGGAATTGTCTTGGGAAAAATAAAGAAAGCTGTTTAAAAAGGCAGCACTCCGCCGAAGCCAATACCCAGTACGGCAACGACAACAACAACGATAACGACAATAGTGGTAGTAGACATATTCTCTTCCTTTGAGTAGTGAGCGTTGCTACAGCGTAGTCGTTATGAGGCCATTTCACACATCAGCGAAAAACTGATCAACCTTTCCATGATAGCAGGAAAATACCTGACAGAACGTCAAGCGGCCAAGTTTGAGCTCACCAGCTGTTGAACATTATTAAAATAGCAGAAAACCTTCCGTCACGGACTTATTTTCCACGTTCACAATTGTGGCCGCAGTCGCTAGCGCCACTGACATGGCTGGTGGCGCAGCAACAGAGTTTGCTATTGTGCTTAGCTGTTGCTCCCCTCCTTAGAGCTAGATGCGTGTAAATATGCTTGGGAAATGACTTGCTTCTATATGTGTTTTCTTTGTGTTTTTAGTATAAAAAATGTAAATTTATATTTCAGTAGACGTTGCCACACAAGTAAAATTGATTTTTAATTACGATGATAAGAAATATACCACTGGCTTCGGGACGCTAGCAGGGTGGGGGATTTAGGTATTCATTGTAAAAGTATCGAGAGACTGGCTCTTCTCATCGAAGTTTGCGGAAAATTCGTCAGTCTCCTGAAGCAAAGAGCAAAGAGCAAAGAGCAACATATCCGTAAGGAGTCTTAGCGATGATACGTATCAGCATCTTCGCTTGTGAACATGTGGGGTTCGTATCGTTAGTCTGCTTGATTGATTGCGATCATGGCCTCATTTTCGTCGAAGTTGAGAGAGCTTACGTAGCTAACCTGAGGCTGTTGACATATCGAATTTCAATGCAGCGTAAGTCTCCTAGACCAGCCCCGTGACCAAGGTCGAGCTCTAACTATGGGTGGTCGACAGATGAAATTTCAATGTTCCTTGTACCTATAAGATAAGCAGACATTACTTGTTAAGCAAAAATTAATGTTGAATCCGTGTGATCTATCTTGGTGTAAGAGGTGCTGATGTCCGATACCCGTCGTAACTATTCCTCAGCTAGCTGGGTCACGGAACTGATTACTTTTATATTCGGGCTGGCGTTGTTGATCGGTATCATCAGCGAACTGCCAGCGGGAGTGTTATCGCCTGAGTCGCAGAACTTTTTTTTCCTTATCGGCTGGATCGCCATCTGGCGTTACTCTTGGTGGGCGGTACAGGCGGTTCGCTCACTTTGTTACAACCGTATGGTCTTCCCTAGTTTGCGTGCAAAGGCTGATGTGGTAGGTGGGCTAGAAAAACCGCCGGAGCTGTTCGTACTGTGCACTTCCTTCCGACTAGAGGCACATATCAACTTTCAAGTTTATGATGCTTTGATAAGAGAGGCCCGCGACTATGGGGTGCCGACGACGATTTTTGCGTCTGTTTCGGATCGTACAGACGTGGATATTATTACTCATGCCTTGGACGATCATGACTGGCCACGGAACGTAGAAGTGCGGTACATGTTCCAGAAGGGGGACGGCAAGCGCTCAGCAATGGCGGAGGTTCTGCGTGCGATCTCGAGGTGTCTGCCAGCGCCAGGGTCGCTACTGATCTCAATGGATGGCGATATCCGCTTAGAGCCAGGTACGCTTTCACGCTCGCTTTCCTTCTTTTCTGCCCAGGACGACTTGGGAGCGTTGACTACCAATAATCGTGCCGAGGTAAATGGTAACGATGTCACTCGCGAATGGTACGATCTGCGCTATGCACAACGTCATCTGATTATGAGCTCCATGTCTTTATCGCGGCGCCTGCTGGTGCTTACTGGTCGCTATAGTGTCTTTCGCACCGACCTCGCCATACAGCCGGACTTTATTGAGCTGATTGAAAGCGATCATGTAGACCATTGGCGATTTGGCAAATTTAAATTCCTGTCGGGTGATGACAAGTCTTCATGGTACTGGCTGCTAAAAAATGGTTGGTCGATGATCTATTTGCCTGATGTTTTCGTGACTGGGTTTGAAGAATTACCCGATAAACGCCGTTTTTTCAGATCTACCACTGATCTAATGCAACGATGGTTCGGTAATATGTTGCGCACAAGCAACCGGGCAATCGCTCTGGGACCACGTCCCATGGGAATGTTTACTTGGTGGAGCTTGATTGACCAACGTGTCTCCATGTGGACGACCCTAGTGGGGCCCACAGCGGTCCTGCTGGTGATACTTTTCATACAGCCCTCGTTCTTCTTCGCCTACATGCTTTGGATTTTCTTTAGCCGCGGTATTGCTACGTCGATCCTGGCCTGGCAACGCGGACGTTTCAGCTTGCTATGGGTTCCGCTGATTTATTACAACCAAGTGTGGGGCGCGATATTGAAGACCTACGTTATCTTTCGCTCCAACCGACAAAAATGGTCGCGTCAAGGTATATCTACGGGCGAGCTAGACGATTCTGTCGCGGCGCGGAGGCAGCGCCAAATAGGCTTTGTGATGCACAGTTTTGCCTATGGCGTTCTTCTCTTCATCTTAATTTTGTGGACCGGTGTTATGACGCCTGTGGATCGAACCACACTGCACATCGCCATTGATCAGATATGGGAATATCGTCAAGACTCTCAGTACCTCGGTCACTCTTTTGATACTCCCTCTCTCGACAGTGGCTGTGAGCTGGTTCAAGTACCTCCGGGCTGGGAAGGCGATTTGAACAATATCCCGCCGAATAACGTCATTGCACAGGCTAATCGAATGGCAGATGCAATGACTATGTGCGACACAGGTTCCAGGGTCGAGACTTTGGCTCCGATTGAAGCGTCTGTGACTCAACCCTGAGGAAAGGAGCGACCTACGGATGGATCTTTCTAAATATGCAGACAAAAGATATAAGCCCTCCCGCGGAGAAGAGCGTAAATGGATCAAAGCCGATACTTCCTCAAACTCGGGGAGTATCGAGCATGGCAACACGCCGCCAACTCAACGTCGGCACTTAGACCTTTCTCAGTATGCGTATAACAAGCAGAAACCTACTGTCTCCAAATCGATAGGTGTCGATCATAATAATGCGCACCCTGGTGAAGACGACCAGCTGCAGCATGAGCATGAGCGTATTGAGGAGAGTCGAGCGCTAGAAACGGATGCTTCACAGCATATTCACACACAGCAAGAAGACCCTGTGCTTGAGGAAGAACAGCAAAGAATCAATATCGATGATGCTGCCTCAAAGACTAAAGGCGCCCATCATAACAATGTGCGACAGAGCGAACAGCTACAGCACGAGCGTCGTGATGAGAGGGGATATGTCAGGGTTGCGCTACCGTTTCGTGTTGTTCTCGCTGGTAGCGACAAAGAGATGGTTGGCAACGATATTTCTCTCGGTGGTTTCTCTGCCCACAGTGAAAATGGTTTCAAATCTGGCGAGCATATTGCCGCATCACTTCTTTTGGCTGTGGGTACCTTTGAATTTATTGTGACACTCAAAGCCAAATGCCTTTACGTGACTCCTGCTGCAAGTGGCAAAGGGTATGACGTCAGCTTCCAGATCACTGAGATTGAACCGCATCATCGTGAATCGCTACGCCAGCTCATACGCAGTGGTTTGAGTGGGCGTTTGCCTAATATCGATAGCCTAACGGCCAGCGAAGATCCTCAGACGCCACGCAATCGTCAGACAACCAAACCAACAGAGCCTCTACCGCGACCACCGAAACCTATCGGACGATACATTCTTTTATTCCTTGCAATCAGCTTGCTGGTTCTTGTTAGTGCAGCAACGGCATACCGTAACTTTATGCTTATTGAGCCTAGCTTCGCAGCCGTGACAGCGCCTCGCATCGATATTCGCGCACCCAGCCATGGCATACTCGGTGAGCATGATTACATTTCGGGTGATCAGGTTGAGCGTGACCAACTGTTAACCCACGTTATCAACAGCGACCTCGAATCTGACCTGATCCTGACCGAGGCAGCTTTTACCTATAACAATCGATTAGTCGAGAATTTACGCAAACACCTCAATGGCGGCATACAGGAGGTTAGCCTTGCTAGCACCGCACAGCCAGCCAGTGGTGATACTATGATATTCGAGTCGGCCTCGCCGGAAGTCGCAGAGGCTCGTATCGAGCAATTCGAAATAGTGCGTGATTTCGAGAGTTCGCGTATTGCCGCTCTCAATACCCGTCAGGCAAGTAATGAAATCTACAGCCCTTGCAAGTGCTTGGTAGCATGGGCGTTGAGTAGTGCTTCGGGGGTCTACATTGAAGAGGGGGAACGGATAATGACTCTGATACGTGCTGATGAAGGAGACGTGATGGTTGAGGCTCTGGTGCACATGGATGATATCAGCCGCATTGAGCCCAATCAGCGGGCCTACGTTACGCTGGCCAATACCAGCCAGCCAATTCGCGCTCGGGTGCGTAATGTCGCTCTCGATATCGAATTGCAGCCTCGTGCTGGTTTCCCTAGCTGGGTTCGACAACAGCAGAATGTAGCCAGTGTACTGCTGATTCCTGAAGTACCACTACCCGCAGATAGCGTCGGCAAGCCGGTAGATGTTCGGTTTACCGAAACACTGCTTTTCAGTACCGCCTCAGAGAAAATTTGGCAAGGCTTTAGTTGGGTTACCCAATCTGGCAGTGATATATATCGCGCAGTCTTTAAATAAACAAAAATTTAAACGGAAGATCCTGATGAAACAAGCGATGAAAGGTAAATCCCTCCATCCGCAAATCGGATTCCACCACATAAGCCTTATGTTGAGCGCGCTAATAATATCGCCATTTTCTTTCGTTCATGCAGACGAAGCCGAGAATGCCCATATCAGTACCCCCCAGGAACAGCCCTGTTCCCAACGTTACCCCTTGTCAGAAACACCACACCTACTGCCCATGAAAAGTGGCTACGACCTCATTCGCCAGGCCTTTAATACCTCGCGGCACTGGGGCACTGAGGAGAATGTGGAAACCTTGCGCGCTGAACATACTGGTATTGGTGAAGCAGGGCTTCGCGTCCATTATCCTGCAGGTAGCTCCTCGCCAGGGGATGAGCCCCTGGGCGGGGCAGGATTTTACAGTGATCCCTCTTTGCTTCAAGGAACAGACCGGGCTTGTTTAAGTTACAAGGTTCGTTTTCCATCTGATTTCGACTTCGTGAAAGGTGGCAAGCTGCCAGGATTGTATGGAGGTGAAGCCCCATCCGGCGGTGATAGCGTCGACGGCGAGAATGGCTTCTCAATGCGTTTGATGTGGCGCGAGCAGGGCGAAGGCGAGCTTTACCCCTACGTAGTTGGCTTTGAAGGTAAATCAGTAGGTCGGGGTTTATGGCGCTACCCGGTCGGGCAGTGGGTAACCCTTGAGCAGGAAGTCGTTCTTAATGACCCAAAGCAGGAGAACGGTATCGCTCGTGTCTGGGTCGACGGGGAGCCTGTATTGGAGCAGCGGAATATCGTCTTTCGCACCACACCTGAGATCACCATCAATGGCTTAATGTTTTCCACATTCTTTGGTGGGACTGGGGAAGGTTGGCGCACACCACGTGATCAGTTCGTGGATTTTGCCGCTTTTCGCTTCTATACCTCAAGACCTTGAGCTTAGTACAAGAGAAGTGAAGGAGAGACAAAAACGATGCCACTTGCAGTAACCAAAAGGCTGACCGCATGCCTTTTTTTTGTTCTCTCCATCACACTGATGACAATGGTTAGTCTGTCTGTGTTGGGCGATACTCTTTTGAGAGAGCCCCTTACTCGTGAGGAGCGCATATCGCTCGATATTGCTGAATACCGTGTCACTGATACGGACGCCAGCTATTTCGACGTTAAAGAGCGTATGACTCAGCTTCAGCAAACTGAAAGCAGTATTTTGCTGCAGTTGACAGACGACCTCTCACTAGGCCCAAGTTGCCGACAGAAGCTCAACACAAAGCCGATTACCACGCGGGGTGCAATACCCAGTTTTCATCCTGATTCCGAAGAGTGGTTGCTGGCTACCGAACCAATATTTGCGTTCGAGGATAGTGTATCGAATCTGGCTGGTGCCTTCGTTGCAAGCGGCGACATTTACTATGCAGAGTGTTTGGTGCGCTACCTACATGGCTGGGCTGAAGCCGAAGCACTGACTGACTTCGTCTACGACTCAGCGCGACCGCAGGCTTGGTTTGCTTCTGAATCGATGCTATTCGCGGCGGCTATGGGCTATTCTATTGTGCGCCCGTTTATCACTGACTTTGAGAAGGAGCGTGCCGATGTCGAACAGTGGTTGCACGGTCTCGCGTTAGAGCACTCGGCAATTTCAGGAAATCCGAAGAGTAGCTGCTGTAACAACCACTTATATCGTCGTGCGTTGTACGCCAGTATCATCGGTGTGCTAGTTGAGGACGACGAGCTGTTTCGCTTTGGCGTTAGAGCCATATATTCAGCTCTGTACGACATGACCGAGGAGGGGGCTTTCCCACTTGAAGTGAATCGTGGCCGACGAGCCACTCACAACCAGAATTATGCGCTCAATTATCTTATTACGAATATGCAGGTTATCCATCGCCAAGGCTACGATATCTTCAATTTGGAATATGAGAACAACAGCATCCATGACGCCATAGACTTCCTGTTTCAGATACTGGAAGATCCAGCAGCGTTAGGGGATTACGCTCCGCTTGAGCAGTACACGGGATTTTTGTTGGATCCGCAGTACTTCGCCTGGATGGAGATCTACCTTTCGCACTACAACTATCGAAGAATGGCCAGTTTCGTAACCCGTATACGACCCATTTACAGCCGCAGCGCGGGGGGCCATGTCACACTTTACTTTATGGATCCTGAGGCCCAGCAGCATCTCTTCATTGATAATCGGCGCCAGGAAACCGAGGCCTTCCAAGGTCTGGGAAATTGAAGAAACTGACAGCTCCATACAAGATAACGAGCGAACATATGAAAAGCACAACGGACAGAACTTTAGACACCCAATTGCTGCGGTTGACTGCGGTGTTAACCTGCTCTGTCTGGCTTGCTAGTTGTGCGATCATCTCAGGCGAACCGTCTAGTGGTCAGCATGCACGGCCCATACCCGCACAATATGTTAGTTGGTTTGCCAGCGGTTCACAGGCCAATATTGGGTCGGGGGACTGGGGCACCATCAATCGTGCCCAGGATCATATCGTGCAGGGGCGTTACGATAAAGCCATTGCTGAACTGCAACCCTTGATGGATCGCTATGTACCACCTGCCTTTTACGAGATGGCCAAGCTCTATGAACAAGGGCTCGGAGTCGAAAAGGATCTCAACGAAGCGGCACGACTCTATGGTCAAGCCATAGAAAAACCATCTGCTATACGAGGTCACGCTTCGCTCAACCTGGCCCGACTCTATTTAGAGGGGCGAGGCGTCAAGCACAACGATGTGCTTGCCTATTATTTGCTTTGGCAAGCCATGGAAGCTGACCTTGACCGGATCGCAGAAGTTGAGCTTGCAAATCTTCTCTCCGAAGGTGGAGAAGGCGTAGAGGCCGACCCCATCCTTGCCCGTCAGCTGTATGAGCAGGCGGCCTCTAAGGGCAAAGAGCAAGCTCTGAAAGCACTGGCGGAGTCGCATGCGCCTGGTGGCTGGCTAGAAGAGGACATAATACTATCGATGGCTTATACGCAGCGTTACGTCAGTCGGCTTGAAGCCAACGCCGAGCAGGGCAATATCAGCGCCATGCTCCAGTTGGCATCAGTCTATTCCACTGACGGGCTGCTGAGTGATCAGCCTGATAGGCGCCTCTACTGGCTTAAGCAAGCCGCCAAAGCTGGCGATCTGGATGCTCTGGCGCGAGCTGGGCATGAAATGACCAACGCTGGCGAATATCGACAAGGCATTGCGCTGTTGGAAGAGGCTGCTCGCCAGGGGCATGTCGAGGCCATGACCTACCTGGGTCAGGCCCTCTTGGAGCCTGAGAATGCTGGTCAACTGGAGCCGAACCGCGCTGAGCGCTGGTTGAACGAAGCAATCCAGGCAGGCTCGGTCGATGCCCAGGTGATTCTTGGCCGTGCCTTAGTCGCTGGTAAAACAGGCCTCGACGATTTGCCCCGCGGCATGATTCTGCTTGAGCAAGCCGCAGAGAGTAACCATCCTCTAGCCCTGGCGCAGCTAGGTTCGCTGCTCATGGATGACAAAAGGATTTCCAGTCAACCCTTTACCGCAGCCCGTTATCTGGAGCGTGGCCACGAACTTGGCCACTTCTGGGCTACCCAACAACTTGGGGCCGCCTATCTGGAAGGTCGTGGTGTGACTCGGGATCTCGAACGGGCCCAAGAACTGCTACAAAATGCCGCCGAGCATGGTCAGACCGGTGCAATGCGCATGCTCGGTGAAGCCTATCTGGAAGGCCCGCTTGAATACAATCCTTCTCAGGGCATTAGTCTACTGACTAAAGCCGCCGAACTGGGGGATGGCTATGCAATGGTTGTGCTTGGACGTGTTTATCGAGAAGGCAATGGTGTCAAGCAAGACCTGAACGAAGCTAATCGCTGGCTGACGCGCGCTCAGGATGAAGGGCATAAGGCCGCAGCCGATGCACTTACTTACGTGCAGCGAGATCTGGGTGCTGAAGGCAATATGGATGCGCTTATCGCCGCAGCGGAAGGTGGTAATCCTGGTGCTATGGCCGACCTTGGTCGGGCTTATCTAGAAGGTAATAAGGTTGAGCGGGACGAACGCCAAGCCGAAAACTGGTTGGAACGGGCACATCAAGCTCGACATGCTGGGGCTGGAGCAAGCCTCGGCCGCATGTATCTCGATAAGGGCGATATTGAGCGCGGTATCGATTACCTAAAAATAGCTGCGGACAGGGGGCATGACGGAGCCCGCACCGACCTGGGCGAAGCCTATTTGGCCGGCAATTATGTTGACCAGGACGTGAGGCGCGGCATTGAACTGCTGACTGCCGCAGCCGAGTCAGGCAGCTCACATGCTGCTTTTATTCTGGGTGATGCCTACCAGCACGGTAAGAGAGTCGAGAAAAATTCCATTTTGGCGGAGCGCTGGTACCAGCAAGCTGGCGATGCTGGTGCCACTTATGCACTTACTGCGTTGGGCGTAGCCTTTATACGTGGCAATGGCGCTATTGCTAAAGACATCCAGCGAGGCCTAGATCTGCTCCTTGATGTTGCCGAACAGGGACACCCCGGGGCTCAGACCGCTCTTGGCCGTGAATACCTTAGCGGGGAGAATATTGAGAAGGATCCAGAGCGTGGAGTGCGTTACCTATATGAGGCGGCTAGTCAAGGACATCGTAGCGCTCTTCTAGCGATGGCCGAGATCTATCTCTCAGCACGTGGGTACGAAAATGCCAATCGAGAGCAGGCGATACTGTGGCTCAATCGCCTTATCGATAGCGAGGGGCAACTCGCAGTGGAGACGTTACGTCAATTGCTTACCGAAGAAGTCGCTATCGTCGACAGTCATATGGAGTTGTAAGTAGACACAGAAGAGTGATCCTATTTGCTCGCAGGTCCGCCCATTGGTCGGTCATCCGCTTTTATTCAACGCCGTCCCTAGCCCGCCAAAATAGTCGCTAAACGCGCGGTTAATTCTCTCCCGCTGCTCGCCCTGCGGGTAAAGCCCCATTTCCGCTTCAGGAGAGGCCTTGGTGCCTTTGACCAGGAAGTGATTGGTGATGGCCGCATCCTGCACAAACGCTTCAAAGGCGCGTGCGCAGAGCTCTTCGGGTTTACTGTAATAGAGCTGTCCAAGTTTTTTATCCACTTGCACCGAGTGCTGAAACAGCTCGCTAGGCTGATCGCCTGCTGGCTGCAGCAGAATAGCTTTGAAGCACTCCATCAATAATTGATTAAGCGGGTGGGGAATGGGCGTCGCATCAGCTAACCACGCGGTAGAGGCGAACATGCCGTTGGGGATGCCACGAAAACACTTGCTGACTATGTAGTGATCAAAAGCATGAAACCACTCGTGGGCAATGCTGCCGGGGCCAGCGTTTTTGGCCAGCGCAAAGCTGCGTTGGCTGGGGTCGTAGTGAGCAGAAACACCCGGTCGACCACCGCTGCCGTACTGAAGTGCGATTGAGCCGCGTAGCGAAATCAACGCCTCTGGCCCCTTTAGAATCAGCATGAGATCGCACAGCGCATCATGAAACAGCTCGGCGGCACGGTCGCGTTCGGCGCTGGTTACCCAGCGGCCAATTTCAATAGAGCGAAAATCAAACTGACGCCGGATCAGGGCAAAGCTGCTGGCTTGCCCCTGGCGATGGTCAGGGCCACTGCGGTAAAAATCCCGCGCTTCAATGCTCACTTATCGTATCTCCTTGTATTCTGCTACCCAGGCCCCCACTAACTAACCGTAACGCATTTTAATAGCCTCATTTTCCACCGCCAGGAGAGAGATATGAGCAAGCGTATTTTAGTGGTACTGACGTCTCACGATCAGTTGGGCGATACCGGTAATAAAACCGGTTTTTGGCTCGAAGAGCTGGCAGCCCCTTATTATGTCTTTAAAGACGCGGGGGCTGAAGTAGCGTTGGCATCGCCCAAGGGTGGGCAGCCGCCGCTGGATCCCAAAAGTGACGCAGACGATAGCCAAACCGATGAAACGCGCCGCTTTAAGCAAGATGAAAGTGCGAATGCTGAACTGGCGGCGACTCATCGCCTAGGCGATATGAACGCTGACGACTTTGATGCGGTATTTTACCCTGGTGGTCACGGTCCATTGTGGGATCTAGTCGACGATGCGGATTCCATTCGACTAATCGAGACCTTTATCGCCCAAGGCAAGCCGGTTGCCACGGTTTGTCACGCGCCGATAGTGTTGGTCAATGCTAAAGACAGCGCTGGTGAACCGCTGGTAAAAGGCCGCCAGGTAACAGGCTTTACTAACGGCGAAGAGGAGGCCGTTGGCTTGACCCATATCGTGCCGCATCTCGTTGAAGACGCCTTGCAAAAGTGCGGCGGGATTTATAGCAAAGCGGATGATTTCACTCCTTACGTACGTGAAGATGGTCAACTGATCACTGGGCAAAACCCGCCTTCCTCAGCGCTCACAGCTGAAACGCTGATGGCGTGGCTGGCTAAGTAACTAGGCGGTATTAATCATTTGTTGCATGGCAACGGCGAGGCACTCCTTGCCGTTGCTATTTTTTAATTGGCTATTCTCTGCCTTCCTTTACAAGCTGATAGGAGGCGTAAAAAGCTAAAAAGCCTTTTGAAAACGATTTATTTGTCTTTATATATCACAGGTTAGATAAACCTGCTGTTATAAAGCGCACTGTGTACACACAGCGAAGGGAACTCGCGATAGGGAAGAACAAGCAAGGATTGCTTGTGTAGCACAAGGATGCACAAACAGGATGTTTGTGGTGCAAGCTCAGGGAAGACCTGATGAAAACCCGGCCAAGGAGTGGCCGGGTTTTTTATTCCCAAATCACAAGTTAATTAAGCTCTTATGACGCTTTCGTTAACAATGCATTACTTGTAATAATAAAAATGAACCTTTTTATAACAAGTGCTAAAGTTGAAATTCCATGGTGCTAGCTTTAGCAAGCATAGTGATAGTAAAGCGAGCTTAACTCACTCAAGGGTATTTCAACCGCTGTTTGACAGTTTAGGCAGCGTAACGTGGTGCTGTTTTTGCCGGTGCCTTCTAAACGGAAGCGGTTCAAAAACGGATTTTTGGGTGATTCTGCATTGCCGCAATGACGGCAGATCACATCCAAACCGTTGACTTTATGGCTAATTATAATGTCGCGCACGCTGACCTCCTACCATTAGGTTATTGATGGTTCAGGCGTGGTAACGTCCTTGTAGAGCAGTATCGATATCGATACCTATAAAAGTATAGCGCTACTGAGCATACGCGCCATATGAAAATATAAAATAATATGCTTTAAATTAGTGCAATTAATCTAAGTAAAAAAAAGAGATTTTTGCCACTTTCATAACATAGGTTAGATAAATAACCTGTTTTAAGGTTCACTGTAGGTATACACCATAAGGAAGTGGCAACAGGGAAGATTGAGCTAGGGAAGCTTGCACTCATGGAAGCACAAACAGGATGTTTGTGAAGACGAATCAAGGAAGGTTTGATAAAGCCCCAGCCAGGGAATGGCTGGGGCTTCTTTTTTATACGCTTGTTTTATTTCTTCGCTTTTTTCTTGCTTTTCTTACTGTCGTTGCTTTGGCTAGTTGTTTTGCCTTCGCTACTCTCGTCTTTGCTGTCATCCTTCTCACTGTCAGGCTTGTCGCCGCCTTGATGGGAGAGCGGGCTCGCTTGATCTAAGCGCGGGTGGTTATCCAGGAATTCACGCTGTAGGTCAGGCATGGCATCCAAGGCTTGCAGGGTATGGGTGAGGGCGTGAATAGCCGCCAGCACGTCCTGGGTATGGCCTGTTTCTGAGATGGTGTGCATGTTGCGGATCGGGAAGCCAATCGAGGTAGCGGCACTGTCGATAGACGCCAATACGCCTGCCATGCCATCGGTACCCGTATCGATACCCACGATATCGCGCTGCAGCGGAATATCCTGCGCTTTAGCAGCGGTGGCGATAATGCGGTTGAGCTGTTCGCTGGCAATAGAGCCCACCGCCATGGTGAAGCCTTTGCCCATCTCTAGCGGCTGCATGCGCTTGTCGCCAATACCGGGCGCAGCCACATAGTCGTGGTTTACATCGACGCCAATCAAAGCATCCGGCTTCATTTCGCCCGCCATCACGCGGCTGCCGAAACGGCCAATTTCTTCGTAGCTGGCAATCGCAAACAGTACGCGCACGTTTTTGGTGCCGCCTGCTTCCGCGATCAAACGCGCCACCTCAGCGGCCACAAAACAGCCCAGGCCGTTATCCAGGTAAGCGCCGTAGAACGTATTAGGGCTAAAGCCTGGGCGGATAGGACGGTCAAAAATAATCGAGTCGCCGGGGCGTACTCCCAGGTTCAACACTTGCTGCTTTTTGTTTTCGCCATGGATCTGTAGATCCAGGTAGATCTGCTCTTTTTTCAGGCCTTTGCTACCATCGCGCTGGGCAGGATCGGAGAAGTGAATCGCGCCCAGGGCCTCGACTGTGCCGCCTTCAATGCAGCGGTAACTGCCGGGAGCGTCGGGGTCTTCACTAAACAGCTTTACTTCATGGCCGATCAATACGGTGGGCAGGAACGAGTCGGTGTTGATCCAGATCTTGCCGTCTTCACCAATCGAGCGTACCTGCATACGGATTTTGTCCGCATGGCCGATCAGCATGACCTTGAACATGTCGTCGCGGCCGGGGTGAGTGTCCAGCACAACGCCCGCGTTGCCCTTGAACTGGTGAAGGTGCCAGCTTTTAGGCGCGAAGCTCTCAAAATGCGGTTTGAGCACGCCGTAAGTCATGGCGGCTTCCAGGCCGACGGGGCTGGGGGCGGCAAGAATATCGCGCATCAGTTTGAACTGCGCGTCGGGCATTGGTTGTGTCCAGGGTTTTGCAGTATCGCTCATCGTTGTCGCTCACTCATTTCAGGTGGATGTTAATCACCTCTAGTCTGCCAGATTCCCGCGCTGTGTGTAGAGAAAGCCGCTTATTCGTGGTGATGTATTAGCTGGCGCAGGGCGCTGGTGGCGGCGGAAGGAGGGTGACGGCGGCTCAATATAATGCCCAGCTCACGACGAATGGTTGGCTCCACCAGCGGGCGGTACTCAATACCATCGGCGGCAATTTGCCGAAAACTGAGCGAGGGCAGCACGCTAATGCCTAACCCCGCAGCGACCATGCGGCCTACCGTGGCAATCTGGCGCGCATCGCATAAAATATCCAGCCGCTCTCCCACGCTCTGCATAATACGGTCAATATCCTGGCGTGAGCTGGAAAGGCGATTAATGCCAATAAACGGATACTCAGCCAGCTGTCTCCAGGCCACTGCCGACTGTGCCAGCAGCGGATGCCCGCTGGGGCAAACGGCCACATAGCTGTCTTCGAGTACGGGCTCAAAGGTTAGATCGTCTGCGTCGCTTGGCGGCACGGAAAGCCCCAGGTCGGCGCGGCCTTCGCGCACCATTTGATTGATCTGCTCGGCCAGCACATCGTGCAGGCTGAGGTTAATACGTGGGTAGGCCTCATGAAAAAGCTTAATGACGCGGGGGAATAGTCCTGCCGCCAGAGTGGGGAGGGCGGCCACCGTTACCTTTCCGCGCTGTTTCGAAAACTGGTCGTTGAGATCTTCAAAGGCTTCATTCCAATCATTCAAGAGCCGCACGGCAACGGGCAGAAAAGCTTCGCCTTCCGGTGTTAACGCGAGTTGGCGCGTGGTGCGGGCAAATAGTGCACCACCCACGTTCTCCTCAAGTTTACGCAGCGCGATCGAAATCGCCGGTTGGGAAAGGTGCACGCGCTCGCTGGCCTCTGCAAGGCTACGCGAATGGGCGACGGCAACAAAAACACGCAACTGCTGGATGCTTGGATTCATTTAGAAAGTAAAACATAAATTAAAAACTATTCAATATACAAAATTAAACCGGCGCACCATGCTTGGCTTATCGCGATTCGGTTCGTCGCGATCACCGTTTTAGATAAAAAACCGCTCTACAATAACAATAGCTCGCTTAGCGAGCTTCGGAGACACAATGAAAACGCTACTGACCGCCATGGTGGCAAGCGCCGCTGTGCTAGCCGCTGCGACCTCTCATGCCGATGAACGCCTGTTGATTGGCTCTACCTCAAGCTCCTCCAGCCACTACAGCTACTTTGTGGCAGTCAATCAGATTATTAATAACCAAGTCGAAGGGATCAGTTCTTCGGTTGCCGAAACCGGTGCCACTGTGGATAACCTGCGCCGTCTAGGCCGCAACCAAATCGATATGGGCCTGGTGACCACCAATACCGGCTATCACGCCTACGCCGGTGAAGAGGATTTTGAAGGCCGCCCCGTCGATAACCGCCTGCTATGGGTCTACACCGTGGCACCGCAGAATGCCGTGATGCGCCAGGATGCGGAGGTGGAAACGTTCGCTGACTTAGACGGTGTGCGTTTCAATCCTGGAATTACCGGGTCAGCTACTGAAAAAACCACCGAGGCGGTAATGCGCGCACTTGGCATCGAACCGGATTATGTACGTGGATCCACCACCGATATGGTTGACGCCATGAAAGATGGCCGCGTGATGGGATCGGTAAAGTCGGGGGTCGGAGAACGCCTGGATGGCTCCTCCATGGACATCGCCACTTTCACACCGATTAGCGTGCTGTCGCTTGACCAAGAGCAGGCCGACACCCTGCGCAGCGAAATGCCCGACGTAGCCATTGTCGATGTGCCCGAAGGGGCTGCAGAGGGTATTCCTGCCTACACCACCTGGGCATTTGGTGTAGCCGTGCACGCCCATCCGGATATGGATGAAGAAACCGCCTATCAAATCGTCAAAGCCGTGATGGAAAACCCAGAGCCGCAGGTTAACGCCTTTGCGGCCATGCAGGACGCGGATATGGCGAAGATGACCCTGGAGGTGGGCACCGTGCCGCTTCATGCCGGCGCTGCGCGCTATTTCGAAGAGCAGGGGTATGACATCCCCGATACCTTGCAGCCTGTCCAGTAAGGCCCATTGGAGAAGATGATCATGCGCGAGACAGTCACTAAAGGCTTGGCGCTCCTGCTGGGCGGGCTAATCCTGTATACCTCCGCCACTGGGCCTTTCGAGAGTTTGATTCAGCGGAGCATTTTTCTCGCGCTGGTCATCCTGCTAGGGCTTGCCGTTTATCCGTTAGGCGCAGGCAAGCGCTGGCGCCCGCTGGGTATCGCTATTGATGTGGTGCTGGCAGTGGGCGTGGTAGTTGCCTGCAGCTATGTGGCGCTTAACTACGAACAAATTCTGGTCGAACTCCCCTGGGCAACACCTCGGGATATGCTGCTGACCGGCGTTCTGCTGGTGGCTATTCTAGAGTTGTCACGCCGCGCCATCGGCGTGATCTTTCCACTTTTGGTGTTAGTGGGTTTAGCCTATGCGTGGTTTGGGGCGGCAATCCCAGGGCCACTTGGCCACCGTGGGTTTGATCTTTACTACATGACCGAAACCATTTACCTCGGCGATTTAGGCGTATGGGGAATGCTGGTGGGTGTCGCAGCGACGACCATTGCCGCTTTCGTACTGTTCGGCTGTTTGCTGCTGCACACGGGGGGCGGTAATACCTTTATGGATTTGGCGCTGCGTATCAGCGGCCGATCGCCGGGCGGTGCTGCCAAAGTGGCTACCGTGGCCTCCGGGCTGTTTGGTATGGTCAGCGGCAGCGCGGTGGCCAATGTGGCCACCACGGGTAACTTCACCATTCCCATGATGAAACGCTTAAATTATCCACGCCCGTTCGCAGCTGGAGTTGAGGCCGTAGCCTCTACCGGTGGCCAAATCGCACCGCCGATCCTGGGCGCTGCGGCGTTTATCATGGCGGAAATCCTCGGTGAGAGTTACCTGCGTATTGCCTTAGCGGCTTTGCTGCCCGCGATCCTTTTCTACCTGGGGGTGTTTGTCACCATTCACTTGGTCGCCAAGCGCCGCCAGCTGCAGGTAGTACCTGATGATGAGCTGCCAAGCTGGTCAGACGTGATACGCACTGAACGAATTATTCCCATTCTGGCTGCATTAGGCGGGCTGTTTTACGGCGTGCTCAGCGGCCGCTCGATTCAAATGTCGGCGTTCTACGGTATCCTGATGACCGTGCTAACGTTCGTGCCTTTTGCACTGATGGCCAAAATGCCGCTGCGCGAGATCCTCGGCAAGCTGGTGGCAGGCTTAGTCGATGCAGGCAAAGGCATGGTGATTATTGGCGTGCTGCTGGCCGGGGCGCAGATTCTGGTGGCGATGATCGGTATGACCGGCATCGGTGTGACGTTAGCCAGCTTGATCGTTACGGTAGGCGGCGAATCGCTATTTCTGGTCGCTTTTATCGTCGGCGGCGTATGTCTGATTTTGGGCATGGGGATTCCAACCACGGCAGCGTATGTTCTGGTGGCATCAGTCCTTGCGCCTGCGCTCACCACCATCGGCGTTGAGCCGTTGATTGCCCACCTGTTCGTTTTCTACTTCGCGACACTCTCTGTTATTACACCGCCTGTCTGCATTGCGGTATTCGTGGCCTCAGGCATTGCCGACACCAACTGGCTGCCTGCGGCGGTTGAATCAGTGCGCTTGGCGGCGGCTATCTATGTCATTCCCTTCCTGCTGCTGATCTACCCAGCCCTGGCGGGGTTTGGTTCTGCTCTAGAGATCGTCTTGGCCAGTTGCCAAGGGGTCGTGTTCGTAATGGCGTTTGCCGCGCTGATGTCCCGGGTAGCCATGACGGGTAAGCGCGTGATCGATGTCGTGGGGCTGATCGCGGTGATTGGGCTGGCGCTGACGCCTGGCTGGCTGACCACGCTGGCGGCGCTGGCTCTGATCATTGGGCTATTTATACGCCGCCGCTCGCTGCTGAGAGGCGAGCAGGAGCCTGTCGCGGGCGACCACCTCTCTCTTCAGGCCAAGGAGACCCAGCTATGAGCTTTTTATTAGGCAGCGGGGCGGGCTTTTCCGGTGACCGCACCGATGCGGCGGTGGCGGTGGTGGCAGAGTTGATCAAGCGACAGCAGCCCTCCGCTTTAGTATTTGAAACCCTGGGTGAACGGACATTAGCGGCAGCTCACCGCGCGATGCGTGATGATCCCGAAAGCGGGTTTGAACCGCTGTTAGACGAGCTGCTGGCGCCGGTGCTGCGCGACTGCCTGGATCACGACATTAAGATTTTAGGCAACTTTGGTGCGGCGAACCCCAGTGGTGCTTGTCAGGTAATTGCTGACTTGGCTACGCAGCTTGGGCGCGGGGATGTATGCATTGCCCAGGTGCATGGTGACGATATCCGTCAGCAGCTACATAGCCTGGACTTACAGCGCTGGGAGGCCGAACGGCTGGATATGCCGGGCGATGACGCCCTGATTTCAGCCAATGTCTACCTGGGGGCCAAGGCGCTGGTTGAGGCGTTGGCCATGCAGGCGGATGTGGTGGTTACAGGCCGTGTTGCCGACCCGGCGCTGTTTTTAGCGCCGCTGATGCATCACTTCGATTGGCGTTGGGACGATTGGGATCGCCTGGCTTGCGGCATGATGGCGGGGCATTTGGCTGAGTGTGGCGCCCAGGTAAGCGGCGGCTATTTTGCCGATCCGGGCTTTAAAGACGTGCCCGGGCTCGCCACGGTGGGCTATCCGATTATTGAAGTGGAGCAGGATGGCAGCCTTATTATTTCCAAGCCTGCCAATACCGGCGGCTGTGTTACCGAGCAAACGGTGAAAGAACAGCTGCTTTACGAAGTGCATGACCCGGCGAATTATCTGACTCCGGATGTCACGGTGGATCTTTCCCACGCAGAGGTGCGTCAGTTGTCACCCAATCGCGTGGCGGTGACAGGAATTCGCGGCAAGCCTGCGCCTGAGCGGCTAAAAACCACCGTGTGCTATGAAGGCGGTTGGCAGGGCGAGGCGGAAATTTCCTATGCAGGCCCCAACGCGTTGGCACGAGCCCAGCTTGCAGCGCAGGTACTGCGTGAACGATTGGTGTTTCGAGCCCCTGCCGAGCTGCGTACCCGCTTGGATATCATTGGCTTGGCCAGCGTATTCGATAGCGATAGCGGTGAGCTGCAGCGTAGCGCTTCAGGGTCTGCCAGCGGCGATTATCGGTTGCGGCTGGCGGCCGAGCACAGCGAGCGGCGCTGGGTAGCCCGTGCCACCCAGGAGCTATTGGCGCTGTATTGTGCTGGGCCCGCTGGGGGTGGCGGCGTGCGGCGCCAGTTCCAAAGGCGGGTGTTTACCGCCTCTTATTTGGTAAAGCGTAGCGATATTCATCCCCATGCCAGCCTGTTTGAATCACCGCCCTTCGGGGAACGCAGGAGTGAACGCTATGTTGCACGCTAAACCAACGCAAACAGCGGTGCACCCGCCTGCCTCTGTCTCTCTTCACCAACTCGCCCATGCGCGTGCCGGGGATAAGGGGGAGCGTCTTAATGTGGCACTGTTTGCCTATGATCCCGACGACTACACGACCCTGCTGGAGCAGGTAACCGAGGAGCGTGTGCTGGCGCTGTTTGCTCACCGTGGTGCCAGCCGAGTGCGACGCTACCCTTTGCCCAATTTGGCGGGCATGAACTTCGTGATTGATGACGTGCTGCAGGGCGGTGTTAATGGCGCGCTCAATTTGGACGGGCATGGCAAAACGCTATCGTTTTTGCTGTTAAGCATGGAGGTTGATGCGAGCTAGACCTTTTAACCTCGCCCCTCGACTTAGGTGGTCATGACCCGCTGCCCGAAAGGCCTTACTATGACGATAAAAATACGCACGCTAATTAATATAATGCCCGCTAAATCGTCGCTAAAGAGCCGCTAAGGAGCAGCCCCATGACCGTTGCAACGCTAGGTGCCCAGCGCTTCAAAGTGCTGTTGGCGGGCGTTTTGAGCCAAATATTATGTGTTGGCATTGCGCGCTTTGCCTATACCCCATTGCTACCGGTGATGCAGCAACAGACATGGATGGGGGATGCCGATGGTGGCTGGCTTGCCGCGGTTAACTACGCCGGCTATATGCTGGGGGCAGTGCTGGCCGCCTCTATTCACAGTATTTATATCAAAGACACGCTATTTCGCTGTGGGTTAATCCTGGCGGTAATCACGACGGCGGGTATGGCGCTTACCGATCAGTTCTGGGTTTGGGCGGGGTTGCGCTTTCTGGCGGGGCTTTCAAGCAGCGCTGCCATGCTATTAGCGTCAGGGCTGATTCTTCACTGGTTAATCCAACATCGCCAGCGCGGCGAGCTGGGAATTCATTTTGCCGGTTTGGGGCTAGGCATGATTGTCGCGGCGGTGGCAGTGGAGATGATGCTCCAGTTTTCCTTTAGCTGGCAGACCCAATGGTGGGGCTTTAGCCTGCTGGGTGCCGTGCTGCTGGTGCCCGCCTGGCGCTGGCTGCCGCGGCCGGAAAGGCCGCTAGAGGGAGCTCACGTGGCGAGTAGCCGAACCGCTACGCCGCCGACACGCACATTTATGCGCTGGATGCTCGCTGCCTACTTTTGCGCCGGTTACGGCTATGTCATCAGCGCTACCTTCTTAGTTGCTATTGTCGAGCGTGAACCACTGCTGGAGGGGATGGGCAACTGGACGTTCGCCCTGGCCGGTTTAGCCGCTGCGCCTGCTGTCATGGTATGGGATTTAGTCGCCCGTCGAGTGGGCTATTTAATGGCACTGATGATCGCTATGAGCATTCAAGTTATTGGTATTGTGCTCCCAGCCATTACCGCGAATGCAGCAGTGGTGCTGCTAAGCGCCGTACTCTATGGCGGCACCTTCCTTGGCTGTGTCAGCTTAGTGCTGACCATGGCGGGCAGGCTCTATCCCGCCAGCCCTGCTCGATTAATGGGGCAGATGACGCTCGCATACGGCGCCGCCCAGATATGCGCACCGGCGTTAACCGGTATGTTGGCTGAAGCCTCTGGCCATTATGGCGTTGGACTATGGCTGGCGGGCGGTTTTGTTACGCTTGGCGTCGTACTGCTGGCCTGTTTACGCCGGGTAGATCAAACCGCTCAGCGCTTGGATGCCGCAGCCAAAGCCTCGGTCTACGCCTAGGGGCTGGGGCCTAGTGGGCTTTGCCCGCAAAATCCTCTAGGATAGGCGGCTTTTTCAGACAGGATAACTGCGCAAATGACCACTTCTGGGCAACCTCGCACTCAGTGGCTAGGCCGCTGGGGATTTATGTTGGCCGCCACCGGTTCCGCGGTGGGGCTGGGCAATATCTGGAAATTCCCTTATATGACGGGGGAGTACGGCGGCGGTGCCTTTGTGCTGGTTTATCTGCTGTGTATCCTGGCTGTGGGTGTACCAGTTATGATGGCCGAAATCGCCTTTGGGCGGCGTGGCCGCGGTAGCCCCATTGATGCCGTACGCCGGGTAGTGAACGAGTCTGGGCGTTCATCGGCGTGGTCGCTGTTTGGTTGGATGTCGATGCTGTGCGGCTTTATGATCCTATCGTTTTATGTCGTGGTGGCGGGCTGGTCATTCTCCTACCTCTGGAAAATGCTCACCGGCGGCTTAAGCGGCGGCACTGTGGAGGAACTGGCGGCTGTGTTTGGCGCCAATAATGCCAACCCCTGGAATCTCGGTTTCTGGAGCACGCTGGTAACGCTGGCGACCATGGTTATTGTTGGTAAAGGCGTGCAGGAGGGGATTGAGAAAAACGTCCGTTGGATGATGCCCGGCCTGGTGATCATGCTGGTGGTGCTGATTGTGTTTGGCGCATTCTCCGGTGGTTTTGGCGACGCCTTTGCGTTTCTGTTTTCGTTTAACACCGGCAGCCTATCTAGCGAGGGGATGCTGGCCGCGTTGGGACATGCGTTCTTTACGCTTTCGTTGGCTGCTGGCGCGATCATGACCTACGGCAGTTATCTGCCCAAAGATACCTCGATTGCCCGTACAACGCTCGGCGTTGCCTTGGCGGACACGGTGGTTGCGCTGATGGCGGGGCTGGCTATTTTCCCGGTTATTTTTGCCAATGGCATGGACCCGGGAGAAGGCCCGGGGCTGATCTTTATGAGCCTGCCCATTGCGTTTCAAGCGATGCCGCTAGGTACGCTGTTTGGCATTCTTTTCTTTATCATGCTCTCTACGGCTGCGCTCACCTCGTCGATATCCATGGTCGAAGCAACGATCTCGTGGCTATGCGATAGCAAAGGCTTCTCGCGGCGTTCGGCGGCGTGGAGCACGGGCATTGTGCTGTGGTTGATCAGCACGGCGGCGATGCTCTCGTTTAATGTCGGCGCCGACTGGACGCTGGCGGGTAAGACGTTCTTTGATTGGCTGGACTACCTGACGTCGCGCTGGCTGATGCCGCTAGGCGGCCTGGGCACGGTCGTGATGGCGGGCTTTGTGCTCAACATCAATATCATGCGCGATGAGCTGGGCCTTACCCCGCGCCTTTATGCGCTATGGCTGCTGATGGCTCGCTATGTCAGCCCGCTCGGTATTTTGGTGATTTTTGCCAACGTGCTGGGGCTCTATAGCGTGACGTTTTCAGCCCACTGGCCGTGGCTGCTGGCGATTCTGGTCGCCATGGTGGTGCTGGGCGAAAGCCTAAGCCCGCGGCTGCGCCAAGCGCTGAAAACAGCGTAATACGCTACGGCGCTTGCCCCGATAACAAACGCTGCTGCTGAGCCTTTACCTCATCGCTGCGCAGCGGCGTTTGGCAGGTCGCAAACACCTCTGTTAAGAACCGCTTGCGTGAGCCTTTGTAGGTGCCGCTCAGTAGCGCCGCCTGGGTAAGTGCATTAAGCAGTGCTTTACGTGACTCGCCCGTCAGTTGCGCGTAGTCCTGTAGTGCGGCTGGCCAATCAACGTCGATCGCCTGTGGTTTTTCAGGCAGGCTATTCAGCAGGCGAGCCAACAGCAGCACTAGGTTGGGATGAGGGTGTTGGTTGCGCATAATAAGCTCGCCGACCCCCTGGGCCACCAGACGGCGGGTGTGCGCGTCGCTGCCTGTCAGTGTTTCCATCAAGTGCTTAACCAGGGCGGGGCCACGCGCCTGTAAATAAGCTTCTTGAATAATCCGTGCCGCAATCCAGGCGTTCCACACGGCGTATAGCGGGCCGGTTAACACCGGTAGAAAACCGCGCAGCGTCAGTCGTCCCAATAGACGACGCAGCAGTAAACGCAGTAGGAAGCTGCTTAAGCTGATTTTTAAGCGATAAAGCAGCGCTTTAAGCGTTAGCTTCCAGCCATGCAGGTAGGCGTGGGGGTCGACGCCATAAATAAGACTACCCGGGCTGGGGTACTCCAATGCCGACCGGGAAACGCCGTGAACAGTCAGCTGAATATCGGGTTCCAACGTTTCCGTTTGCCCATAACGTAGGCCTGCCAAGCGGGTAATATTCGCTACGCCGCGCAGCGCGTTCCAGTATAAAAAGCCGATTTCCAGCGCGGTAACACAGCCTGCAACGGCCAGATAGCCGGCCCAGTAGGGGAGTTGCTCTCTAAGGCTCATGGCTTCCCAGTGGCTAGTGGCAAACTCACGCATCCACCATTCGGCGCTGCCAATCAGGGTGCCGGAAATCAGGCCCGCGAGCGCTGCCCAGGCGATGATCCAGCGCCGTGCGCGCTTCAGGGCCTGTGGGTCAGGGGAATCAAGTGCCGGGTGGCGGCGTAAATAGCGCTGTACATAGCGGCTAGCCCAACGCTGCGCTAGGCCAGGGGCTGGGGCGTACTCTTTATCTGGCCGAGTGAGGGTCATAAAAACAGCGTTTCCTACGCAATTGGCGCTTTAGGGTAGCGGTTCTCTTCGTGAAGTACACGCTTGGGTAGCGCCGGGATGAGTACCCACTTTCATCAGCTCGTCCCAGCGCGTGGTATAGCGGTCTGAGCGGTGGGCGCAGCGCAGTTGCCAAGCCGCAGGCGCGTTCGTCATGCCAAAGCTGATCGTGCCTTGCCCCATGCGCTGGTTGATCTGATCAATGGTTGCCATCAGCAACGGGTGGCGATCACGGGCAGGTTGATGCAGTAACGACATTTGGTACTGTTCGGCATCTACCAAATCCAGCAGCATCACTCCGGCCTTCATAAATTGGTAGCGGGGGTGATGAATCTGTTCAAGCCCTTGGCGGACGGCATCAAGGATCACTCGGGTGTCGTCGCTAGGTGAGGGCAGGGGTATTAGCGCCTGCGGGAAATACTGCAACTGGTCGCGGCGGTGGCGGTTGGTGTTAAGAAATACCAACACCGCTCGGGCTAAACAGCGCTGCTCGCGCAGTTTTTCAGCGCTGCGTTGGGCGTGGCGCCGCAGGGCGTTATGTACTTCGGCAAAAACGCCGGTGGGCTGGCCGAATGAGCGAGAGGTCATAATGCGCTCGCGAGGCTTATCTAACGCGTTCATCTCCAAGCAGGATACGCCGCGTAGCTCAAGCGCGGTGCGTGCTAGCACCACTGAGAAGCGCTTGCGAAGCTGTTTTTCACTGCTTTCGCGCAAGTCCCAGGCGGTATTAACGCCGCCGATGGCCAAGCGCTCGGCAAGCCGGTGGCCGACGCCCCATACACTGCCCACCGGTGTACGTTTGAGCAACGCCTCTGTGATGTGATCCTGCCCATTAAGTAGGCAAACGCCTTGGTAGAGAGGGTCTTGCTTGGCAAGGTGATTGGCCAGTTTGGCGAGCGTATGGGTGGGTGCCAGCCCAATACAGACCGGTAACCCCAAATAGCGGCGGATACGCTGGCGTAATTCCCGCCCCATCCCCTCACACTGCTCTGTGGTTAACCCTTCCAGATAGACGAACATCTCATCTATCGAGTAGGGCGCAACCGCTGGGCAGGCATCGCGTAGCAGTTGAGTCAGCCGCCCCGACATATCGCCGTAGAGCTCATAGTTAGACGACAGAAGATGGATCTCGCCGCGCCTGCGCAGCCCTTCAAGCTTGAAGGCTGGGGTGCCCATGGGAATATCCAGCGCTTTCAACTCCGCTGAGCGGGCGATCACGCAGCCGTCGTTGTTTGACATCACCCCCACAGGCCTGCCTTCCAGCGCGGGCTGAAAAACCCGCTCGCAGCTTACGTAGAAGTTATTGGCATCGATTAGACCGATCATCGCCACCTCTCAGTCAACGTAAGTAGCTTGTTCAACGTAAGTACTCATGCACCACCGTGCGCACCACGCCCCAAAGCTGGCAGTCGCTGCCTTCAAGGGGCAGCGGCGGGTAGTTTGGGTGGCTCGAACAGAGGTGCGGTGTGCCCCGGTAAAGCGCGTAGCGTTTAACCAACGCCTCGCCCTCCAGCATAGCGACCAAAATATGCCCCAGGCGCGGCTCAATACTGCGATCAACGATCAGCAGGTCGCCTTCAAAAATCCCCCAGCCTTCCATGCTGTCGCCGGTGGCGGTGACATAAAACGTCGCGGTGGGGTTTTTAACCAGGCGTGTATTGAGATCCAGCGTGCATGGCTCGTAATCCTGAGCAGGCGAAGGAAAGCCGCTGAAGCCAGCGCGACCCAAAAAGGTTAAGTAAGGCAGTGGCTGAGCGCTTAACGGCAAGGCGGGGATAAAGTGAGCTAACTGGCCTGGCATCGTCGGCATCCTGATAGATTTAGTAATGTATGTATGTACAGTATTTGATCTTGAGGAAGAAAATGCAAATCGGTGGGGGGCCGGGTGTCGTAGGAGCTCAATTTATTGAGCAATCAGAAACTTTCGAGGTACTGCAGGCCACTGCTGCTAGATGGTCAGATCGCCCGACAAGTCTGGCTCCTACAGGATTAGGTGCGTCCACCGGGTTGGGTAGGAGCTCAATTTATTGAGCGATCAGGAAGCATCGAGGCACTGCAAGTAATTGCTACTAGATAGCCAAATCGCTAGGCTTGGTGTGTCTTAATTAAGTTGGGCGTATAAATTAATGATTGATATAAATTGTCGATGAGAGTCCAGGGATGGAGATAGGCTATGCCGCGTGGCCATGCGTTGCGCTTGGGTAGACGTTGTATACCGGGGCACTATTATGTGGTGACGATGGTAACTGAGAACCGTCGGCCTATTTTCCGTGATTTTTCGCTCGGGTGCGTGGCTTCGCGCGCATTTTATCATCCAACCGTTCAGCGGCATGGGTCGACTTGGGCGTTTGTAGTAATGCCTGATCATGTGCATTGGCTGCTGGTGTTAGAGGGTGATCTTTCGCAGGCGGTTAAGCTTTATAAATCGTACGTTTCGCTGGAATTGGGTGGCCCAGTTTGGCAGCGGGGATTTCATGACCGGTTGATTCGCGAAGAGGAAGACGTTCGGAATAGCGCACGTTACATCGTCGCCAATCCGCTAAGGGCCGGGTTGGTTAACCAGATTGGGGATTATAGTTTTTGGGATGCCCGTTGGTTAACACCATATACTGGAGATCAGGTGATCGTTTAAGTAGATAACTTAATCGCCCAATAAATTGGGCTCCTACAAAACCCGCTCCAAGCATCCAGCCAATGTAGGAGCCCGACTTGTCGGGCGATCAGGCCATCTAGCAGCAATGACCTGCAGTACCTCGATATTTCCTAATCGCCCAATAAATTGGGCTCCT
>NZ_JBQSYH010000012.1:0-175354 GCF_052379125.1 Halomonas sp. AOP13-D3-9 | reverse complement strand
CCACCCCACATCCCGGCGCTCAAGCACCACCACGTGGTGGCCATGTTTGCTCAGCTCATCAGCAATCAATGCCCCCGTAATCCCTCCACCAACCACAACAACTTCGCATTGATGATCGCGAGTCAGTCGAGGAAAAGTTTTCAACAATCCGTTCTTTACCGCCCAAAAGGGATAGCCACTTTTTAGATCCATCGGGTTGCCTATGCTATAGAGACTTGCAGTATGCTGTTAACCATAGATGGTTCCTGACAACTTGCTCGATAAAGCGTGCCTAAGTGGCTGCCCTTATTCGTTGAATTTAGGCTCAAAAAGGAGTTCCGCATGATTGATCTACGCAGTGACACGGTGACTCGTCCCTCCCCCGCTATGAAAGATGCCATGCTAACTGCGCCGGTAGGTGACGATGTTTGGGGCGATGACCCAACGGTCAACGCTTTTCAAGAACACCTAGCCGCGCAGACTGGCAAAGAGGCAGCGCTGCTGTTCCCAAGCGGCACGCAAAGTAACCTGGTGGCACTTATGGCCCACTGCGAGCGGGGCGATGAGTATATTGTGGGGCAATCAGCTCACACCTACCGCTATGAGGGCGGCGGTGCAGCGGTTTTGGGCAGCATTCAGCCCCAGCCGATTGAAAACGCCGCCGATGGCACGCTGCCGCTGGAAAAAATCAGTGCTGCCATTAAAGCCGACGACTTTCACTTTGCACGTACTAAGCTGCTGGCGCTGGAAAACACCATTGGCGGCAAAGTGCTGCCCGCAGAGTACGTATTAAACGCCACCGAACTGGCTCGCGAGCGAGGCTTAGCAACCCATCTAGACGGAGCAAGACTGTTTAATGCGGTAGTCACTACCGATACTTCGCTTAAGCAGTTGTGCCTGCCGTTTGATAGCGTGTCGCTATGCTTCTCAAAAGGCCTGGGAGCGCCCATGGGCTCGGCACTGGCGGGGTCGCAAGCATTGATCGACCGTGCCCGGCGTTGGCGCAAGGTGGTGGGCGGTGGCATGCGCCAATCAGGTATTATTGCTGCCGCCTGCCAGCATGCGTTAGACCATCACGTGGCCGACCTAGCCGACGATCATCGCCGTGCAGCTCGGCTGGCAGAGGGCCTAGCGAAGCTGCCTGGCGTCGAAATCACCTCACAAGCGACCAATATGGTATTCGCACACTTCCCCGATGAACACGTTCAGCCGCTCTCCGCTTGGCTAAAAGAGCACGGCATTTTGATTGAGCTACTTTATGCCACGCGTTTCGTCACTCACCGCGATATTAATGACGCGGATATCGACAAGGTCATCGCGGTGATGGAGGCGTATTTCAGCCGGCATTAAAGGCGAGATGCACGGCGATGCTCGCCATCATCAAACCAATTAGGCCATCGATAGTGCGCCACGCGATGGGTTTTGAAAGCCAAGGTGACAGTGCAGCACCACCCCAGGCCAGCAGGCTAAACCAGAGTATAGAAGCGGTAGAGGCCCCCGCCACAAACACACCGGCGCTCTCCTGTTGAGCGCCAATGGCGGGTATCAGCAGCAGCGTATCCAGATACACTTGAGGGTTGAGCACGGTGACGGCGAGCGTGGCAAAAATCACCTTTGTTAAGCTGCGGCCTTGGCCCGTTTCGGCGCTCAGCCCTTCCCGCCCGCTAACGGATCTAAACAACGCCTGCGCCGCCAGCCAGCTCAAAAACACCACGCCCACCCAGCGCATAACCTCCATAGCGCTGGGCATCGTCAGCAGGAAAGCGCTCACGCCAAACATCCCTGCCGTGAGCAGAATAATATCCGCGCTCATGCACAGCCCCGCCGACCACCAGTGGTACTCACGGCGAATGGCCAGCCCCAGGATGTAGGCGTTCTGCGCGCCAATCGCCATGATAATACCGCCGCACACCACCAATCCGGTGATATAACTCTCCCACATTGCCCCTCTCCCAGTGTCAGGATAACCGTCGTGTTGATTAATCTGGCACTAAGATAAAGGGCGGCATGGATAACTAAAAATCATCCTGCTAATGGGGTATTAGTTTTTCTTATAGAGAGATTTATATGGTTTGGGAAATAACACAAGATGCCCAAGCTCAACGGCGAGAAACATGCAGACGCTTCTTTCGCTTGCGAAATTCTGGTGACAGTGGACATAACCCACAGTAGCTCCCTTTCGGCAAGAGATAATCAAGGCAGCAGTGGCGATGAAGTCGCACCGGCACTTCTCCCTCCTCTGTCACCCGTACCGTTTGGCGTTTCGAGCCAAACATCGGGTTGCGTTTGTTACCGTACCAAACACGTTGCTCTAGCAGATATGCTTTATCACTGGCAGCCCGCTGAACAGTGTCAGGAGAAAAGGTGTCCCGCTGTTGTGCGAGGGTAAGAAGTGTCTCTAATCGCCGCGCAACATTTCCCCACAATATCTTGGCAGGCACTCGAGTGCGCGCGGAAAGGTGGGCAATAAGCGGCTCCAAATGCTCTTTTATTAGAGGAGTGTAACGCCGCAGGGTGTCGAGGCCAGCAATACTTCCGCCAAGATGAGGAATAACGAAAGCGACGGGGGCTGCATCGTCATCCAATACTACCGATATATCCTGAGGCCTGACGGGGAATCCATGCTGCAGTACTGTTGCGGCGACGGCGATGGGCGGAACTAGTAGAGTGACGTATTTCAGTAACCAGATAGATGCCACTGGCCGCAAGTCGTCAACATGATAAAAGCGAGCGCGCCGCAGCAAAATGGCATCGAACGTCTCTGGCTCATTAAGCAGGTCGGCTAGCAGGTAGGCGTGGCTCCCCGCCTTCTCCCTACAGATCAGACCTTCACCGAAGTGGGCCCACTCGCCTTTAAAGATAGGGGTCAATAACTCGATCATATTGTCATCAATGCTCACTGTGCACGTCGAGGGCCTCGACCAGGAGGTCAGCAAAGCTTAAGGCAGAAGGAAGAGCACCGAAATGATGAAACGTCGCAGGTAAATAGATCTCATCCCCGCGCCGCAAGCTGCGCATATGCTGCCAAGTACCCCGGACGGAAAATTGCTCACGAACGGGACTATTAGCGTAGGGGCTCTCCAATATCACCAAGCGGGCATCAATGTCGATCAATGCGTTGATGCTGACAGTAGTAAAGCCCCAATGATTGCTTTCCCCTTGCCAGGCATTGGTCAGTTCCAACTGCTCCAAAGCACTTTGAAACATACTGTTGCTGCCAAATACACGAGCATGACGGTTATCCATTAAGCGAATGATTAAAAATGGGGACTGGTTACGGGGAAGGCTATCTCGCAATGTATGGAGGTGATGTTCAGTTTCGCGTATTAAGCGTTCCGCAGACCTCTCATCATCGATATATTTACCAAGCTCCCGTGTGAAAGAAGTCAGTTGATGCCACGGGTCTGTCCTTGTTTCATTGTCATACGGCGTTAGGCTCTTCAATGGAGAAATACCAGATAACCGAGCAGAAATCTGAGCTAAATTCGGTGAAATCAAAATGTTCTGTGGTGAAACTTGGCTTAGCAGCTCCAAGTTAGGCTGGAAGCCTATGCCAAGGTTAGTAGACCCTGACAACCTAGGGGTAGAGAAGGATTGGGCCTCAGGCTCCGTCAGCGACGTAGGTATTATATCCATCGCGACCAGTGTTTCGATGATACGGATATCGAGAGCGGCAATGGCTGAACTATTAGAAGACGCAAGGCTTTTAATAGGCAGTGTTAAAACCGCAATGATGGCCATCACCACGACGCTATTAAATAAAAGCCTAAAGGCGATCATGAAACCCAGCATGATAATCTCTTATGTTCGACTAAGGCGAGAATTGATGGCGGCAAGGAAGGGGCTGCTGCCCCTTTCCTTCCGCTTTTTTAGGCTGGCGCTTTGAACATAGCAAGTTCGATTAGAACTCGAAGCGAACACCGCTATAGAATGTTCTGGGGTCACCCACGCTTATCCGGGTGTTGCCTCCTGAAGCAACAATATACTCTTCATCTGTAACGTTTTTGACACCTAGGTCGAAACGCAAGCGGTTGGCATTACCAACAGGGAGGTAGTACCAGAGGCCGGCATCGACAACGGTATAGTCGCCAAGCTCAAAGCCACGGAGCGTCTCACCAAGATTGTTAACATGGCCATTATCACCATAGCGGTTGCTGGCATAGGTAATGCCACTGCCGATACCTAGCCCCCGAAGCGCGCTTTCTGGGTTCTGGAATTCGTAGCTTGCCCAAAGGCTGGCAGTCGTGTCAGGTACGTTACGCGGTTGATTGCCGTTCGTTGCTTCGTTATCGCTAACTATTTCGGCATCAAGCAAGCCAATAGCGCCACGCAGGTTGAAGCCATCGACTGGGTTAGCGGCTATGGAGACTTCAGCACCTTTAGAGGTGATGCCACCGGTTGGTACCGGTTCTCCGTTGATGGTTTCGACCACGTTATCTTCTTCAAGGTCAAAAACAGCGCCGGTAATAAAGTAGCGGTTATCGGGAGAACTCCACTTCACGCCTGCTTCAACCTGTCGACCTTCTCTAGGATCCTGTTCGAAAGCTTCTTGATTTCCTACATATATATTTTGAGGCTCGAAGGTGTCTGCATAGCTGAAGTACAGATTTAACCCTGGCATGGTCTCCCAGACCAATCCGAGCCCCTTCGTAAGCTTGCTGCTGCTACCTGAGTCGATATCGCTTGTTGAATCTGTCAAATAGTTATCGTTATGGTAGCTGCTCTCCGATATTTCATATCTAAGCCCAAGGTCAAGCGTCACTGTGTGCGTTAGTGAGAACTCTGTAGCCGAGAATACGCCATGCGATTTTTGGCTGACATCGTAAAATTGTTCGCTGCTGGGAGAGTCAAGGTCATTAATAAGAGTGAAAGAGTCAGGCGATGATACAGTGCCCCCAATCTGAGGATTACCGCTTAAGTAACGCCACTCATGGCTGAACTCTCGATATTCCACACCCGTTGCTACACGTATTGGTATAGCCGTGTCGATTTCACCGATGAGCTGAGAGCGAGCAAATTTATATATACGCATGCGGTCTTGGTTGGCACCCACACGTCGGATTAGCGTATCTTCGGTAAGCTCGCTGCTAACATCGGCCCCTACAGAAATGACTTCGGCACGAAGATCCTCTCCCGTTTCTCTAGAATAAAAGAGCTTGCTGTCGATTTCCCAGGCTGGATCTGCCAGCGGAATGATGACGTCAAGCTCAGCAAGGTGATATTCACTGTTGCGCTCATTGGGAATATTGCCATCGAAGCGAGTATCAAAAGGAACATCCGCTAGTCGGCGTCGCAAATCCCCCTCTGGTACCGTAATTAATCCTCTATCTATTTCTCGGCGATCTTTAGAATACTCATGATTGAAGCCTACGCTTGCACCGGAATCACCATGCCAGAGTAGCGCAGAAGATAAAAACTGCCGGTCAACGTTGGTATCACGAAATGTCTCGCTGTCCTCAAGCGAGCCTGTGATTCGATAGGCCAAGTTTTGGCTCTCACCGACGGGGCCCGTGAGGTCGATAGTTCCACGTCGTTGCCCATGCTCATCGAAGGTTGTCGAAATGGAATGTTCGCGTTGAAATTGTGGCTGTTTGGTTTCTATATTAACGATGCCGCCTGGTGACATCCGGCCGATATCGGCCACGGGCCCTTTGATGAGTTGAACATTATCGATAGTGGCTGGATCAATACGGCTTTCATGACTAAAAGGAACGCCATTACGATAGAAATTATCGTTGCGGTTGAAGCCGCGAATCAATGAGTGCTCGCGGGTGCCACCATAGCCATCAGCCACAACCACATTGGGTGATAAGCGAAAGGCATCGGCCATTTCTCGAGCCTGCTGATCAAGCAAGAACTGCTCAGGAATGACGTCGATGGATCGAGGTACATCAATAATATCTTTGGGAAGACGCATTGAGGAGTCAGCGTATCTGCCTTCATAGCGAGCTGGCAAAGTTCCGTAGACGGATACCGTGTCCAGATTCTGGTCAGTTTGTCTATTAGTGACTTCCAGCCGATAACTCCCATCAGCACGGCGCACTGGCGCAAGCCCAGTACCCGCTAGCAAGCGCTGCAACCCTTCATCAACGTTGTACTGCCCCTGCAGACCATTGCTCTGCTTACCGCTTGTCAACGACGCATCAAAGGCAATCTCGATACCTGCACTGACCGCAAACCGGTTAAGGGCCGTGTCGAGTCGTCCTGCTTCGATGGAGTAACTCTGCTGAGCGGCAACGCCCTGCCCTGCTACTTGTTGGGCAAGCGCCGTGGCGGGCAATCCGCCTGCCAGGCAACTGGCCAGCAGGCCGTATTTAATGGCTCGCGCCAGAGGCGTTTGAATAAAGCGAGAGTGCGCTTGCTGCGTCGTCATGAAGATCCCCGTTGAGTGATGCATTTTTTATGTCTACATCACCTCTTCCGAACGAGAACGAGAATCCCTCAATATTTTGTAGAATTTTTTCTAACCGCCTTCTTGAAGCCCTTCGCGCTTGGCTTACGAGAATCCTGGCATAGTCTTAAAATATCGGCTTTGTCATAGCGAGTCCACTGAAGCGATCTCGGGTTAAGAGCCACCGTTGGCTGAAATTAGCTGCATTGCGGTGCTCCTTTTCATGGCGGTCAACGCTTAAACATGTCGTCCAGGCTAGTAGCGAACAACACCTCTCGCATCCAGTCTTTCAACTGATCATGGTCGGCTTGTGCAAGCGCCGTTTCCACCCACCCGGGCACCTCACCAAATTTAAAGGTGAGTTGCGTGCGTACCATCTCGCGAGCTTCCTCCAAACGTCCTTGTTGAAGTCCTTCTAGACGTCCTTCTTGCCGCCCTTCCTGCCGCCCTTCCTGCCGTTCTTTTTGGCGCCAGTTTTCTAAGTTTTCTGCCAACATATCTCTGTCCTCCACTAAGCTATGTAACTGATCCAGATTGATGCCTGCATTCAGCCGTTGTAGGTGGCGTTTGAGCCAACGGGTTAGAATTTTATCAATCCGCTCTTTGTTTGGGCCGTTCTGGATAATGCTGACAATCCTGTCTACTGCCTGCTGTAGCGAGGAGTGGTCGATTGAGGCCTTTTCAATTCCAAACACACCGCTTAAAGCACTGTGGCGCTGGGCTAATTCCTCATCAGTGTAGGCGCCTTCGTCTATTAAATAATAGCGTAAATGTGGCTGGTAGGGCTGTAAGAAAGCAGGAGGCTCGGGCTGCACCATGTCGTAAATATCTTGCTTGGCCTGCCAGCGTCGTGAACCATTATACAGCACGATGGGGAAATACCGGCGGTAGCCCTTGGCTGGCGGTGGTGGCGTTATTTTTTAATAAGTGATCGTAGAAGCAGGCGACGTAGTGCATGAGCCGAATCGGCATGGCGTGGTCGATTGTGGATTGAAACTCGAGCAGCAGGTAAAGATAGACTTCTTGGGTAGCGCCTTGCCAGTTCACTTGCACTGACCAGACCAAGTCTTCAAATTTTTCTTCAAACAGCGGGGTAATGTAATTGCCGCTATGTAGCTGCAACGTTGTGAAATCCATCAACTCGGCAATGCCCGAGGGTGTAAAACCTTCAATGAGCTGTTGAACAAACTCCGGGTAGCTGAAGAGTTCCTTGTAGCCAGTGTCGTAGTGATTGGCCATGAGTTCTCCTGTTGTGTACTAAATAGTCTATACCCTCACCGGCCACTTGCCCCCACCATGCGCGCCAGTACCCGGTATTTAAGCCAGAAGCGGTGAACCAGTGCCACCTCTTAATATGAACGGTGACTCACCCATATAGCAGCCTCATCGGATTGAGTATTTCTACCGAGGCAATATCCGGTAAGTCAGGGCGTAGATCATTGATCAAATCGACCAGCAGATCAGGCTTTTCGGCAAATAGCCGCTTGAAAACGTAGTCGTTGGTGGGGTCGAGCGACTCGCTCATCATCACTCCTCAACGCTTGGCTTCAAGGTCACCCACAGCGGCGTGCGGTACACCAGCTCCAGCGACAAAGCATCGGCGAGGCTTGCCAGGGCGCGGTCGGTATCTTCAAGCGAGAACACACCGCTCACCCGCCGGTCAGCTACCTCCGGCGCGCAGCGCAACACCCCATGGCGATAGCGCTTCAAGGTATCGAGTACCTCGATCACCCGCATGCTCTCCGCCACCAGCCGCCCCTCAAAGCGCGCCAGTTCGGTCGCGTCTAGCGGTTCGGGCGAGGTCACCCGCTCGGCATTCATGGCGGCTTGCTGGCCGGCATCCAACGTCGTCCGCCCAGCGCTTCCCCGCCGTTCCAGAGCCACCCGCCCCTCGAAAACCGCTACGTGGGTGCTATCGCTATGCTGCTGCACGCTGAAGCGGGTGCCCAACGGATAAGAAAGCCCTTCTCGCGTCATCACGCTGAACGTGCGGGCATCTGGGGTTTTAGAGGTGGTAATCAGCACCCCGCCACGCAGAAGGTGGAGTCGCCGTTGGTGGCCATCGAAGCTGACGTCAATGGCGGTATCAGTATCCAGGCGCAGCTGAGTGCCATCGCTCAACGTCACGTCACGCATCTCGCCAATGCCGGTCGCGTAGTCGGCAAACTGGCGCTGCCATTGAGGCGTGCGCGGCAGCCCAAATCCCAGGCCACCTGCGAGCAGCGCAACGCCACCCCACTGCAGCAGATGACGCCTGGAGACCTGCGAGGAGGCCTCGAATAACTCACTGCGCGCCGCATGGCGCGGCAACGTTCCCAGTTGACCGTCGACCGCCTGAAGCTGCTGCCAGGCACGTTCGTGCTCCGGCGCGGCTTGCCGCCATTGCAGGCAAGCCTTGCGCTGGGCGTCGGTGGCGTCGTCGCTCCATAGCCGTGCCATCCACAA
Organism: Halomonas sp. AOP13-D3-9; assembly: GCF_052379125.1. Classification (NCBI taxonomy): domain Bacteria; kingdom Pseudomonadati; phylum Pseudomonadota; class Gammaproteobacteria; order Oceanospirillales; family Halomonadaceae; genus Halomonas; species Halomonas sp. AOP13-D3-9. The sequence goes on along the minus strand of NZ_JBQSYH010000012.1, from coordinate 166,539 downwards.
GCTGGCCTGCTCCAGAACAGCAGGGGAGATGGTTTCTTGAGAAGGCGTCTCTTGGGAGGCATTGGCGGATGGTCGGCTCATGGCATCGGCTCGCTTAGGGTTGAGATTCATGCATGGCCTGATGGCACACCAGCAACGCCTTGGCGATGTACTTCTCCACCGATGAAACCGACACCTCCAAGGCATCAGCGATTTCCTGGTAGCTCCGGCCATCCAAGCGGCACATCAAAAAAGCCCGGCGAGGTTTATTGGGCAACCCATGCAGCAGCGCATCGATCTCGACCAGCGCTTCGATAGTAAGTGCTTGCTCCTCTGGCGAAGGCGCCATGGTCTCGGGGAGCAGGCTCAGGGCTTCAAGGTAGGCGGTTTCGATCCGCTGACGGCGATAGTGATCGATCACTAACCCCTTGGCGATCTGAGTTAGAAAACGCCGCGACTGTTCCGGCTCGGGTGTGGTGCCCCGCGCCAGTATGCGTAGGTAGGTATCGTGAGCGAGATCCGCAGCGGTATGGGAACAGCCCAGCTTGGCGCTCAACCAGCGCCTCAGCCAACTGTGATGATTATGATAGAGCGCGTCGAAAGGAGCCTCGCGCCTACCCTGCTGCTTTATCGATACCATCGCCCGTTGCCATTGATTGCCTGTGCCGAATGCCCCAAAAAGTGGGCAACACCAGAGGCAAACAATAAGTGATAATACGTATCATTACAAATGATGTGGCGACGTAAAACACCTGCAAATAACAGATCGATGCTAGGGAGTGGTTGGCTCCTCCAGTGCTTCGACAAGGGATTCGGCGAAGCGGAGGGCGGAGGGGAGTCCTCCAGCGATCCAGAAAGTGCTAGGAAGCACAATGACATCACCGCGTCTTACACTGGGCAGGTAACGCCATAAAGCAGTACGAGCTATTTGCTCCTCGAGACCAGCTGAATTATAGGATCTGATAATCACTAATCTGGCCTCAGTATCGAATAAATTCTCAACGCCTACTTGGGCATACCCCCACTGATTAGTTGCTCCTTGCCAAGCATTGCATAACCCCAATTTCTGAGAAACAGCATGCAACAAGCTATTTTCGCCAAATACACGGATATGCCTTTCATCCAATAGCTGTACATACAGCATGGGCGTACAGTCTTGCGCGACTCGCTCTCTTAGGCTGTCCAATCGCATCTGAGCTGCTTGAACAAGATGGTTTGCTTGTTGCTGTTGATCGACCAACTCACCAAGTTCGTACGTGAATATTAATAGGCGCTCCCATACATCACCCTCGCCAGTATAGGGGTAGCTATTAACAATATTCACTGGCGCCACTGAAGAAAGCCGTGCTTTTTGGCTAGTTTGCCAAGGTGCAAGTAAAACTCTGCTAGGCGAAACTTGTTGGAGTAGCTCCATATTAGGCCCTGGCAGCCCAGTCTCAATCACGTAGGAGGATTCGTAGGTATTACCTGTCCAGAAATTGAAAGAGCTTCCCTGCTTGACCATAACTGGGGATACACCTAATTCAATCAGTGTCTCCGCGACTGGAAAATCAAACGCTGCGACGGCTGAATGTGTGTCTGCTTGGGCTCCTGTAAAATGCATGGCAAAAAAAAATGCAATTATAACCTTAAATAGCATTCGACAAACAACTATCAAATCAAAAAGCATGTTTTTCTCTTTCAATAATCGCAAAAAATGATTAGCAAGCACTCACACTTTAGGTTTCTTCCTTTCTCGGATAAACAGAGAAAACACACCCACTTATGTATAGACCTCTGACAACAAACATTGGGAGGTTACCTAGTCAGCAACCTCCCTTCTAGTTCAGTAACTATAATTCATATTAAGTGAAAAGTTGCGAGGATCTCCATAGTAATTGTGCCTAGTGTTAGCTCGAACCGTCGAATAATATTTTGCATCAGTAAGATTATCCCCCTTAAAGCTAACATCAAAGTTCTCATTGAAGCGGTAACCTAGCTGAGCTGAAAGTAAGGTGTAGCCTCCTTGCTCCCAGCGATTAGTGCCATCTTCGGCATAAATGCTGCTGACAGTGTTAACACCAGCACCAATACGCCATCCTTGGTTGGCATCGTCAGAGAAGCGATAACGTGTCCAAAGTTTGAAACTATGCCGTGGCGTATCAGGTGATAGCGATAATCCATCTAAACTTGCATCACGCGTATACTCAGTATCTGTATATGCGTAACTGGCACTTACATCTAAACGTGGTAATGGGCTGCCGGAGATTTCTGCTTCAAAACCACGGCTGCGCGTCTCTCCCAGCGGGATAGAAAAAGCAGAGTTGTCGGGGTCTGTGTAGGCTCGGTTCTGATCCTCAATATTGAATACGGCAAGATGCCAATTGAATTCGCCGTCGGGTGATCCCCCCTTCACACCAGCTTCAATTTGTTCTCCTGTGCGTGGCTCAATAATCTCCCCGCTAGATTCGACCTCTGTTTGCGGCTGAAAGATATTTGACATGCTTGTATAAAAATTAATGCTTGGGGTTATTTCATAGATAATCCCGTAATAAGGAGAGAATTCTCGGCCACTGCCACTTCTATGACGCCCCCAATCTCCTTCGGCAAGGTCTGATGTAATGTCGTACCAATCGAGACGCCCGCCAGTTACTAGGCTTAGGTGTGATGTGATAGACCAGTTGGCTTGCCCGTATATGCCCTTTTGCTTCAAATAGGCGCCGACATGCCCAGCATACAGAGGATAGCTATCAGGCTCTGGCAATTCGTGTGGGGAATAGAGGTTCTGGAGTGAATGCTGATTGAAATAATCTCCCTCCCCATAAGAGTATTGACTAAGCTTGTCTTTGTCGTTGTAGCTGGCTCCTAAAGAAGTAATATGCTCGGAACCGAATAGACGAAAAGGAGTGGTTAGACTGATATCCATTGACTCGTTTTTATCTCGATTATGCCAAGAAATATTTCGAGTCAAAATGTCACCAGAGTATTCATCAAGTACTAAAGCACCTTCGCTACTCGTGACATTCATTCTATATGTTTCGATCTGATTAGCTTTCAAACTAAAGATGCCACCATTGTCAAGATAATGTTCTACATCAGCAAAGTAGCGTGTCGCATTTGCGTGCGAACGATCCCATGACGAACCGAGATAGGTTGAGCGGTCAAGATCAAATAAGTTGCCGTTGCTGGCAACGGGCAAACCAGAATGAGGGCGAGAATCCCCCGTCTGCCTAGCGACGCCGACCGATAGAGTAGTGTCTGGAGTGATATCGTATTCCAACGTGCCGTAACCAACAGAGTCTTGAGCATAAACCTCATCGACGAACGACTCTTGTTCATCGTAGACCCCCACTATCCTGCCGCGTAGGCTACCACTCTCGTTTAGCGAACCAGTGACGTCAATCGTACTGCGATAGGCGTCCCAAGTGCCGGCAGACAGCGACATATCGAAGCCAAAATCTCTCTGGGCACGTTTTCGCACCAAATTGACAGTGCCGCTGGGCTCGCCACTACCCATGAGTATACCCGTAGGCCCCCGCATGACCTCAATACGGTCGTAGAGCGCCGTGTCATAAAGCTTAGTATTAGCTAGGGCGCTGTAGGGTGCTGTAACTCGGCTTCCATCCAGCATAAGAGAATCAATATCATAACCACGAGCCCTAAGTTGATACTGATTTGGCCCGTATGTCATCACGCTGACACCGGTAGTCTGCTCCATTGCCTCCTTGAGGGAAGTCAAATTTTGATCATCGAGTCTTTCGCGAGTCAATACGCTGACCGACTGTGGGATATCCTTGATGGCCTGTTCTCTAAAACCAATGGTGGTTCGATCTGTAGTAAATGAGTCGCTGCCCTCCGTCGTCAGAGAGCTTTGCCACTCAGCCTCAACCCGCACCGTCGAGAGCTCCACATCAGCAGGCCGCTCTACCAACCGATAGCTACCATCGGCTTCCTTAACCAAAGACAAACCACTCCCGCTGAGCAGTGCCCGCAATCCCCCTTCAACGTTGTAATCACCGGATAGCCCGCGGGTTTGCTTTCCCTGGGTCAGGCTGGCATCGAAATAGATGACCACGCCGGAATCGGCGGCAAAGCGGCTGAGGGCGTTGCCCAGGTCACCGGCGGGCACTTCAAAATGCTGCGCACCTTGCTCGGCTTGTTGTGGAGAATGTTGTTGAGACTCTTGCTGGGCGTGGGCGGACAGTGGCAGCAGCACGCCGGGCAGTGATAGCGCGGTACACAGCATTGCGCCGCTAACCGCCTGGGTGAGCCGGGACTTTGTAAACGTCGTGTGGTGCATGGGTTCCCCTCTGGTGAGCAACAAAAAAGTGCGTCTTTAACCAGTAAGTCGAACGGGGAACCCAAAAGGTACCGTCATTGGCAAAAATTATTTTTCTTCATCGACTGTCACCCAATAACGCGTGCGGAAATTGACCGACACCGGGAAGGATTTACTCAGCGCATGCAGCGCCTGATCGGTATCGTCCACCCTGAAAGCGCCGGTAATACGATAATTAGCCACGCTAGGCGCGCAGCGTAAAACACCCGTTCGGTAGCGGCTCAGTTCGGCAAGAAACGCCTCCAGACGCATGTTCTGCACCACCAGCATCTGGCGCGTCCAGGCGTCATTAGTGGGTGCCAGTTCTGTCGGTGGGGAAGCGGTGTCATTGGTAAAGGTGAGCTGCTGGCCGGCAAGGCACTGGTTTTGAGACCCTGTGCGAGTAGTCACTTCCACACTGTGCTCGAACACAGCCACGTGGGTTTCCGCTTCCAGCATCCGCACCGAGAACCGCGTCCCCTGGGCCCGCACCCTGCCCTGCGGCGTTTGCACAATGAAGGGGCGCGGGTTCTCGGCACTGTCACTGGCGGTGGTCACCATGATTTCGCCTGCGCGCAATATCACCAGGCGCTCGTTGGCGTTAAAGCGGATATCCACCGCTGAGGCGGTGTTGAGTATCAGGCGGGTGCCATCTGCCAGCGTCAGCTGTTTGGTTGCCCCCGTGGCCGTGTGATGATCAGCAAGCCATAGCTCCACGGGGGCGTGGCGGTAGGCGACCACACCCAGCGTCCCCGTGCCCAGCATCAGTGCCAGGCCTTTCAACACACTACGACGGCTCGTACTGAAGTGCTGTTCGGCACGCTCCAGCGTATTCAGTGCCAGGTGGTTCGGCACTCGACCAAGCCGGGCCTGCAGTTGGTCGACCCGCTGCCAGGCCCACTGATGCATTGGGTCGCTGTCTAGCCACTGTTGCAGGGCCTGCTCGTCTGCTGGCCCGGCCTCTTCCGAACACAGGTGTGCATACCAGTGCGCAGCCGCTTGCAGCGCCTCCCGCCGGGACTGGGTCAGTTCATGGGGTGCTGTGGAAGCCAAAGGTTACAGCTCCGCTTCCAGCGCATAGAGCAAACACGCCTCGGTGGCCTTGGCCATGTATTTTTTGATTGAACTGAGCGATACGTCCAGCTCCCGGGCAATATCTGCGTAGCGCATACCCTGTAATTGCGATAACAAGAAGGCACGCCGTACTTTGTTCCCCAGGCCGCTGAGCATGGCATCCAGTTCGTGCAGGGTTTCCAGTATGATGGCCTGCTCTTCTAGCGAAATGGCAACCGGTTCCGGCTGCAGGGCCATGCTTTCCTGATAGGCCTTTTCCAATGCGTGGCGGCGGAAATGATCGATCAAAACCCGATTGGCGATGGTCGTCAGAAAACTGCGTGGCTCACGGATAGCCTCAAACTGATGCTCGGCATCGCTGCGCCCCAGAATGCGTACAAAGGTATCCTGCGCAAAATCCGCCGCCTGCTGCGAACAGCCCAAACGGCTACGCAGCCAGCCAAGAAGCCAGCGGTGATGGTCGGAATAGAGAGTATGTACCTGCTCGCGCAGTGGATAATTCCCAGACGGCATGGCTACTTTCTGGCCTCAACACTATGCAAATGATAATTATTGCCATCATATTGGGTGACCCAGGAGGATACAAGCCCTTGCTATTGATTCCTGAGTTTATGTATTTGGGAAAACACAACTGCCTTGACGGTTGGGAGGCAGATCAATGTTTGGCCCGCTAGGTGACGGCCTACTCAGTGGTAGTGCTTTCCTCCAATGCCTCGACAAGGGCCTCGGCGAAGCGGAGGGCGGAGGGGTGAACGCCGGCTATCCAAAAAGCAGATGGTAAAACGACATAATCGCCTCGCTGCACACTGGGAAGGTAACGCCACATACCACTAGTTTCGATATTGTTTTCTATACCTACCGGGAATGCACTTTCGAGGACAACCAGTCTCGCTTCTTCCACATTAAAAAGCTCCCTGATGCTTACCATAGAATACCCCCACTGATTGGTTTTTTCTGTCCATGCATTGCTTAAATCCAATTTCCGAAGCACACCCTGAAACATACTGTTGCTGCCATACACGCGGGCATATTGCTCAGTGACTAGTTGGACAATAAGCAGTGGGGGCTGAGGGCCTACGTTGCTTTTCAAGGTGTCTAGATGAGATCGCGTGTCTGACACTAGCTGTTCGGCGTTTGCTCGTTGATTGACTGACGTACCAACTTCAAGGGTAAAACCCTCAAGGGTTTCCCAAAAACCGTTACTTCTGTCACTAACATAAGGGTAGGATTCGAGAATAGTGATAGGTGCAATGCCATTTAGCCTTTGGCCTAGGCGAGTCTGACTAGGCGAAAGAAGTATTCTCTCAGGTGAAAGGTGATTGAGCAGTTCCATATTTGGGAAAGTCTGTGTCCCAATATCGGTGATATTAGCATCTTTATATTCACCTCCAGTCCATGTGTGGAAAGCAGTAATATTACCCAGTGATGCGGAACCAGGTTCAAGCGAGAGAACTGTTTCTGCAATCGACCAATCAAATACTGAGATGGGTGAGTCCGCTTTAGCTGCCATTGATGAGTTGGCTATTAACGAAAAGTATAAGACATAAGCGGTCAAGCGCCAGTTCCTGGTGATGAAGCTGAATGGGTTCACTTCAGGCCCCTTCTTAAACGATGGTCTGATGCTTTTATAGCAATGCCATCTCTTTATTGGCTGTCTATAGACTTTAATTTTTTATGACAAATAGTATTCAGCCCTGTTGATACAGGGCTGAACATCAATCGTATCAAGATGATTTTTTAGAAATCATACTCCACTGTCATCATGAAGTTTCGAGGTGCGCCGTAATAATTATGCTTTGTAGTCCCCCTAACGGTAGAGTAATACTCTTTGTCTGTTAGGTTATTGCCATTCAATGAAACATCCAAATTCTCATTGACGCGATAGCCGAGCATGGCAGAAACAGTGGTATACCCGCCCTGTTCAATACGTGTATCACCGCTTTCAGCGTAAATACTGCTGACAGTATTTACGCCAGCGCCAATACGCCAGCCTTGATCAGGCGCGTCGCTAAATCGATAACGTGACCATAGGTTGAAATTATGCTCAGGTGTGTCAGGCGAGAGTGTGAGCCCTTCTGAACTAGCATCTCTTACGAACTCAGTTTGGGTATAGGCATAACCTGCGCTGATATCCCAGCGGGGTAGCAGTTGGCCGCTGACTTCGAGCTCGAAACCTTCGCTCTTAGCCTCGCCGATGGGAATTGAAAAGCCTGGGTTATTCGGATCTGTATAGGCGCGGTTAGTGTCTTCAATACGGAAAACTGCAGCGTGCCAGTTCAAGTTACCCTCAGCGTGTGAACCCTTAATACCGGCCTCGTATTGCTCACCCTCTCTTGGCTTAATAGGGTCACCATCAGTTCCTACAGCCGTTTGCGGCGCAAAAATACCAGTATAGCTTGTATATAAGTTGAGCTCTTCGTTGAGGCGATAGATTAATCCTGCATAGGGGATAAATTCGGTGCCATCATCCCCGGACGTTTCACCACCAAGAAAGTTATTGGTTTCCCACCAATTGATACGGCCACCAAGCGCAAGTGTAAAATCATCTAAAATATTGAATCGAAGCTGGCCGTAGGAAGCATGTTGTTCGATATTAAGTTCTGTTCTCCCTGGGGTGCCGTCAAAATCTGGTTCTGTGCGGTTATGGATTGGGTCGTAAATATTCTGGGGAAGATATTGAGGAGCACCGTAGACCCACTCATTGCTTACTTCACTGTTTTGATAGCTGGCACCAAAGACAGCTTCATGGCTCGCCCCAGCCAATTGAAAAGGAGAGCTAACCTGTGTCTCTATATAATCGTCTTGCTTCTCTAGATCCCATGCGATCTGACGAATTCCAAAATCACCTGTACCTTTATCAGCAGTGAGAACTCCTTCACTACTTTTTCTTAGATTTGCATCACGGTCCAGGCGATTAGCCTTAAAGGTTATTTCGCCACCGTTAGCTAGGCGATGCTCAAGTTCTATAAAATAGCGTTGCGCATCTCCTGTCTGCTTATCCCAGTCGGATCCAAGATAGGTCGAGCGGTCTACGTTGGGCAGAGTGCCATCACTGTATGCCGGTAATCCAGAATGAGGACGAAACTCTTCATCTTGTACAGTAACACCCATTGAGAGTGTCGTTTCGGGGGATAAGTCAAACTCAAGCGTGCCATAGCCGATTTGGTTCTCTGAGTAAACGTGATCAATAAAAGAGTCTCTGTCATCGTAGACACCAACGAAGCGTCCCCGCACTCGTCCCTTGTTATCAAGCGAGCCGGTAACATCGATAACACCCCGGTAAGCATTATCTGTACCGGCAGAAAGGGAAACAGAGGCTTGGCTTTCTGCTAGCGCGCGTTTACGTACCAAGTTGATGGTGCCGCTGGGTTCACCGGATCCATGGAGAATTCCCGCAGGGCCGCGCAACACTTCAATACGATCTAGCAAAGCCGTATCGAATACTCCAGCGCTTTCCCAGGCGCTGCCCACATCCTGAACTGGACTGCCATCCATGAGAAAAGAATCAATATTATAGCCACGAGCCTTGATTGTGTACTGGTTCCCCCCGTATTCGTTCACAGTGACGCCCGTAACGTTACGCATGGCCTCGGCCAGTGAGGTAGTCCCTTGATCATCCAGACGTTCCCGCGTTACGACGCTGACGGACTGCGGCGTTTCCTTAACTGACTGAGAAGCTAAACCGATGCTAGTGCTTTCACTTGTATAGGAATTACTGTTCTCGGTCATGCCGTAGGGCAGACGTGCTCCTGTCACCTCAACCGTCGACAGCGCCACACCATCTGGCCGCTCCTCCAACCGATAACTCCCATCCCCCTGCCGTACGGCCCTAAGACGGGTGCCATTCAGCAGTCGCTCCAGCCCTTCATCAACGCCGTACTGGCCCTGCAACCCAGGACTTTGGCGCCCTTCACCTAACTCGCCAGCGCCGCTGATAAAAACACCCGCTTCAGCGGCGAAGCGATTGAGCACCGTGCTGACCGGGCCCGCGGGAATATCATATTGGCGTGTTTGCTGCTGGGCGGTTTGCGCCATGGCGGGCAGCGACAGCAGCGGCGTGACTAACAAACCGGCGGCGGCGAGGTGTACCGCCAGCGCGAGGGCGCGGCGACGCCGTGGGAGCTGACGAGTAACGGTTAGTGACGGTTGTAACGCGGTGCGTTGTTGCGGCATTTCGATTCCCCTTGCAGATGATTTTTGGCTGCTTATATAGGGGAATCGAACCAGCGTGGAAAAAGGGAACCGGAAAAGCGTTTTTTTATTATTGGCTCGTTTTATTCGCGCTCTGCCCCAGCCGCCTCGATCTTGATCCACCAGGGCATGACTTGGCGCACTTTTAACAGCGGCAAGAGATTAGCCACTGCACAGCGACAATAGACCGGACTTAAAGGCGTAGTGCCAGTTGCAAATCCTCGTGCTCAAAGGCACTGGACATGCGCGTGATCTCTGTACGTCGGGCGCCGACCTCCTTTGCCACTGACTGCCAAGTCTGCGTGGCCTCTGCCACTTCGCGGATAATGGTTCGTGCTGATTTCAAGCCTAAGCCAAAGTACTCAGCGGCCTCTTCCAGTAGCCCCAGCGAGCAAGTTCCTTCATCAAGATCAATATTAGTGGTCAGAATACGCGCCTTCATATCCACAGGTGTCGGATTGAGATCGTACGCTGGCGACAACATCCATCCTCCCCGACCCGTCCATAGGAAGCCGTGGTTGCGTAGATGATCGTCAACATTGGACACCAGCACATTGAAGGCTACCCGGCGATAGAGCTGCTCCGAATCTACCTTGGCCTGCGCGCCATGCGCCGTTAGGGCATCCACCAATTCGGGATAGCTTCCTCGCTCACCATCCCGCGATCCGGTCATCGACATGGCAGACAGAAACGGAATGCGCCAACCATCCGCGCGATCAAAGCGACGCGATAACAGCACAGCTTTCCCGGCAACCTGCACTAGTTGGTGCTTGGGAGTCTCAATACCCGCCCGTTCAGCCAGCCTGAGTGCAATCTCCTCCCAGGTTTCCATGCTGTACTCATCTGTATCTTTCGGGAACTTAGCAATCGACAAATACCCGTGCTGGTCGACCACAGACGCCTTGGGTCTGGCTCCCCCCAGTGAAGACCCAGGCGCGAAAATAAGCCGAAGATCCTCCTCGGTTTCCTCATCACGGCCAATCCGCTCGGTAATTTGCAGCAAACGACCGAGTTCAACCAGTGCGGGTACGCCTTCACTAACCGGCGCCTGAAATACGTCACCCCCATGCCAGCGAAAACGCAGCGCCCCAAGCCGGGTTTCGTCAGCCACGCCGAGTAAGTAATGCAGTTCCCCTAGGGTACGTACCTGCCGACCTTCTCGCTCTGCCAAACGCCGCTCTGCTCGCTGCATCAAACGCCGCCCCCAGGTATCCGGCGCCGAGTCACCGATCGAACCAAATAGAGGCTGCCCCGCCTGGGGCGGAAACGTGCCTGCTGTCAGGGCCAGCGCAGACTCAATCGAGAACCGGTTAGCGTCCTTGAGCCAGTCAGCGGCGTACTCAAAGGTAACGGTCTCGCCTCTTCGTGACGCCTGTCGGCGCAACAGCCCCAATTGGCGAACCTGCCCTTGCAGATCGATGTAAACGTCAACATCAGTCATGTGGCTGCTTCTTAGTGGCTACAGGCATACGCACACGCTTGGGTAGCGCTGCGGAAGAGAGGGCTTGGCCGACCTCATCCTGGGAGGGATCGGCAAGCTGCTCAAGTCGGTTGAGCATGCCCAAGGCTTGCAGTGCCGCCGCGTAGATTCCCATGCTCACGCCTGGATCACCCGACTCAATTCGCTGCAGAGTTGCCCGGCTGGTAAAGGCACGTTCCGCGACCACGGCCATGGTCAACCGCCGCCGCTGCCGTGCTTCTCGGAGGTCGGCACCCAGTTTGCGCAGCACGCGTTTAACTGCGGCAGAGGGGTAATGAGGAGTCGGCATTATGTAACCTTCATGCTTCATTAATTCCAATAATGTACTACGAAGATTACAAAACAACAATGAAATGATGAAGATTCCCAGAGAGAAAAAAGGAACCCGAAAGGTGTTTGTTATTGCTGACCAGCCTTTATTCAGAGGCTGCCCCAGCCGCCTCAATCTTGATCCACCAGGGCATGACTTGCCGCACCTTCACCGGCAGCGTGGTCTCGACCATGTTCAGGGTGCGCTCCAGATCGCTAAGCGGGAAAGCACCGAGCAGGGTGAGATTCGCCACCGCGGGATCGACCTCTAGGCGGCCGTGGTGATGCTGCCTCAGCTCTGCTGCGAAGCTCTTCAACGACATATTTTCTGCCAGCAACACCCCTTTGGCCCAGGCGGCCCGACTGCCGTCGGCAGGGTTGAGTTCGCCAATGCCGTTAGCGGCGTAGCTGGCCTGCTGCCCGGCGTCGACTACCTGGCGTTGGCCAGCATGGTCGGCATCGCCGTGGGTCTGAATAGCCACCGCGCCTTCGAACACCGCCAGCAGTTCGTCGGCCTGGCGCTGGTGCACGCTGAAGCGTGTGCCCAAGGGGGTCAGTCGGGCACTTCGGGTATCCAGGTAAAAGGGGCGTTCAGGGTCTTTACCGGTCGTAATCAGCACTTCACCCGTTACCAGTTGCAGCCGGCGCCGCTCCCGGTCGTAGTCGACGTCCAGCGCCGAGGCGCTGCTTAGCCATACCTGGGTGCCATCCTCCAATTCAATGCGGGAAATTTCGCCGGTGGCAGAGCGGTAGTCAGCGCCCCAGTAGGCCACCCATTGCGGCAAGGGTGTCCACTGCCAGGAGAGCCCTACCAGCACAGCCACTATCGCCAAGCTAGAGAGCCCACTCAGCAGATGCCACCGCCCCCGCCGCCGATGCCGCGCCGAGCTGATGACCTGGTCGGCAGCGTGGCGCTCGGTTTCATCCAGGTTGGCGGTAAAACGTCGGCTGACGCCTTCCACCTGCTGCCAGGCCCAGCGGTGAGTGTCGTTGGCATCATGCCAAGCCTGCCAGCGTTGACGCTCAGCTGCCGACATCTCCCCCGCTTGCCACTCGGCAAACCACTCGGCGGCCTCAGCCAAGGCGCGGCGCTTGGCGGTGTCATCAAGGCGAGCGGCCGAGGTCATTTAAAGGCTGGCCTCGAAACCGGCTTCGATCAACGCACACTGCAACATGGCCTGAGCCATGTACTTCTTGACCATGCGTTCGGAAACGCCCAGCTCCTCGGCAATCTGCCGATAGGGTTTACCCTGCAACTGCGACGCCAGAAAAGCCGTCGCCACCTTGTCGGGCAGCTGCGCCAGCATGCGGTCGATCTCGCACAGCGTCTCGATCACGATCTGCTGGTGTTCGACGGAAGGCAGGGTTGCCTCAGCGCGGGCGGCCAGGGCTTCTTGCCAGGCTTTTTCGATATCCAGACGGCGCCAATGATCCACGCACAGCCCCTTGGCCATGCGGCTGAGATAGGCCCTGGCGCCGTCGAAGCTATCCAGATGGCGCGGCGTTTGCAGCAGGCGCACAAAGGCGTCCTGGGCCAGATCAGCCGCCGACTCGCCACAGCCCAGCCTTCGGCTCAGCAACTGCTGCAGCCAGGGTTGATGGTGGTGATAGAGTTGGCCAAGCGAGTCCCGACAGCCCGTGTGATATGCCGTATTCTCAGCTGATTGATAGTTACTCATTAGCTTTCACTCATTCACCCTAGCCACCGCATCGCGGCTGGCGGCTTCCCGCTGCTCACCGGTGAGCTCCACCAGCTGCCCGCCGCGCATTTCCAGCAGGCGGTCGGCCTGGTCGAAGTAGTGGTCGTCGTGGCTGATCACCACCAGCGTTTTGCCGAGTGCCCTTAGTTGGGGTAGTAGTTCGCGGTAGAACACTCGCCGGAACTGGGGATCCTGGTCAGCGGCCCACTCGTCCAGCAGTAGTAGGTCGCGCTGCTCGGCCACGGCCAGCAGCATCGCCAGGCGCTTGCGCTGGCCCTGAGAGAGGTTGGCGTTAGTGACCCGGTCGCCGTCGAAGTCGAGCTTGCTCTGCATGCCTAGTGCGGCCAGCCACTCCTCCATTAGCGCCGGGTCGGGTGACTCGCCTGCGGGGCCCATCAACCGGTCAAAGAGATGCAGGTCGGTATAAATCGCCGAGAAGTGTTGGCGATAGCGTGTCCAGTCTTCTTCCCGCAGCGGCATGCCATCGACCCTTACGCAGCCGCTTTGCGGCTGGTAAAGCCCGGTGAGTAGCCTCGCTAGGGTCGATTTGCCACTGCCGTTGCCGCCGATTAGAAACACTACTTCGCCGCGCTTTAAGGTTAGATCGATGGGGCCGATAGCAAAGCCCGGCCGGGACTCCTCATCCGGGTAGCGATAGCTGACCTGCTCCAGGGTTAGCGCCTGCCAATTATGGCGCAATGCAGAGTGCCCGAATGCTTCACGGTGTTCGGCCAGGTCTAAACTGCTGATCTTTTCGAATGCCACCCGGGCGTTAATCAGCGTCGGAAAGGCACCAATGGCTTGAATCAGCGGCGCGCGCAAAAACAGCAGCGTGAGCGAGAAGGTGGTCGCCACCTGGGCCGACGACCAGCCTAGGCCGTTGGCCAGGAAGAACACCACGCCGATGGCGCCCAGCATCATAATGTTGAACCAATTCACCGCGCTCAGATGATAGGTATCACCAAGAATAAAATGGCGCCGGCAATCCTTTGCGTTAGGCGTATAGACATCGCGATACAGCCATTCGGCGCGGTCACGGTTGAGCGCCAGCTCTTTGCGCCCCTCAATCACCGACTGATAATCTGCGTAGAGACGATCCTGTATTTCGCGCAATTTGGCCATATGCCCATAGACCCGCGCCACCAAGCGTATGCCAATTAAAATAGTCACGATCACCCAAAGCGCAGTGACACCCAGCATGGCAGGCGAAAGCCACGCCAAGTAAAGCGTGGCACCTACCGTCAGCACCCCGCCCTGCACCAGTTCCGGCAAGCGTATAAACGCCACGGTCACTGAACTTACATCGGTAGAGAGGCTCGCCAGCAGACGCGCACTGCCAATCTGCTCGGCGCGTTCGATATTGGTATCCAGAATTCGCTTGATCAACTGCCCCCGCAGCCGGTAGACGAAATGGTGACCCAGCGTGGTCAGCGCCAACTGCGATGTCAGGGTAATCACCAGTAGCAGCGCTATCAGCGCCAGGAATTCGGGCAGGATGCGCCAGGGGTCGGCGAAGGTGCCCAGCAGTCGTTGATTAATAAAAGCGATAACACCGATGCCTAAGCCAGCGCTTGCCAGACTAAGCAGCACTACGGCCACAAAGGGCCAACGATAATCACGCCATACGATTCTGAACAGTTCCATTAACTTTGGCTCCTTGCAAGAGTTGAACGCTAAAGGAAGCGCTGCAGCGTGCCGTACTACCCTAACGGCGTTTCTTGGCCGGCTTATTTTCGGGTTTTAGCGGGCAGCCGCCGCACAACGGCTCATTGGGCAGTCGGTATTTGATACAGCATAGCCGCCGTACACGAGCAGGTGTTTCACCGCCCAGTTCCAGGTAACGCACTGGCTGATAGAGTGGATTACGGCGCCCATCGGGCAGCGTCTTGGTGGCGAGATAATCCAGTAGCGGTTCTCCCGCACCGCTGAATTCCGGGTGCCGCGAACAGGTCTTTCCCACGAACTCCACGTAGTGACCAAGATTGCTCCAAAACACCTTGGCAGAAAGTCCGGAGACCACAGCGAGCGCCTCGATCAGTGGCGCGCAGTGGTCATCGAATAGGCTACTGAAACGTGCCTGAAGCGTTTTTGAGGCCAGAGGGACGCCGCCATGCGGCAACCAGATACGAGCAGTCTGACCATAGTCGCCAAACGCCAGTCGCAGCTCATCCCCGCCGACCAGCAGGTCGTAACCCAATAGCAGGTTCGCCACCAGCGTCGGAATAGAGACACTGCTGAAATGAAATTTCGACCATATCGAAGCAGCAGCCAGAAAATCAGCATCGTCACCGTGGCACCGGCGGTAACGCGATAGCTGGGCGAAGAGCACTTCATGATCCAGTAGTTCAGTAGCCGCCAATGTCGTCTCATCAGGCTGACCAAAACAGGGGGCCTTGGCGTTATCCAGCGGCGGCTGGCGGTAAAGCGCCAACAACACCTCCGCGGGATCCGCCACAGCCCAAAGCTCACTCGGCTTGATCGCCACATGGCTCATAGCCGCCGCAGTCCCCACATAAAGTAAGCCCCGCCAATCAAAGAGGCGACCAAGCCCGCCGGTATTTCATATGGGAAGATAATCTGACGGCCGACCCAGTCCGCCAGCACCATCAGCAGCATGCCGATCAACGCCGCCCCCAGCAGATGCTGCCCTGCCCGGGAGAAGCCTACCAAACGCGCCATATGCGGCGCTAACAAGCCAATAAATGACAGTGGCCCGACTACCAGGGTAGCGCAGGCGGTGAGCAGTGCAACGAGCAGTAGCAGCGCTAAACGGGCACGGTTCAGCGTTACCCCAAGCGCCTTGGCCGTCGGTGCGCCTAACGGCAAGATATCCAGCCAACGTGTAAACGGCAGCGTGACCAGTGCCAGTACGGCGGCAATACCGCCGACGATAACGGCGTTGGTGATATCCACGTAATAGGTAGACCCCGCCAGCCAGGCGATCACCTGCTGGCCGCGAGGGTCGCCGCCCGCCAGCATTACGCTGCGCACGGCGTCAAACAGCGCACTAACCGCCACCCCGGTGAGCAACAGGCGCTCGGGGAGATAACCGCTCTTGCGGTTGATGCCCACTAGCACCACTAACGTCGCGAAGGCCCCCAGGGTGCCGACCCCGATCAGCATCGCGTTGGTTGGCGCGGGCAGCAGGAAAATCCCCAAAATCAGCGCGATGGCACAGCCACCGCTAATACCCAGCACTTCGGGGCTGGCCATGGGGTTAGCGGAAAGGCGCTGTAGAATCGTCCCGGCAATCGCCAGCATTAAACCGCTGGCGGCGGCCGCCATCACCCGAGGCAGACGCCACTGCATCACGTTCCAGCTATCCGGCGACAGCAAGTACCAGCCATCAACCCCCTGGCCAACCAGCAGCCCAAGCAGCGTGGCACCCAATAGCGCGAGGATTAAACCGGTGGCCAGGCGGGAAGGCACCGGGTGACGATGGGCGAAAACGCCTGCTCCTTTAGGCGGCTGGTCACCCTGGAGCTTCAAGCGTGGAATCAGCCACATTAACAGCGGTGCCCCCAGGGCTCCGGTAATCGCCCCGGTAGGGATAAAGGCCGCCACCATGCCACCAAACTGCTGCAGCAGCAGATCCGTGGTGGCCAATAGCACCGCCCCCAATAGCGCCGACCATAACAGCCGTGGGCCCAACCGGCGCGCCCCGGCCATGCGCACAATGTTGGGTGCGGCCAGGCCGATAAAGCCGATGATGCCCACCACGCTGACAATACTGCCGGTAATAAACACCGCCAGCCCCATACCCGCAAAGCGTAGATAGGCAAGCGATACCCCCAGACTCTTGGCACTGGCATCGTCCAGTTCCAACACCGCCAAGGGGCGCAGCAAAAACCACGCTGCTACGCAGCTAATTGCCAGCCGTGGCCAGAGAATAGCCACGCCGTCCCAGCCATTTTGCGCCAGCGAGCCCGCACCCCAAATTAGCAGCCCGGAGAGCGCTTCGTGGTTAAACAGCAACAACGCGGTGGAGAGCGCCCCCAAATACAAATTGACCACCAGACCCGACAGCACCACCACAATAGGGGCCAAACCGCGCCGCCAGGAGAGCAGGAAAACCAGCCCCACCGCCAGTGCGCCGCCCAGCAAAGCCACCCATTCGCGCCCCACCACTAATAAGCCAGGGGCCATTAACGTAGCGGTCATCAACGCCAAATTAGCGCCCGACGCCACCCCCAGGGTGGTGGGCGACGCCAAGGGGTTGCGCAGCACCTGCTGCATGAGCACACCCGCCAGCCCCAAACCGCCCCCGGCCAGCAGCGCGATCGAGAGGCGCGGCCACCAAGCGTAGTAGAGCAGCAGCTCGTCAACATTCTCAAAGGAAGGCGCCACTAGCGCCTGCAGGCCCAGCGCAAAACCGCCTTGGCCCTCTAGGCCAATCCAAAATAGCACCACCATCGGCAGGCTAAGCAATAAGCAGGCTTTCGCAGGCGACATACCTCCCACTCGTTGGGCAACTTGTGAGGCGCCTAGCATAGCGGGCACCCTTTTGTGATCACCGAACATCTCGCCACGCGGGGCGTAATAGGCAGCAGCGTCATTGTCTAAGCCTTAATCGTTCTGGAGGTTAATAGTTAAATTATTGACAACGATTCTAAATGATAATAATTAGCACTACAATTGACTCCTTAATTGATGCACAAGTAACGGAGCCTCCTTATGGCAGCCAAACCGAGCTACCAGCTTTTCGATATCACCCTCGCCCGGCGCACTCAAGTCAGCGCCTCGCTCGTCAGGTTCACCTTTACCGGCCCAGACGTTGGCCACATGGCGACCTACGCTCCGGATCAGCGCGTCAAACTGTTCTTTCCCGAAGGCGGTGGCAGCCTCGACCCGCTGTTTGAGATCGCCAAGCTGGAAGAGCATGACTGGTACGGCGCCTATCGCGCACTACCAGATGCCCAGCGGCCCTCTGCGCGTACCTATACCATTCGCGCCTTGCGGCCGGAGAAGGCCGAGGTAGACGTTGAATTTGTGCTCCACGGCGACAATGGGCCCGCCTCACGCTGGGCAATGCACGCCCGCCCCGGCGACCGCCTGGCCATGACAGCCCCCGACGCCAATGCGGAAGGCCCAAAGCTGGGTTACGAGTGGAAGCCCCCCCAAGGCGTGCGCCGTATTCTGATCATCGCCGATGAAACCGCTCTCCCCGCCGCCGCAGGCATTCTGGAAACCCTTGATGACCTGCCGCTCAAACCCAGGGTCGAAGCGCTGTTCGAAGTGCCCCGCAGTGATGACGTTCAGCCGCTGCCCCAAGCCGCTAAGCTGCACTGGCTGGCCCGTGATGCTGAACCCGGCTGCCAGCACGGTGAGCTGTTGATGAGAGCAGTGCGCGATATTGATTTGCATAAAGAAATTCAAGCGCTAGGCGGCACGCCTGCTAACGTTACTATCAGCGCCACGTCCAACGACGAAAGCGACGATGAGGACGGCCCGCTCTGGGAATCCGCCACTCTAGACGACAGCGCGCCCTTCTACGCCTGGATCGCTGCTGAAACCAAGGTCGCCATGAAGCTGCGCCGCTATTTAGTCAACGAGTGCGGGCTCCCCAAACAGTACGTCACCAGCATGGGCTACTGGCGCCAGGGCAAGGCCAATGGATAAAGGCGCAGCAAACGGCACGGCGCTAAACAGTGATCACATAAGCAAGCCAGCTCAAGCACCCATTGGCTGGCGAGACAGCCCTAGCCACTACGGACGCATAAGCCGTGCGCTTCACTGGCTGACCGCCGCGCTGGTCACACTGCAATTTACTGTGTTGCTGGCTTGGCGGGGAATGGGCGAAAACGCTATCACGCTGTTTTTGGCGAGCATTGGGCCTCATGGCTCGTTAGGTTTTATGATTTTGATAGTGACTATGGCACGCCTTGGCTGGGCATGGGTCAACCGCAAGCAGCGTCCTCCGCAGCCGCTCGGATGGGGTGGCCGCATAGCGCGCCTTGTACATATCACTTTTTATGCGCTCCTGCTGTGTCTGCCTGCTTTCGCCATTTTGCGCCAATACGGCCGTGGCGGGGCGCTGCGCTTTTATGGCATAGAGCTACTGCCCGAAGCAGAACGAGACATCACCTGGATGATCGCCCCCGCCGATCTGCTTCACGGCCCACTCTCGTGGCTGCTATGTGGATTAGTCATCGGCCATATTGCGATGGCGCTGATTCACCGCTTCTGGCTTAAAGACCGGGTACTGGCGCGCATGGTGGGGGCAAGGGGCCAGTAGGCACGCAAATGACACAGTCGATATTTTAGGATTCTCGTATTGTCTGAGGAGCACTGATGAGCGAATTACTCGACCCCACCAACGACTACGTTTTCAAACGGCTATTTGCCGAAGCGCCTGATCTGCTGGTCGATTTGATCAATGATCTACGCCCGGACTTACCGGATATTGCCTCGGTAGACATACTCAATCCGACCATTAAGCCTGACGAGCTATACGGTAAATACATCATTCTTGATGTCTTGGCACGCGATGGCGAAGGCCACTGCTATAATGTGGAAGTACAGGTGCGTCGCTATGATGCATGGCACAAGCGCGGTGTGTTTTATCTGGCCCGTATGCTGGGCAACCAGCTTGAAGCGGGTGAGGATTATCAGGCGCTGAACGCCTCGGTGGGACTACACCTGCTTGATTTCGATTTGTTTACTGCAACGGCGTCTGAGCGCCACCAAGCGGTGTGGCGGTTTGAAATGCGCGACGAACAACAGCCCAGCGTCTCGCTGGGGAACATTCTGCAGATGAACCTAATCGAATTGAAAAAGGCAGATCGCCTGGGGTTGACGGAAGGCCCACTACGGGCCTGGATCACCTTCTTTAAACACTGGCAGGAGGAACTCACCATGGCCAATATTGCCCACGAACCGGTTAAGAAAGCGATGAGCCGCATCCGCGAACTCAGTGCCGACGAAGAGGCTCGGCGTTTGGCGTTTGTACGCGAGCGGGCATTGCGGGACGAGGTATCGTTTTTGAACCAAGCCAAGCGCGAAGGACGGCAAGAAGGGCTTCAACAAGGGCTTCAACAAGGGCTTCAACAAGGACGTTTGGAGGAAGCCCGCGAGATGGTACGCACGCAACTCACCTTTAAATTTGGTGAGGTGCCCGAGTGGGTGGAAGCGGCGCTTGCACAAGCCGACCATGATCAGTTGAAAAACTGGATGCGAGAGGTTCTGTTCGCCACTAGCCTGGACGACATGTTTAAGCGCTGACAGCCATACGGCTATTTGCCGAAGCGCCTGATCTGCTGGTCGATTTGATCAATGATCTACGCCCGGACTTACCGGATATTTCCTCGGTAGACATACGCAACCCGACGAGGCTGCTCCGCGATAGGGTACGCGTCACGCCAAGCCTCTGGGCATGCTAAACTGCTGTTCGTATCGCCGTTTTTGTTCTGGAGGCCGCCGTGCAGGATGCCCATCGCCGTAAGCTCCCCATCGGGATTCAGACGTTCTCGGATATCCGCGAGGGCAACTATTACTACGTCGATAAAACCCCGCATATCGAGCGTTTGGTTAACCAGAACAAGTACTACTTCCTCTCGCGGCCACGCCGCTTCGGTAAAAGCCTGTTGCTGGATACCCTGCGCTGCCTGTTTGAAGGCCGCCAGGCGCTGTTTGAAGGGCTGTATATTCACGACAGGTGGGACTGGCAGCAGCGCTACCCGGTGATTCGTATTAGCTTTGCCGATGGCGTGATGCAGAGCCGTGACGGGTTGGACGAGCGTATTCGTGAGCAGTTGCGGGTTCAACGCGAACAGCTCGGCATTACCCAGCACCATAAAACCGATATACCGGGTGAATTTTCTGCCCTCATCCGCGCCGCCCACCAGCAGTACGGCCAGCGGGTGGTAGTGCTGATTGACGAATACGACAAACCGATTCTGGATAACATCCTGGCCCCCGAGCGTGCTCGGGAGCTGCGCGAGGGGTTGAAGAACCTCTACAGCGTTATTAAAGACGCCGACCCACACTTGCACTTTGTGCTGCTCACCGGCGTTTCCAAATTTAGCAAGGTCAGCCTGTTTTCAGGATTGAACAACCTCAACGATATCACTCTAGATGCCCCCTTCAGCACGCTTTGCGGCTACACCGACGAGGACATCGATACAGTTTTCGCCCCGGAACTACCCGATCTTGATCGCGATGAGATCCGCCAGTGGTACAACGGTTACCGCTGGGGTGGACGTGCGGTAACGTCCGTCTACAACCCCTTCGACGTACTGTTGCTATTTCAGAAACGCGAGTTCGGCCCTTACTGGTTTGAGTCCGCAACGCCGACCTTTTTGGTCGATATCCTCAAGCAGCGGGGAGTATTTACCCCTCGATTGGAGACCTTACAGGCAAAAGCGCAGTTGCTAGGGCGCTTTGATGTGGATGACATCACCACCGAAGGGCTACTTTTTCAAACGGGTTATATCACCATTAAGGACGTGCAGGAGCCCATGCTGGGCTATCGCCTCTATACGCTAGGCTTTCCGAATCGAGAGGTGGAAAGCAGTCTCAACGATTTATTGCTACCAGTACTGGGTATCAACGCAAGCGAGGCGCAAACTCATCAACTGGCGTTATTCGATATTTTTCAGCGCCATGATCTGGCTGCTTTGGAAGCTCACCTCAAAGCCCTTTATGCAGGGCTCCCCCACGACTGGTACCGCAACAACCCCATAGCCCAATACGAAGGCCACTATGCAAGTGTCTTCTATAGCCACTTTGCCGCTCTGGGCGTCAAAGTGACGGTGGAAGACGCCAGCCACCACGGCAAGGTGGATATGAGCGTGGACGTTGGTGGGCATATTTACCTGTTTGAGTTCAAAGTGGTCGAGCAATTGCCTGAAGGCGCGGCGCTTGCGCAAATCAAACATAAAGGCTACGCCGATAAGCATCGCGCCTCTGGCAAACCCATCCATTTAATTGGTGTGGAATTTTCCAGCGTTCAGCGCCAGATTGTAGCGTTTGAGGTAGAAACCTTGCCTAAAGGCGCTTGAACCACCCCTGGTTTACTATGGCAGTACGCTTGCCTTCACCCTGCCGCGTGAAGAGGAGTGACCTGAGCGCGTGGACGCTGTGACGCTTGCCATAGCTCATACTTGAGCTGCATTTCCAGCCACATTTCGGCGCTGGTACCCAATGCTTGCTCAAGCCTCAGTGCCATGTCGGCAGAAATACCGGCATTACCGTTCAGAATCCGCGATAGCGCAGTACGCGTCACGCCAAGCTGCTGGGCCGCCTGGGTAACAGAGATATCGCCAATGTACTCGCGCAAAACAGCGCCAGGATGAGCGGGATTATGCATGCGGTTCATGCGACCTCCTAGTGATAGTCTTGATAATCAACGAGGATGGCATCCTTACCTTCGAAAGCGAAGGTGAGTCGCCAGTTGCCACTGACAGTGATAGACCAGTGTCCTTTCAGCTTGTGGGACAATGGATGCAGCCTCCAATCCGGCGCATTCATATCCTCAGGGGCTTTTGCACTGTCCAGCGCGGTTAGCTGGATTTGCAACTTGGTCGCGTGCTTGGCCTGAATACCAGAAGTTGAGCCGGTTTCGAAGAACTTGCGCAGGCCTTTGTGTCGAAAGCTCTTGATCATATGCGCAGTGTATAGCCACGCTACACGTCTATCAACTATGTAGCCTCAGCCGTCTTTAACACTTCCTCCGTACCACCTGGCTGCTCTGGCGCCAACAGCTAGTAGCGGTCATCCAGATGTATACTTATCACTACCGTTTACAGGATCGTTACCGTGTGGATGTGGTCAGTATGGCGGTGCTTACGGATTTACGAGAGGACTTCCTGCCCACGAAGCTTTATTACCAGCGCCTGGGACTGTGAGCTAGCGTTTACCGGCGCTGGTTCGCCGCTTCTGGCTTAAAGACCGGTTACTGGCACGAATGATGGGGGTTAGTGGCCAGTAGGCTCGCAATGACACAGTCGATATTTTAGGATTCTCGTATCGTCTGAGGAGCACTGATGAGCGAATTACTCGACCCCACCAACGACTACGTTTTCAAGCGGCTATTTGCCGAAGCGCCTGATCTGCTGGTCGATTTGATCAATGATCTACGCCCGGACTTACCAGACATTGCCTCGGTAGACATACTCAATCCAACCATTAAGCCTGACGAGCTATACGGTAAATACATCATTCTCGATGTCTTGGCACGCGATGGCGAAGGCCACTGCTATAATGTGGAAGTACAGGTGCGTCGCTATGATGCGTGGCACAAGCGCGGTGTTTTTTATCTGGCCCGTATGCTGGGCAACCAGCTTGAAGCGGGTGAGGATTATCAGGCGCTGAACGCCTCGGTGGGACTACACCTGCTTGATTTCGATTTGTTCACTGCAACGGCGTCTGAGCGCCACCAAGCGGTGTGGCGGTTTGAAATGCGCGACGAACAACAGCCCAGCGTCTCGCTGGGGAACATTCTGCAGATGAACTTAATCGAATTGAAAAAGGCAGATCGCCTGGGGTTGACGGAAGGCCCACTACGGGCCTGGATCACCTTCTTTAAACACTGGCAGGAGGAACTCACCATGGCCAATATTGCCCACGAACCGGTTAAGAAAGCAATGAGCCGCATCCGCGAGCTGAGTGCCGACGAAGAGGCTCGGCGTTTGGCGTTTGTACGCGAGCGGGCATTGCGGGACGAGGTATCGTTTTTGAACCAAGCTAAGCGCGAAGGACGGCAAGAAGGACGCTTGGAGGAAGCCCGCGATATGGTGCGCACGCAACTCACCTTTAAATTTGGTGAGGTGCCCGAGTGGGTAGAAACGGCGCTTGCACAAGCCGACCATAATCAATTGAAAGACTGGATGCGAGAGTTGCTGTTCGCCGCTAGCTTAGACGACATGTTTAAGCGATAGCAGTCATGTAATAGCGCAGCATATAGCTGCGCGCGATTGCTAAGACGTCAAACTTGCCTCTACCGCCTCACTAGTCGGCTGCTCACCATCTAGCTGTTCTGTCGCCAACAGCTTGCCGCTCTCCAGCCTCACCAAACGATCCGCGAGGTGGAAGTAGCGGTCATCGTGGGTAATCACCAACACCGCTTTACCCATGCGCTTCAACTCGGGCAATACCTCGCAGTAGAACACCTCCTTGAATAACGGATCCTGGTCTGCCGCCCACTCGTCAAACACCAAAAACGGGCGATCTTCAAGGTAGGCCACTACCAACGCCAAGCGCTTACGCTGGCCCTGGGAGAGTGCCTGGGTAGTGAACGCACCGTTCTCAACGCGCACCTTGTGCTGCAGGTGCAACTTGGCCAGCAGGCGATTACCCTCCTCGTCCAGGCCATCACGCGGTGCCTCTAACAGACGTTCAAAGAGATGGAAGTCTGAGAACACCACCGAGAAAAGCTGCCGGTAGGCATCCCAGCCATCCGCCTCAACACGTTCGCCATTGAGCAACACCTCGCCACCTTCCGGCGGGTAAAGCCCCACCACTACTTTGGCCAGCGTGGTTTTGCCGCTACCGTTGCCCCCCACCAGAAACACCACTTCCCCCGGCGTAAAGCTAAGATTAATCGGCCCCAGCTCAAAGAAATCATCGCTCTGCTCGTGGTAGTACTGATGGGTGACGTCGCGCAATTCAAGCCGTTGAAAATCAGGCGCCTGAGGTGACGCCTGCCTCTCCTGCCCATGGGGCATCTCGCGTGTGATGTCATCAATTCGGCTAGCAGCTACCCGCGCCATATTGATCCGCGGAATATTGATCAGCAACCCTTCAAGGGGCGTCACCATAAACACAAACACCAGGGCAAAACCGGTCATTACCTGGGTTTGATTAGGCCCATCCCCCGCCAATACAAACAGCACCAGGCCAATAAAGGCGTACATCAGGAACTGCCCCCAGCTGGTCGAGATCACGAACAGCGACATGCCATAGGTACGCAGCCGCCGCACGCCTTCAACCGACTCCCCGAGTATCTGATCCATAAAGACTCGACTCTTGCGCTGATGCAGGCGCAGCTCTTTTGCCCCATCGGTCAGCGCGCGGAAATGCCCAAACAAGCGATCCTGCTCTGACGAGGCACTCTGGAGATAGTGAATAGCGCGTAAATGCACCAGATGGTAGCCGACAGCACCCAGCCCAATCACCCCTAAAGCAAACAAGAACACCTGCCATGAGAGCATCGCCAGGTAGCCCAAGCACCCCACCACGATGACCGTATTGGTCAAAATCACCGGCAAGCTAACGAACAGTACCGCCACGTTATTGCTGTGTTCGGTGAGCGCCGACTGGATCCGAGCACTGCCCACACGCTCGAAGTGAGCAAAGGGGGTCTCGGCCACACACTGGGCGACAAAACTGCGTAACTCGGCCAGCGCCCGTTGCCCCAACCGCTCAAACAGCGCCGTCGACACCATCCGACAGAGCATTAGAGCCACGGCAATGCCCGCAAAGGCCCAGGCAGCACTAGCGCGACTGGCGGCATCGCTGGTTAACGCCACATTGATTTGGGCAATCAGCAGCACGCTGAAAAGCCCCGAGAGAATACTGGCCAGCGCAGCAGCGGCCATCAACCCGCGGGTTCGACGAAACAGATAGGAAAGCACATTCACCTCGTTGGAAAGCGATTGAAAATCGACAGCTACTTCTAAAGACGAACCGCCCACACAAAAAGTTAATCAATATTTATGTAAACAAGCCTCATTCTCATTCGTCCTTAGATAAGGAAGTCAGTAACGCCGCCCTCCGATGGGGTGATTTTTTTGCTGTTTTTTTTATTCGTTTCTTTGACTCGTTCTTATTGATAGGAGCTTAGCGGTGTCCAGTTCTGTCCAGGCACAAACACAGGTGCACGTACCCTCTGAAAGCCCCACGGTAGCCTCGCTGCTCTCACGACCAGAAGGGGGCACCTATCGCGTTACCTATGAGATCACCACGCAGACACTTTATGTGGAAGGACATCAAGAACGTCTTGAGTGGTTGTTAGTAGATGACAACAGCACCTTGACGCTGCAGTGGGCACAGCGTTCAGCACCTCCTCTCCCGGCGTTACTGGCGGCTATCGAAGGGGCTTTTGCCTTTCACCCTGGGGCTGTAGCGCTTCGTTTACAGCTACCCACTGTTTTGCATGCCAATCTGTGTGCCAACGGAATCGCGGTTAAAGATCCCAATGGCAAACTCTGGGCCTATGCGGAGCTGTTTTGGCAGTTGCCCGCGCTTTGGCTCACCTCCCCTTCCATCTCCCCCTACCCGCAGCAGCCAATTTTGGAGAATGGAAAACGTCATCCACGCCGCCCGCCGCGCCCCAGCGGCACGGTCTATCAGCGCCATATTGCCTGGCTGAATGCCACCCTGAGTTTCCGAGTGCTTGACCTGGAACTTGACCTTGAACGCTTTAACCGCTGGATGAACGACCCGGTTGTCGCCCACTTCTGGGAAGAGCAGGGCGATCTGCAACAGCACCGCGAACGGCTGGAGCGCACGTTGCAAAACCCCAGCGTTGTGCCGCTGATCGGCTGTATCGACGGCGAACCCTTCGGCTACTTCGAGACCTATTGGGCCAAGGAGGATCGCATCGGCGCTTATTACGCTGCCGATGACTTTGATCGCGGCTGGCACGTGCTGATCGGCGAGGCTGCTTTTCGTGGGCAACCCTATGTGGCTGCCTGGATGCCCTCCATCTCGCACTACCTGTTTCTGGATGACTGCCGCACCCAACACCTGGTGATTGAGCCCCGCGTAGATAACGCCAAGATGCTGCACAACCTTGCCCAGTGCGGTTACGCCCATGTTAAGGCGTTCGATTTCCCCCATAAGCGGGCCATGCTCGGTATGCAGCTACGCGAACACTTTTTTAACGAGCGCAGTTGGATTCCGCTGCCTCCGCACCCTGGGTCAGCGCCACGACCCGACCCACGCTTCACCCCATAGACATGTCAGCCACGAGGACTCTTATGCATATTCACGACTTGATCGGCATCGGCTTCGGCCCCTCCAATATTGCCCTGGCCATTGCGCTTGACGAGCAACGTCAGGCAGGGCAAGCGAAGGATGCCTTGTTTATTGAGCGCCAGCCCTGCTTTGCCTGGCACCCGCATATGCTGCTGGAAAATGCCCATATGCAGATCTCCTTCCTCAAAGACTTGGTCACGCCGCGCAACCCTGGGAGCCGTTTCAGCTTCCTCAATTACCTCCACAGCAAAGGCCGCCTGCAAGACTTTATCAATCTGCAGACCTTCTTCCCCAGCCGCCACGAGTTCAATGACTACCTAAGCTGGACGGCCAGACACTTTGAACACCAATGCACCTATGGAGAGGATGTGTTTGAAGTACTGCCCGAAACTGACAAGGACGAGGTCGCCTATCTCCGCGTGCGTTCACGGGATGAGAGCGGCGCGGTACAGGAAAGGCTCACCCGTTCACTGGTGATCAGCGTGGGCGGCGCGCCCAATGTGCCTGAATGCTTCGCCGGGCTAAAAGACGACCCAAGGGTCTTCCACTCCAGCCACTACCTCCGGGAGTTGGAAAAGCAAGACGCCCCCAAACGCATCGCTGTGATTGGTGCGGGCCAGAGCGCCGCTGAGATATTCCTGGATCTGCACGGCCGCGAAGGCATCCAGGTGGATCTTATTAGCCGGGCATGGGCCTTTAAACCCTCGGACGATAGCCCTTTTGTTAACGAAATCTTCAACCCCGAATACACCGACTACGTGTTCAACAACCCCACTGGCCAGCGGGAAGCGCTGCTACAGGAGTACAAAAGCACTAACTACTCAGCCCCAGACTTGGCGCTGATTCAGGAAATTTACGATGTGTTCTACCAGCAAAAAGTAACCGGCCAGGCCCGCCACCGCTTCCGCCGCCGCCATGAGGTGATCGGCAGCCAAGCAGGCCCTGAAGGCGTTGAGCTAAATGTGCGTGATTTGGAGAGTGGCCATACGGATATCACCCGCTACGATGCCGTGGTGTTAGCCACCGGCTATGTACGCGACACCCATAAACGGCTGCTGGCCCCCGTTGCGGGCTACCTGCCAGATTTTGCCGTCAACCGCCACTATCAGCTCTACACCAAGCCTGAGTTCAAACCGGCTATTTTCCTGCAAGGCAGTTGCGAACCCACCCATGGCTTGAGCGACACTCTGCTGTCGATTTTAGCGGCACGGACAAGTGAAATTTGTGAAGTACTGAATGAGGCACTGCCAACAGCCCATTCCGGCGTATCAACTCCCTCACTCGTAGGCGCGGACTAACCAAGCACTATCAACGCATGGCCGCTCTCTCAGAGCGGCCCCTAATACCGAGACTTACGCCCATTATGTCCTTACATCCTGATGTCGCCGCTTTCTTAGACCTGGTCGCCGATAGCGGCAACCCACCTTTCCACACTCTTTCACCAAAACAAGCACGCGCTGCCTACGAGGCATCATCACAGATGCTTGATGAGCCAATAGCTAACGATGCAACGGCACTGAGCATCACCTGTCGAGATGGGCACCTTCTTGAACTACGCCACTACCAAGGCGAGGAGTTAGCGCCCACCCTGCTCTACTTCCATGGCGGCGGCTACCTACTGGGCAGCCTGGATTCTCACGATTCGCTCTGCCAAAGCATCGCTCAAGCAACTGGCTACACAGTGTTGGCTGTCAACTACCGCCTGGCCCCCGAGCACAAGTTTCCGACAGCTTTTCACGATGCTGAAGACGCCTATTGCTGGCTGCTGAAGCATGGAGAAGCGATGGGCATCGATACCTCACGTATCGCCGTTGGTGGTGACAGTGTAGGGGGAACCCTCGCCACGGCTCTTTGCATATCAGCACGTGACAATGGTTGGCACCCGCCACGCTGCCAAATTCTGCTCTACCCCTGCACCAGTGCCTGGCAGGACAGTGAATCCCATCGCCGTTACGCACAAGGCTACCTGCTGGAAGCAGACACCCTGCAGTGGATGTTTGGCCACTATTTAAATAGCGAAGAGGAACGCCACGACTGGCGTTTTGCGCCGTTGGAGGCTGTGGAGCTCAACAACCTACCACCTGCGTTTATCGCCCTAGCTGAACATGACCCCCTGGTCGATGAAGGCATCGACTACGTGAACCGTTTACAGGAAGCGAACGTGGACACCCAACTGACTATTTACCCCGGCATGGTGCACGACTTCGCACGCCTGGGCAGCATCACACCTGATGCCACCGGCCAGGTACGCGCGGATATCGCCAAGGCGCTACAGCACCATCTTGGCAAGCACCCAAGCCCAGTTGATGTTTAATTACCGCCGCATGGGGCACTGCATGGATGGTAAATGTAGCGCCTCTAACCACAGGTACCTTTTTAAGCAACAGAGTGTTGCAAGAGCGTACAAACTCAGAACATAATACTAATAATAACAATTACTATTAACATACAAATACCATGCAAGGGGATTACTATGCATCAACTTCGTACCGGCCTGCGCAGACACCTGCTCACTGTGGCCATTGCCAATGCCTGCGCGGCGACGCTATTCGCGGCACCGGCTGCTCTCGCTCAAGGCACTGATCTACAATCTAACGAAAGCAGCGAAACAAGTACCACACTACCTACCCTGCAAGTAACCGAAAGCCGTCTCTATGAAGAAGCCACAGGGCCTGTACAAGGTATTGCCGCCACTCGCAGCGCAACAGGCACCAAAACCGATACACCAATTATTGAAACGCCGCAGTCTATCTCGGTTGTTAGCAGTGAGGAGTTTAAAAACTACGGGGCTCGGAACTTCACTGAAGCGCTCGGCTATACTGCTGGCATCTCCAGGTTCAATGGAGCCGAACGAACCACGGAAGGGCTAAGAATTCGCGGTTTTCGCAACACAACAACCTACCGAGACGGCAGCAAATACCAAGCCAACATGTATGACGGTCAGCAAGAGCTCTATGGTCTGGAACGGCTGGAAGTACTTAAGGGCCCCTCATCAATCTTGTATGGTGTGGCTGCCCCAGGAGGCATTCTTAATGCCGTTAGTAAACGCCCCACCAGTACTCCACTACGCGAAGTTAATATCGAGGCAGGTAGTTTCGACCGACGTCAAATATCTGCGGACTTTTCCGATTCCTTGGATGAAGATGGCGTATGGTCATACCGTATTACCATGCTGCATCGGGACAGTGACAGCTTCGTCGACCACGTGCCGGATGATCGCACCTATATCGCTCCAGCTTTAAAATGGCAGCCTAGCGAGAATACTTCGCTCACCCTACTGAGTGAATATCAGCGCGACGAAACGGCCTATGTGTATGGACTACCCACCAGCGGCACCATTCTTTCTAACCCGAATGGTGACATTCCTCGGGAGCGGTTCACTGGGGAGCCCGGCTTTGATGAGTATGATAACGAGCGTTATTCGATCGGCTACTTGCTCGAGCACGACTTCTCTAACAGCCTCCACCTACAACATAGCCTCCGCACTTTCCGGGCCGATCGAGATTTTCCTCAGATAGGTCTTGGCCAAAGTATCGATCAGCGGATTTATGCCCGGAGCGCCCAGGATCGCCGTGATGCCTCATCGGGCTTAACCTCAGATACCTCCTTGCAATATGACTGGGAGGCTGGCAACACCAACAACACCAGCTTGATCGGAATAGACTACACACGACAACGCCACGAAACTGAGCGCTACAACCGAACTGTGTCATCGCTTGATTTATTTGATCCTATGTACGGAAGTGGAGAGTTCGGCGACCCGGTGGCCTTTGCATGGTCATCCAAGCAACGCAGTGAGCAGGTTGGCTTGTATGCTCAAAATCAGATGAAAATCGCTGACAAATGGGTTCTCTTATTAGGAGGGCGTCAGGACTGGACTGAATCTGAGACCTCACCCTACTTTGGCCCCACAGAGTGGAGTCGTGAAACGGATAATGCTTTCACTGGACGTGTGGGGGGAGTCTATCTTGCCGATAACGGTTTGGCGCCTTTCATCAGCTATAGCCAGTCGTTTGAACCTACCAGCGGCACTGACCGTAACGGCAATCAGTTCGAGCCCACGCGGGGTGAGCAATATGAATTAGGCGTTCGCTTTCAGCCAGATGGCTGGGATACAATGCTCACCGCAACCGCTTATGAGCTGACACAGGAAAACGTCAGCGTCACCGATCCGGTGGACACCAGCTTTCAGACACAGATAGGGGAAGTGCGTTCACGTGGTGTCGAATTGGAAGCGAAGACGGCACTAGGCCCCAATGCCAACTTGGTAGCCGCCTACACCTACACAGATGCGCGTACAACGAAAAGCAGCCCCGTTACACCCGATCAGGTGGGCAGGAGAACGGCCAATACACCCTATAACCAATTCTCGCTATGGAGTGATTATCACTTTGGCGATTTCGGCCTGCCGGGGTTGAAAGTAGGAGGTGGAGTTCGCTACGTAGGCCCAACCCGGGCGACTTGGGTAGCGGGAGAAGTGCCGTCGTTTACACTTGTCGATACGCGAGTGAGTTATGAAACTGGATCTTGGGTATATGCAGTGAATGCCACCAATCTCACTGATAAAACCTATATCGAGTCCTGCACTTATGGCTGCTACTATGGCGAGCCGAGAAGCATCATAGGCTCAGTAAGTTACCAGTGGTAACGTCATTACCAATAGAGACAATGGCAGGCGGCATCACCGCCTGCCATTGTTTTATAAAAGCCAAAATAGAAAGTATATAAATGATCGATATGGGCAACTTACCACCGTCAGGCCACAGAGCAGTTTTTTTAGTCATACTGCTATTTTTACCGCTGATCGTGCCACTTGCTAACGCTGAAGAACCCAAAAAACTCGTCACTTTCGACTATGCTATTGCAGATACACTTGCTGCTTTGCAACGCCCTCCCATAGCAATGGCTGGTTTAGCACAATATAGAAAATTAAACCAAGAACACTTACTGCCTGACACCCTTGAGCTCGGACTTAGGTTTCAGCCCAATTTTGAATATCTAGCATCATTGGAACCTGATGCCATTCTGATATCGCCACCGGCCCACTTGAATTTAGAGAATAAACTTTCCGATATTGCTGATGTAATTAAAATCCGGTTGTTTGGGAAAGAATTAAATATTTGGCAGAGCCTTGAACAACTTACTAGAAATTTGGGGAAACTGAACGATCAGCAACAGCAAGCTCAAACATTAATTGACTCTGTAGACGCTGAGCTATCATTAATAGCCACACAGATTGAAAGACCTGCAGATCCTCTGTTGATCGTAGAAATCCGAGATGACCGACATGTTCGTGTCTATGGGCCTGGAAGCCTGGAGGATATGACCCTAACCAAACTTGGATTGGAGAATGCCTGGAAAGGCCACACTAATGACTGGGGGTTCAGCACATTAACTACCCCAGAGGCATTCCAGTTAGAAGGGAAAATAATTCTGCTTCGCTCGAATTACTCTCAAGACTTACCTGACTCAACATTGCCAGCGTCAGGACTATGGCAGCATTGGTTGGATGATACATCAGTAAGTGTCAATAGAAATTATTGGCCATGGGGAGGGTTCCCATCCATGCTCCGCTTCGCTAAATCACTCAAAGAAGCGCTGGAAAATACTTAACTGTCCCGACTGCCTTCACCTGGCAGCCGAGAAGAGTAAGCATATTTGTCAGAAACCGGCCGTTAGGCCGGTAAATTCTCCTCTACACGCTTTGATGGATGCGACTCCTCTTGCAGTTTTTCCACCACCTGAAGCAACAACGAATCACTGGAAACAATCGAGAAGTGATCCTCAGAAGTTTCAATAGCCCGACATGGCGCTTGCCCCACTTGTTGCGTTAGCGCTTGCCGCTCCTCTTGTGGACGCCCCTCAGACCACCAACAATCCGCTTCACAGGTCAACGTCGGCAACGTATCAGACTCTAGGGAGAGCTTCTTAAGATGGCGTGCCACACAGAAGATCCGTGCCAGCTCCTCACCACCCAGAGCGGCATAACCTTCCCGCCCGTAGGACTTATCCGACGCCAGCAGGCGTTCTAGCATAATGGCCAGTTCCGCTTCACCCGGCTCTTCATGAGGTGTTGCGTTGTTAATATTGGCTACCATCTCGGACGGGATACCTGGCAAGATTACCGACGCATAAGCAGCAAAATCCTCCTGCCAGTTATCAACGCTCTTCTGGCCGCTACCGGGGATATAGGGATCCACCAGCGCCAACAGGCTCACCTCCTGGCCTTGCTTTTCAAGCCGTGCCGCAACCATTGCTGCCAAGGTACCACCTAGAGACCAGCCCAATATCCGGTAAGGCCCGTGAGGCTGCAAGCTACGGATAGTGGTTGCATAGTCATGAGCCATCGCTTCCAACGACGTATCACAATGCTGAGGATCTGTTAGCATCCGACACGGCAGCCCATATACCGTGCATACTCCCTGTAAACGCCGTGCCAGCGGCTGATAGTCGTAAAGGGTGCCCATACCAGCATGCACGCAAAACAGCGGTGACTGACCCTGACTCTCACCATTGAGCATAACCACACCATCCAGCAAGGCATCCGATGATTCTCCCAGCCCCAACAAGCCTGAAATGGTCGGCTTCTGCATCAGGTCACGTAGTTTGAAATCAAGCGTAGTCTCCTTTAGGGCGCGCACTCGGCTCAACACCTTCAGGCTCAGCAGGGAGTCCCCACCCAGCTCGAAGAAGTTATCAGTTTCTCCGATCCGCTCGATACCCAATACTTCCTGCCATATCTCAGCTAGCTGGCGGGCTTCCGGTGTAGAAGGGGCCACGTGCTCCCGATTTTCATCCAGCCGTGGCTCGGGTAACGCCGACTGATCCAACTTACCATTGACCATACGTGGCAGGGCTGTCAGCACCATCATATGTGCTGGCACCATGTAGTCGGGCAGATGCGCTTCGAAGTGTCGGCGTGCAAGGCGCACTAATCGATCGTTATCCGCCTCCTCATCAGCTACCAAATAAGCAACCAATTGATGGCCATTCGAGGTTTCATGGGTAACGATGGCGACATCACTCACGCCAGGTATTTCACGGGCACGTGCCTCTATCTCACCCAGCTCAATACGGAAGCCACGTACCTTCACTTGGTGATCCGCCCGGCCCATATACTCCATATTGCCATCTTCTCTCCAGCGCACCAGATCCCCGGTGCGGTAGAGACGCCCCCCTAAAGTATCGAAGGGATCGGCCACAAAGCGCTCGGCGGTCAAGCCGGTACGCCCAAGATAGCCTCGCGCCAAACCATAGCCACCGATATACAACTCGCCCACAACGCCCTTGGGTACCGGCTGTAGGTTGTCATCCAACACGTAGAGCGACCGCTCGCCCACAGGGCGACCAATCGGTGCATAGGCACAGTCAAAGGTCTCTTCGGCGGGTGTCTTCCACAGCAGTGGCGTCACCACTGTTTCGGTGGGCCCATAGCCATTAATGAACCAGCGCGGCCGCAACGTGCGGCGCGCCTTGTCATAGGCTGTCTTGGGCATCGCTTCACCACCGAAAACGTATAACTCCACCGGTGGCGTATCATCTCGCCCTTCTGCCCAGTCAGCGACTTGATTCAAGTAGGCCGGCGGGAAAGCCACGTTCGCTGCACGATAGTGTTGCAAGGCCGTATAGGCTTGTTCCGCTGTCCATAGCTCTTCTTCCCGAATGGCTAGGCTCATCCCCGAGCACAGGGCTGTCAGCCAGCGCTCATGGGCACCATCGAAGGAGAATGACATGAAGTGTAACTCGCAGGAGTCTGGTTCCATATCATAGAGCTCGCTGATCGCCTGGCAATGCATCGCCAGCGGGCCATGTGCCACCGTAACGCCTTTAGGTGTACCTGTAGAACCCGAGGTATAAATCACGTAAGCCAGGGACTCTTCGTGCACGGCCACATCGGGGTCAGCATCGTCATAACGGCTGAGATCGAGCGCCTCGCAATCCACATAAGGTATATCCTCTACCTTTGCCAAGCGCGGCAGTACCCCGTGCTGCGTTAGTAGCAGGGCCATGCCACTATCTTTGATCATAAAACTCAGACGCTCGGGCGGGTAAGTCGGATCGAGTGGCACATAAGCACCGCCCGCCTTCAGTACAGCCAACAGAGTAACAATGACTTGGGGCGAACGCTCTAGCGCCACGCCGACCCGCACATCTGGCCCCACGCCTTGCTCGCGCAGATAATGGGCCAAGCGGTTAGCCTGAGCGTTGAGTTGCGCATGACTTAAAGCCTGATCACCCATACGAAGCACAATATTATCTGGCCGTGTAACAGCATGCGCAGCGATACGGCGATGCACAGGCATGCGGGAGAATCCACTACGGCCACTCTGGCCCAATTCACTTAGTGCATCCCATTGAGTTGATTCAATCCATTCCAACTCACCCACAGGCCGCTCAGGCGACTCTGCCATCTGACGAATGAGCAGCTCCATAGCACATTTCAGTTCATCAACGAACAGCTCCGGGAAGTCGCTTCGGCTGTAGCAGTACTCGATCTCCAGCTCATCGTCGATCACCACCTGCAGATCCATCGCGTAGCCAGTTATGCCCTCCCCGGCAACCTCACCAAAGCGCAGACCATGCCGCTGCTGGTCACGCATTGTTCTATCGACGGGGAAGTTCTCAAATACAATGATGCTGTCGAACAGAGCGCGGCCCGATGACCCCGACCAGCGTTGGATATCTGCTAACGCGGCATGCTCATACTCGCGAATGCCCAGATTGGTTGCTTGCACGCTCTGCAAGTAAGCACCAACACTCTGCTCAGGCCGCGCCGCCAATGCCACGGGGATGGTGTTGATAAACAGGCCTACCATCTCCTCAGCGCCTTGCAGGCTCGGTGGGCGACCAGAGACTGTCGCGCCAAACACCACTCGTTCCTGATGACAGTAGCGCTGCAATAACACACCCCAGGCTGCCTGTACCAAAGTGTTTAGAGTCACGCGTTGCCGCTGGACAGCAGCTTTTAATAGCGCGGTATCTTGCCGTCCTAGACGGGTATAGCGTTTGGCGAAGCCCTGGGCCTCACTCTCCTGACGGGTCGACTCTGCCAGCAGCGTCGGCCCCTCTAGCCCCGTCAGTTCCGATGTCCAGAAGGCTTGGGTCAAAGCGGCATCCTGGCGCTGTAACCAGCGAATGTAGTCCCCGTAGGGCCGCCCAACGGCCGCCAAGGGCTCTTCCGCATAGCTGGCCAGCCACTCGTTAATTAGACGGGCTTCTGACCAGCCATCGGACAAGATATGGTGCCGAGTCCATATCAGTTGATAGCGGTCATCATCGAGTCGAATCAAATGCAACCAGGCTAAGGGTGGTGTCAGCCAGTCAATTTGGCGCTTAATTACTTGCTCAGCATAGGTGGCAAGGGACTCTTCAAGCCCATCTTTCCTATTGCGCCAATCCAACTGTACGATTTCAGGCTCTACTTGTGCCAAGACGAGTTGTAGTGGACGCGCCATACCCGCCTGCCATAAGAAACCCGTTCTTAGCGTGGCGTGGCGTTCGACCATAGCTTGCCAAGCCCTTACTAGCCTATTGGCATCCAGTCCACTGACGTCTACGTTCAATTGATTGACGTAGAGCCCCGGCTCTTCCGCTTCAAGAGAGTGGAAGAACATCCCCTCTTGCGTGGGCGACAGGGGGTAAACATCTTCGATATTGTCTTGGTCTAATCCTAGGGCTTCGATCTGCTCACTGCTCAGATAATCCGCCAATCCATTTAGCTCGACTTTCCGTTTTTGCGCCTCCTCCAGCGCACCGGACGCATTCAGCGCCAACTCGGCTATGCTCTGGTGCTCAAAGACTTGACGCGGAGTAACCATCCAACCAGCCCGTTGCAACCGTGAGACGATCTGAAGGCTGAGAATCGAATCACCACCTAGCTCAAAGAAGTTGTCGTGGCGACCCACTTGTTCGACGCCCAGTATCTCTGACCAGATTTCCGCCAGCGCTTCTTCCACCTCACCCTGGGGCGGCTCGTACTGCGAGTTACTGGTCAAGTCTGGTGCGGGCAGTGCCTTACGATCCACCTTACCGTTCGGGGTTAGCGGCAGCGCCTCCAGAGTGATTATCACTCCAGGCACCATATAATCTGGTAGCTTTTGTCCCAGCGTTTCGCGTAGCGAGGTAGTATCGAGCTCAACGTCGGTTTGGGGAACCACATAAGCCACCAATCTAGATCCGCTAGGCCCCTCTTGGGCAACCACCACTGCCTCGCGTATCTCCGACAGGGCTAGCAGTTGGGCTTCGATCTCGCCTAGCTCAATACGGAAACCGCGCACTTTGATCTGATGGTCAATCCGTCCCAAGTACTCAAGCTGGCCATCCTCCCGCCAACGCACTAGGTCACCGGTTCGATAGACTCGTTCGCCCGCAATAAAGGGGTCGGCCACGAAGCGCTCCGCCGTCAGTTCTGCACGACCCAGGTAGCCCCGCGCTAAGCCCACACCTCCTAGATACAACTCCCCCGCCACACCTAGGGGTGCCAAGTTGAGCGCACTATCCAAAACGTACAACTGCGTCGCCGCAATCGCCCTTCCCAGGAAAGCTTGGCAGCCCTTCACTTGATCCGTTGCTGACCAAATCGTGGTCTCAGTGGGGCCGTACATGTTCCACAATTCGACCCCCTGAGTTTGCAGATCCTCAGCCAAATCAGGTGGCAAAGCTTCACCGCCACATAGCCCCTTAAAGCCCTCTATGAGCGGAGCCGTCGTCCATGGCCAGCCTGACGAACGTAGCAACCGCCAGCCGGAGGGTGTCGCCTGCAGAACCGTCGCTTTTTCCTGATTGAGTAATTCACCCAAGGCCTTGCCATCTCGAGTCGTCTCGCGGCTCGCCAACACTACCCTTGCTCCGCTGATCAATGGCAGATACAGCTCCAGGGCGGCAATATCGAACGATAGTGAGGTCACCGCCACCAGGATATCGTCTGGGCTTAGGCCTGGGGTTTCCTGCATGCTTAATAAGAAATGGCTAAGCGCATGATGGCGCACCATCACTCCCTTGGGCCGTCCGGTGGAACCCGAGGTGTAAATAACATAGGCGAGATGTTCACTGTGCAGTGCCACCTCCGGGTTGGTTGAC
Organism: Halomonas sp. AOP13-D3-9; assembly: GCF_052379125.1. Taxonomy (NCBI): domain Bacteria; kingdom Pseudomonadati; phylum Pseudomonadota; class Gammaproteobacteria; order Oceanospirillales; family Halomonadaceae; genus Halomonas; species Halomonas sp. AOP13-D3-9. The sequence goes on along the minus strand of NZ_JBQSYH010000012.1, from coordinate 128,513 downwards.
GCATGATGCGTCACATCCAAGCAATCCAGTTCAATAACGTTTAGCCCATCGGTCATCGGCAAGGTATCATGCAGATGTTGCTGGGTAAGCAGCAGCTCAATGCCACTATCTTCGACCATATAGGCCAATCGCTCGGCGGGGTAATCCGGATCCAACGGCACATAAGCACCACCTGCCTTAAGAATCGCCAGCAGCCCCACCACCATCTCGATGGAGCGCTCAACGGCAATACCTACCCGAGTCTCAGGTTTTACACCTAGACCGTTCAGATAGTGGGCCAGGCGATTGGCACGGGTGTTAAGTTCGGCGTAGCTCAGTGACTGCTCTTCAAATACGAGTGCCGTGCCCTCTGGGGTCGCCGCAGCCTGTCGCTCAACCAAGTGATGGACTGGAGAAGTGTCTGAATACTGTTGCGTATTCTCTCCCCACCCGTTCAACAACTGCTGTTCGTCTGCTCTGAGCAGACTGATCTCACTTAATGGTTGTCGAGGCACCGCTTGCAGGTTTTCTACGATGCCTGCAATGGCGGCACTCAGGTAGTCACACAACCGCTGAGCACCGATGATACGATTCACCTGCCCTACCAATTGGAAGCCGTTCCCAAGATCGTCCACCGACATCGTGATCGGGTAGTTGGTACGCTCCTGGCCACCCAGCACCTCCATACCTTCCCAGCTATGAACGGTGCTGCCCTCTTGCTGAGGTGCGATGTAACGATAGTTCAGCAGACTCGTGAATAGTGGCGTCCCACCAGGCAGCCCGCTGCAGCGCTGTGCGAGTCCAAGGCTGGCATGTTCATGGTGCATTAGCTCAGAAAGAGTATCGTGGGTGAGGCGTAGACACTTATTAACACTCTGGGAACCTGTTTTGATACACACTGGAAGCGTATTAATAAACATTCCCAGCGCCCGTTCGGCACCTTCAGTACCCTGCATGCGGCCGAAAAGCACGGTACCAAAAACCACATTATCCCGTCCGGTGGTTTTGCTGAGCACCAAGGCCCAGGCCAGATGGAACAGGCTGGCCGTGCTGACGCCATGACGCTGCGCCTGTTGCCGAACTTGCTGGGCCAGTTCCGCAGGCAAAGGAAGGCATACTTCCTCTATCTCACTGCCATCGCCGCGAACGTCTAGTAGTCCGAAGGGCGCGGTCGGTTCTTCAACATCGCCCAACCGCTCACGGAAGAAGGTTTCATGCTCTTCCTGGCTTACCCCTAGTCGGGCCTGTGCCACGAAGTTGCGGAAGGGTAGCGGCTTGGGCAACTCAGCTTCACGGTCTTGCTGTATCAGAGCGATCTCTTCCACCAATAACTCAAGGGTGGTGTGATCCATAACTAGATGGTGGCTAGGTAACTGTAGCAACCATCGCTCTTGCTCGGCATCGCATGCTGCCACCGCTCGTAGCATGGGTGCTCGGCGCACATCGATGCGATGATGTTCAGGATCCACCTGGGTGTATAACCATTCGGCGACACGACCAGCTACCTCATCCGGCACCGACGGCCATTCGACCTCCATTGCGGCATGCTTGTATACCACCTGCACCGGCTCACGGAGCCCTTCCCAGAGCACAGCGGTACGAAGAATATCGTGGCGGGCAATGAGCTGGTTAAAACCAGCAATAAACCTGTCCAATCGCTCCCGACCATCGAAACCAAGTAGACAGGGAAGCACATAAGTATCTCCCCGGTGCCGCAGACGGTGATGGAAAAGGATGCCCTCCTGCAACGGCGCCAATGGGTAGATGTCCTGGATGTTGGCAGCACCGCCGGGCACTGCCGCTTCGATCACGCCGATCTCTTCGGCATTGAGCTCGATGAGTGTCAGCATGCCCGGCTGGAGAACCTGACAGTCGTGGGGGATCAGATTGGGCGGGATGGTGATCTCAGCTTGCTCGGGCGCTTGCGTCAGCGCTTGAGCAAAGGCCGCCAGCTCCGAGTACTGGAATAATGTACGAACCTGCGCAGTCAGACCTTGATGCCGCATTTTCTCAAGCACCTTCAGAGCCAGCAGCGAATGCCCACCCAACTCAAAGAAATTATCGTGACGCCCAACCTGCTCCACCCCCAACACCTCGCTCCAGACCTTCGCCAAGACTGCTTCCACCTCTCCTTGCGGTGGCTCATACTGCGAGCTACTGGCTAAATCCGGTGCGGGCAGTGCCTTACGGTCTATCTTTCCATTGGCATTCAACGGCAGCGCATTGAGGATGACCACAGCCCCCGGCACCATATAATCCGGTAGTTTTTGACCCAGCGCTTCTCGTAGTGAGCTGATGTCGAGTTCACTCTCGGCCTGGGGAACCACATAAGCGACTAACCTAGCGCCACCGAGACCTTCTTGTGCCACCACCACCGCCTCACGCACCTCCGGCTGAGATAGTAGTTGAGCTTCAATCTCCCCCAGCTCAATGCGGAAGCCACGTACTTTCACCTGATGGTCGATACGCCCCAGGTACTCAAGCTGACCGTCTTCATGCCAGCGTACCAGATCACCAGTGCGATAGAGCCTCTCTCCCGAGCCAAACGGGTCAGCAACAAAACGCATCGCTGTCAGGCTACAGCGGTTCAAATAGCCGCGTGCCAAGCCTGCTCCTGATACGTAAAGCTCTCCAGGAATCCCTATAGGGGTACAATTAAGCTGGCTATCCAATACATATGCGCCGAGATCCGGTAGGGTAATCCCTATAGGACTACGCTGACCTGCCAGGTCATCAACTGTCACACGCCGATAAGTGACATGCACCGTGGTCTCAGTGATGCCATACATGTTGATCAGGCGGGGATGGTCATCACCGAAATGCTCAATCCAAGGGCGTAAGCTTTCCGGCTCCAAGGCTTCGCCACCGAAGATCACCACACGCAGTGCTAAATCTTCTGTGTTATAGAGATCGGGGGTAGCCATCAACTGCCGGAAGGCAGAAGGCGTCTGGTTTAGTACTGTCACTTGTTCCCGGCATAGCAGCTCAAGGAAGTCCTCTGGCGAACGGCTAACCCAGTAGGGCACCACGACGAGTTTTCCGCCAGTGCACAGTGCCCCAAACACCTCCCACACAGAGAAATCGAAGGCGTAAGAGTGGAACATCGTCCAGGCATCTTGCTCGTCAAAATTGAACCAAGGTGCAGTGGTATCAAGTAATCGCGTCACGTTCGCATGACATAGCTGCGCCCCTTTAGGTTGCCCTGTGGAGCCCGAGGTGTAGATCACATAAGCAAGATTTTCACCATGCAGCGCCACGTTTGGATTGGTCGACGCATTATGCGTCATATCCAACTGATCCAGCTCAATGACATTCAGGCTTTCAGCTACTGGTAACGACTCGCGAAGATGTTGTTGGGTAAGCAGCAACTCGATGCCGCTGTCTTCGACCATGTAGGCCAACCGATCACTCGGATAATCTGGATCTAGAGGTACATAAGCGCCACCCGCCTTAAGAATACCCAACAGCCCCACCACCATTTCGATGGAGCGCTCCATGGCGATGCCCACTCGGATTTCAGGCTTTACGCCTAGTCCGATCAGATAGTGAGCCAGTTGGTTGGCACGAGCATTGAGTTTGGCATAGCTGAGTGACTGCTCTTCAAATACGAGTGCCGTGACCTCTGGGGTTGCCGCTGCTTTACCCTCAAATAGATGATGAATCAGAGAAGTGCCTGAATACTGTTGCGTATTTTCTCCCCACTCGCTCAACAGCTGCTGTTCGCCTGTTCTGAGCAGGTTGATCTCACTTAATGGTTGTTGAGGCGCCACTTGCAGATTATCTACAATACCTAAAATGGCTGAGTTCAAGTAATCACACAGCCGCTGTGCACCAATCATTCGGCTAACCTGTCCTACCAGTTGGAAGCCGTTACCTAGATCGTCCACCGACATAGTGATCGGGTAGTTGGTGCGCTCCTGAGCCTCCAACAATTCCATGCCTTCCCAAGTATGAACAGGGGTTTCCTCTTGTTGAGCCGCGCCATACCGATAATTCAGCAAGCTTGTGAATAGCGGTGTTCCCCCCATCAAGCCACTGCTGCGCTGTGCTAACCCGAGACTGGCATGTTCATGGTGCATTAACTCAGATAGGGCACCGTGGGTTTGGCTCAGACACTTATCTACTCCCTGGGCACTGGTTTTGATGCGCACAGGAAGCGTATTAATAAACATCCCTAGTGCACGCTCTGCCCCCTCAATGCCCTGCATACGGCCGAACAAAACGGTGCCGAACACCACATCGTCCCGCCCGGTGGTTTTGCTTAGCACCAAAGCCCAGGCCAAGTGGAACAGGCTAGCCGTGCTGACACCATGCCGCTTGGCCTGTTGCCTCACCTTCTGGGCCAGTTCCGTGTCCAAAAGAACGCGTACTTCTTCGATATCGCTGCCATCGCCGCGAATGTCTAACAACCCAAAAGGCGCTGTCGGTTCTTCAATATCTCCCAACCGCTCGCGGAAGAAGGTTTCATGCTCTTCCAGGCTTATCTCTAGCCGGGCCTGCGCCACGAAGTTACGGAATGGGATCGGCTTGGGCAATTCGTCCTCGCGGCCTTGCTGGATCAGGGCAATTTCTTCCACCAGTAGCTCGAGGGTGGTGTGATCCATGACCAAGTGGTGACTAGGTAGCTGCAGCAGCCAGCGGTTCTGCTCAGCATCGTGGGCAGCCAGCGCCCGAATCATAGGTGCTTGGCGCACATCGAGGCGGTGGTTCTCAGTATCCACCTCGGCATTCAGTCGTTCGGCAACGCTTTGTGATGGGACACCATCCAGGGTTAGCCACTCTAGGGCTAATTCGGCATGCTGGTATACCACCTGCACCGGCTCACGCAGGTTTTCCCACAGTACAGCAGTGCGAAGGATGTCGTGGCGGGCAATCAGTTGATTAAAACCGGAAATGAATGTTTCCAGCAGTTCTCGGCTGTCGAAGCCAAGCAGACGCGGAGCGACATAGGCATCGCCCTCTTCCTGCAACCGGTGGTGAAAGAGGATACCCTCCTGTAGCGGTGCTAGCGGGTAGATATCCTGAATATTGCTAGCACCGCCAGGCACTGCCGCTTCGATCACGCTGATCTCTTCGGCATTAAGCTCGATTAGCGTCAACATCTCAGGTTCGAGAGCTTGACAATCGTGGGGAATCCGGTTGGGCGGGATGATGATTTCCTGCCGCTCTGATCTCTGCGTCAATACCTGGGCGAAGACCGCCAGTTCCGGGAATTGGAACAGCGTGCGTACCTGCGCCGTTAGCCCCCGATGCCGCATTTGCTCCAACACTTTCAGAGCCAATAGCGAATGACCACCTAACTCGAAGAAATTATCGTGACGGCCCACCCTTTCGACGCCAAGTATTTCTGACCAGATTTCCGCCAGCGCTTCTTCCACCTCGTCTTGAGGCGGCTCGTACTGCGAGCTACTAGCCAAATCCGGCTCGGGCAACGCCTTGCGATCTACCTTGCCGTTAGCATTCAGCGGCAGTGCATCGAGAGTGACCACAACTCCCGGCACCATATAATCTGGCAACTTTTGACCCAATCGATCGCGTAATTTACTGGTGCCGAGTTCACAGTCGGCTTGGGGAACCACATACGCCACCAGTATCGAGCCACCAGGGCCTTCTTGGGCGACCACCACCGCCTCGCGAATTTCCGGTCGCGATAGCAGTTCAGCTTCGATCTCACCTAACTCAATACGTAGGCCGCGTATTTTCACCTGGTGATCAAGGCGGCCCAGGTACTCGAGCTGACCATCCTCTCGCCAGCGCACCAGATCGCCAGTGCGGTAAAGGCGTTCGCCCTCGGCGAACGGATCAGAGATAAAACGCTCCGCCGTTAGATCACTGCGATTGAGATACCCACGGGCTAGGCTTACCCCGCCGAGATAGAGCTCTCCCGCAACACCCGTTGGCGCCAGGTTAAGCTCACTATCCAAGACATAGGTACGGGTACTGCTAATGGGTCGCCCAATGGGAATCTGACGGTGAGCGTCACCACGACACCACCAGTGAGTGACATGAATGGTGGTTTCTGTGGGGCCATAAAGATCGTGCAGGTTGGCACCCTCAAGACACTCAGCTACGTCCTGCTGTAACGTGGCTGGAACGGCCTCGCCACCGCACATAATATGCTTGAGTCGCGTCTTGGCCTTCACATCGGGATAGGCCAGGAAGGCCTTGAGCATTGAAGGCACAAAGTTGAGCGTGGTGACGCCGTGCCGCTGGATCAGCTCGATGATGCGCTCTGGATCTCGATGATCTCCTGGTTGGGCAATCACCAAACGTGCCCCGACACTCAGCGGCCAGAAAATCTCCCACACAGAGACGTCGAACCCGAACGGTGCCTTATGCAATACGGCATCGGTATCGATGAGCTGATAGGTCTCCTGCATCCAGACCATACAGTTGGTCAAGGCCTCATGGCGGATGGCGGCGCCCTTGGGCCGCCCGGTGGAGCCCGAGGTGTAAATCACATAGGCGAGGTGCTCGCCGTGAATCGCCACCGCCGGATCGGTAGAGCCGTGATGTGCAACGTCCAGCCTATCTAACTCAACAACGCTTAGGCCATCAGCTACCGGCAGTGACTCGCGCAAGTGGTGCTGAGTCAGCAACAGCTCGATGCCACTATCGTCGGCGATGAACGCCAGCCGCTCCGAAGGATACTCGGGATCCAGTGGCACATAGGCGCCCCCCGCTTTGAGAATCGCCAGCAACCCCACCACCATCTCGATGGAACGCTCCATGGCAATACCCACTCGGGTCTCAGGTTTTACGCCTAGGCCGATAAGGTAGTGAGCCAACTGGTTGGCGCGGGTATTGAGTTCGGCGTAGCTGAGTGACTGATCTTCAAATACTAGCGCTGTGGCCTCTGGGGTTGCAGCAACCTGTCGCCCAATTAGGCTATGGATTGGCTGAGCATCGGTATACCGCTGTGTGTTTACACCCCATTCCTGTAATTTTAGCTGTTCATCTTTACCTAGCAGCTCGATATCGCTCAACGCGCGTTCTGGCACCTCCGCCAGCACCTGTAGAATAACCATATAGTGCTGAGCTAGGCGCTCAATGGTGGTTGCATCAAACAGCTCTTCTGCATAAACGAAGCTTGCCTCCAGGCAGCCATCCTTGCGCTCTACCACATTTAGCGTCAGTTCTAACTGTGCTCTTCCCTGTTCCAGCGGCCAGGTGCTCAGTTCCAGTCCTGGTAGCGTCTGCAGTGATCCATGATCTTGCCGCTGGTGATTGAACATCACCTGGAACAGCGGCGTGTGGCTCAGGCTACGCTCGGGCTGAAGCGCTTCCACTAATTGCTCAAAAGGGAGATCCTGATACTCTTGTGCGTCCAACGCCGCACGTTTGCTCTGTTGCAGCGCCTCAGCCAAGCTCCGGCGACCATCCAACTGGTTGCGTAATACCTGAGTATTAACGAAAAAGCCCACCACACTTTGGGTTTCCGTGCGGTGACGGTTGGCAATCGGTACCCCAACCCGGATATTTTCCTGCCCCGTATATCGATACAACAGCGCTTGGAAACCGGTGAGTAACGTCATAAACAAGGTGGCACCCTGCGCCTGAGCTCGCTGACGCAACCCGCTTACCAATAGCTCAGGGAACATAATTTGGTGGCACGCAGCATGATAATGTCCATCGTTGCGACGCGGGCGATCAGTCGGTAGTTGCAGTACCGGGTGCTCGTCACCCAGTTCCGTCTGCCAATAATCAAGCTGACGCTCTTTCTCGCCCGCTTCCATCCATTGACGCTGCCATAGCGCATAATCTGCATACTGAATCGGCAAAGCTGGCGACTGCCAAGTCTCACCCATCACACGGGCACGATAGTCGGCAGTAAACTCATCAATGATCAACTGCATTGACCAACCATCAGAGATGATGTGGTGAATCACCACTACCAGAAGGTGTTCCTCTTCGGCTAAGCGCAATAGCCCCACCCGCAACATTGGCCCCTGCTCCAAGTCGAAGGGGTCATTGCAAAGCCGATCAACCTGATTTTCTATTGCAACCTCTTGCTCATCCTTCGCCATATGGCCTAGGTCGACCTCATGCAATGCGAAGTTGCTATCAGCCTGCACCACTTGCATCACCCCGCCCTCGCCATCGTCACGGAAGACCGTGCTCAATGCCTCATGACGAGATATTAAGGCGGCGAAGCTACCCCGCAGTGCTCCAGAGTCAAGAGCCCCCTTAAGGGTCAGAGCACCCGTAATATGGTAGGCGCTGCTTTTAGGATCCATGCGCCACAGAAACCACTGGCGAAGCTGGGCATAAGAGGGTGAGCAAGTTTTCTGTTGTGATGCAGGGCGAGAAAGAATTGGGAACTGGCCAATGCCTAACCCCTGTGTACGAATCTTGTCGTAAACCACGCGGCGCTGCTCGGCAGGCAATCCGGCAAAGCGTTCCGCAATACGACGGGTATCGATATTACTCATTGAACGGTATCCATGCTGTCGATGAAGGAATCAATATCGGAGAGCGATTGCTCAAAGGGGTACCCACTGTTTAGTGCGGCTATACATTCTGCTAAATCGCTAAGTAATGGATGTTTAAACACTTCAGATATTTTGAGCTCAACTTGCATATCTGCTTGAACGCGAGCCACTATCTGCACAGCAAGTAGCGAGTGCCCCCCCAGCTCAAAGAAGTTGTCGTGGCGACCCACTTGTTCGACGCCCAATATCTCTGACCAGATTTCCGCCAGCGCTTCTTCCACCTCACCCTGGGGCGGCTCGTACTGCGAGTTACTGGTCAAGTCTGGTGCGGGCAGTGCCTTACGATCCACCTTACCGTTCGGGGTTAGCGGCAGCGCCTCCAGAGTGATTATCACTCCAGGCACCATATAATCTGGTAGCTTTTGTCCCAGCGTTTCGCGTAGCGAGGTAGTATCGAGCTCAACGTCGGTTTGGGGAACCACATAAGCCACCAATCTAGATCCGCTAGGCCCCTCTTGGGCAACCACCACTGCCTCGCGTATCTCCGACAGGGCTAGCAGTTGGGCTTCGATCTCGCCTAGCTCAATACGGAAACCGCGCACTTTGATCTGATGGTCAATCCGTCCCAAGTACTCAAGCTGGCCATCCTCCCGCCAACGCACTAGGTCACCGGTTCGATAGACTCGTTCGCCCGCAATAAAGGGGTCGGCCACGAAGCGCTCCGCCGTCAGTTCTGCACGACCCAGGTAGCCCCGCGCTAAGCCCACACCTCCTAGATACAACTCCCCCGCCACACCTAGGGGTGCCAAGTTGAGCGCACTATCCAAAACGTACAACTGCGTCGCCGCAATCGCCCTTCCCAGGAAAGCTTGGCAGCCCTTCACTTGATCCGTTGCTGACCAAATCGTGGTCTCAGTGGGGCCGTACATGTTCCACAATTCGACCCCCTGAGTTTGCAGATCCTCAGCCAAATCAGGTGGCAAAGCTTCACCGCCACATAGCCCCTTAAAGCCCTCTATGAGCGGAGCCGTCGTCCATGGCCAGCCTGACGAACGTAGCAACCGCCAGCCGGAGGGTGTCGCCTGCAGAACCGTCGCTTTTTCCTGATTGAGTAATTCACCCAAGGCCTTGCCATCTCGAGTCGTCTCGCGGCTCGCCAACACTACCCTTGCTCCGCTGATCAATGGCAGATACAGCTCCAGGGCGGCAATATCGAACGATAGTGAGGTCACCGCCACCAGGATATCGTCTGGGCTTAGGCCTGGGGTTTCCTGCATGCTTAATAAGAAATGGCTAAGCGCATGATGGCGCACCATCACTCCCTTCGGCCGTCCGGTGGAACCCGAGGTGTAAATGACATAGGCGAGGTGCTCACCATGCAGAGCTAATTCGGGATTATTCAAGGCATGGTGCGCTACTTCTAGACGATCCAGCTCGATAACGCTCAGACTCTCAGCTACCGGTAACGTATCGCGAAGATGCTGCTGAGTAAGCAGCAGCTCAATGCCACTATCTTCGACCATATAGGCCAACCGCTCGGCAGGGTAATCCGGATCCAACGGTACGTAAGCACCACCTGCCTTGAGAATCGCCAGCAGCCCCACCACCATCTCGATAGAGCGTCCCACAGCAATTCCCACTCGGGTTTCAGGTTTTACGCCTAAGCCAATCAAGTAGTGGGCTAAACGATTGGCGCGGGTGTTAAGCTCGGCGTAGCTAAGTGACTGCTCTTCAAAGACGAGTACCGTAGCCTCTGGGGTTGCCGCAGCTTGGCGCTCAATCAGATGGTGAATCGGCGGAGCATCGGAGTAATGCTGCGTATTCACTCCCCATCCCTGCAATTGATGCTGCTCGGTTTTATTGAGCAGCTCGATATCTCTCATCGCTCGCTGCGGCCTTGCTTGCAGATGTTTTACGATGCCTGCAATGGCAGTTTCCAGGTAATCACATAGCCGCTGCGCACCGATTATACGGCTCACCTGACCAACCAACTGGAAGCCGTTCCCAAGATCGTCCACCGACATCGTGATCGGGTAGTTGGTACGCTCTTGAACGTCCAGCACCTCCATACCTTCCCAGCTATGAACGGTGCTGCCCTCTTGCTGAGGTGCGATGTAACGATAGTTCAGCAAACTGGTAAACAGAGGCGCCCCCCCAGATAGACCACTACAGCGCTGCGAGAGGCCAAGGCTGGCATGCTCGTGGTGCATTAGCTCAGACAGAGTATCGTGGGTGTGACGCAGGCACTTATCGACACCTTGAGTGCCCATTTTGATACGCACAGGGAGCGTATTAATAAACATCCCCAGCGCCCGCTCGACTCCCTCGGTACCCTGCATGCGGCCGAACAGCACGGTGCCGAACACCACATCGTCCCGTCCGGTGGCTTTACTCAGCACCAGTGCCCAGGCTAGATGGAACAAGCTGGCCGTGCTGACACCATGGCGCTGGGCCTGTTGCCGAACTTGCAGGGCTAGTTCCGCTGGCAAAGGAAGGCGAACTTCCTCGATCTCGCTGCCATCGCCACGAACGTCTAACAGGCCGAAGGGCGCGGTCGGTTCATCAATATCGCCCAACTGCTCTCCGAAGAAGGCCACATGCTCTTCATGGCTTACCCCTAGTCGGGTCTGGGCAACGAAATTGCGGAATGGAAGGGGTTGCGGTAGCTCATCTTCGCGGCCTTGCTGGATCAAGGCAATCTCTTCTACCAGTAGTTCGAGGGTGATGTGATCCATGACTAGATGGTGGCTAGGTAACTGTAGCAACCATCGCCCTTGCTCGGCATCGTATGCGGCTACCGCTTGTATTATCGGTGCTTGGCGCACATCAAGGCGATGATAATCAGGATCTACCTCAGCATTCAGTTGTTCGACAACACTAAGTGAAGAAACATGATCCAATTCTAACCATTCAAGCTCCAACTCGGCATGCCTACACACCACCTGCACTGGCTCTCGTAAGCCCTCCCAGAGCACGGCGGTACGCAGAATATCGTGTCGGGCAATGAGCTGGTTAAAACCGGCAATAAAGGCCTCCAGCCGTTCTCGGCTGTCGAAGCCAAGCAAGTGTTGGGTCACATAGGCATCGCCCTCTTCCTGCAGTCGATGGTGAAATAGGATACCCTCCTGCAGAGGTGCCAACGGGTAGACATCCTGAATGTTGCTGGCTCCACTCGGCACTGCTGCTTCAATCGCACTGATCTCTTCGCCATTGAGTTCAATCAAAGGCAGCATCTCGGGCTGGATTGCCGAGCAGCCATCTGGAATACGGTTGGGCGGGATAATGATTTCCTGCCGCTCTGATGTCTGCGTTAGTACCTGGGCGAAGGCCGCCAGTTCTGGGAATTGAAACAGCGTGCGTACCTGCGACGTTAGTCCCCGATGCCGCATTTGCTCCAGCACTTTCAGAGCCAATAGCGAATGGCCGCCCAGCTCGAAGAAGTTGTCGTGGCGGCCCACCCTTTCGACGCCAAGTATCTCTGACCAGATTTCCGACAGCGCTTTTTCCACCTCGCTTTGAGGCGGCTCGTACTGCGAGCCACTGGCCAAATCCGGCTCGGGCAGAGCCTTACGGTCTACCTTACCGTTGGCATTCAACGGTAGTGCATCAAGCGTGACCACGGCTCCCGGCATCATATAGTCTGGCAGATGTTGGCTCAACTGCTCGCGTATTGAGGTGGCGTCAAGTTCCATGCCGGCTTGGGGAACCACATAAGCCACCAACCTCGGGCCACTAGATCCATCTTGGGAGACCACCACCGCCTCGCGAACCGCCAGTTGCAATAACAACTGCGCTTGAACTTCCCCCAACTCCACACGATGTCCTCGGATTTTAACTTGATCATCCATACGACCAAGGAACTCCAAGCTTCCGTCTGGCAACTGCCGCACACTGTCGCCGGTGCGATATAAACGTTCTCCTTCACCAAAGGGGTCAGCTACAAATCGTTCCGCCGTCATATCAAGGCGCCCCAGATAACCGCGGGCCAACCCCACCCCTCCTAGATAAAGTTCACCGTTCACTCCTTGAGGCACAAGGTTCATCCAAGGGTCAAGTACTCGAATTTGCATGTTACGCAAGGGGGTGCCAATCGGTAGCGTGGATGCTCGCTGATCAGCGCTTTCATGTCTTTGTGTCAAAGCTCCGACAGTGGTCTCAGTGGGGCCATAATGGTTAACAACTTGGCAAGATGGATTTAGTTCTGAGATCCAGTTAACCAGAGACCAATCGCTTGCCTCCCCACCAAGAACCAAACACCTTCTCGGCAATGTATTTAATGGATTCTTTATACTCATTAAAGCGCGCAAATGGCTAGGCACTATTTTGAGGACATCAATTTCATGCTCATGCATGTATCTAGTAAAAGCATCTGGATCAAGCGTGCGATCAGATGAAATCAAATGAAGAGTTCGACCCTTGCACAAGGCACCGAATAGCATGGTATGGCCTAAGTCCGCGGCTATTGTCGACACCATTGCAAAACTACGAGCATCATTAGATAACGCTAAAACCTCCAGAACCCCTTCCACATAATTGCTCAGAGCACCATGCGTGATCCCAACCCCCTTAGGTCGTCCAGTAGAGCCCGAGGTGTAAATCACGTAGGCTAGATGTTCGCTATGCAGTACCACTTCTGGATTGGTAGAGGCATGGTGTGCTACTTCTAGTCGATCCAGCTCAATAATGCTCAGCCCATCAGTTACCGGCAGCGTCTTACGTAAGTGTTGCTGGGTGACCAACATCATGATGCCGCTGTCTTCGACCATATAGGCCAGCCGCTCGGCGGGGTAATCCGGATCCAGCGGCACATAAGTGCCACCCGCCTTGAGAATAGCCAGTAACCCCACCACCATATCAACCGAGCGCTCCATGGCGATGCCTACTCGGGTTTCAGGTTTTACACCCAAACCAATCAGATAGTGCGCCAAGCGATTGGCGCGGGTATTGAGTTCTGCGTAGCTGAGTGACTGATCTTCGAATACTAGCGCTGTGATATCAGAGGCTGCCGCTGCTTGGCGTTCAATTAGATGGTGAGTAGGTAGAGCATCAGGGGATCGTTGAGCGACACCTCCCCATTTCTTCAATTGAAGCTGTTCATTCTTATCAAGTAGCTCGATATCACTCAACGCAAGTTCTGGCATCTCTGCCAGCGCCTTTAAAAAAACGACATAATGCTGCGCCAGTCGTCCAATGGTGGTGGAATCAAACAGCTCTTCAGCATAAATAAAACTTGCCTCAAGGCAGCCATTAGTACACTCCTCCACATTTAGGGTCAGCTCGAACTTCGCCTCTTTCTTTTCTAGTGGCCAGGTACTCAACTCCAACCCTGGCAGTGTCTTCAGCGCACTATGATCCTGCTGCTGATAATTGAACATCACTTGGAATAGTGGCGTGTGACTCAGACTGCGCTCCGGCTGCAGCGCTTCTACTAACTGCTCAAAAGGCAGATCTTGATGTTCTTGAGCACCAAGCGCCGCACGTTTTGCCTGTTCTAGCGCTTCGGCCAAATTCAGGCGACCATTTAACTGATTGCACATCACCTGAGTATTGACGAAAAGCCCTACCACTCCTTGAGTTTCTGTACGATGCCGATTGGCGATTGGCACGCCTATCCGAATATTTTCCTGCCCTGTATAGCGGTACAACAACACCTGAAAGCCCGTCATTAGCGTCATAAACAGGGTAGCTCCCTGAGTCTGAGCTCGTTGACGCAACCCTCTCACCAGCGATTCGGGAAGTACTATGTGATGGCGCGCAGCGTGATAATGTCCATCGTTGCGGCGCGGACGATCGGTCGGCAACTGCAGTACCGGGTGTTCGTCGCCAAGCTCCCTCTGCCAGTAGTCGAGCTGGCGCTCTTTCTCGCCAGCCTCCATCCATTGACGCTGCCAGAGTGCATAATCAGCGTACTGAATCGGCAAAGCTGGCGGCTGCCATGTCTCACCCGTTACCCGAGCGGAGTAGTCCGCTGCAAATTCATCGATGATCAACTGCATCGACCAGCCATCGGAGATGATGTGGTGCATTACCACTACCAACAGGTGCTCATCTTCAGCTAAACGCAGTATCCCCACCCGCAAAAGTGGCCCCTGATCCAAATCGAAAGGATCATTGCAAAGCAGAGCAACTTGATTATCTATCGCCGCTTCGCGCTCAACCTTCGGCATATGGCCTAGGTCGACCTCATTCAATGCAAAGTTGCTCTCAGCCTGCAGCACTTGCATCACCTCGCCCTCGCCATCGTCACGGAACACCGTGCGCAATGCCTCATGACGAGATATTAAGGCGACGAAGCTACCCTGCAGTGCTCCAGTATCCAACGAACCCTTCAGGTTCAGAGCGCCAGTAATATGGTAAGCGCTGCTTTGAGGATCCATGCGCCACAGAAACCACTGGCGAAGCTGGGCATAGGAGAGTTCGCAGCTTTCTTGGCTCTTTCGACGGATGATGGGCAACTTAGAAAAGTCGATATCCTGCTGCCTCAAAGCCTTAAGAAATGCACTCTGCTTATCCCGTGAAAGATGAGAAAATCGTTCAGCAATGATGCGTTTATTGAGTTCCATATCAGCTCTCCATACCGTCTAATAGGGCCGCCATCTTTTCGAGCTGTGCGCCCTCTTCCTCTTTCACGCCTTCACTCCATTCCTGAATGGACTCACACATCAAGACCAAAGTGGCTTGCTCGAAATAGATGCGCAGGGGAAGTCGTATAGAGAAATGTTCTTCCACTCTGGCTTGCACTCTTAGAGCCAATAACGAGTGCCCCCCTAAGTCGAAGAAGTTGTCATGACGCCCCACCCGCTCGACGCCAAGGACTTCAGACCAGATCTCTGCCAGCGCTTCTTCTATTTCTCCCTCGGGCGGCTCATATTGTGAGTTATTAGCCAAATCCGGCTCAGGCAATACCTTGCGATCCACCTTGCCGTTGGGGTTCAGTGGTAACGCATCGAGCGTGACCAGTACTCCCGGCACCATATAGTCCGGCAGTCGTTGCCCCAGCGCTTCACGTAGTGAGCTGGTGTCGAGTTCACTATCAGCTTGGGGAACCACATAAGCGACTAACCTAGAACCACCGGGGCCTTCTTGAATGACCACCACCGCTTCGCGAACCTCCGGCTGAGCTAATAGCTCAGCTTCGATTTCACCTAGCTCGATCCGCAAGCCACGGATTTTCACCTGATGATCGAGGCGGCCCAGGTACTCGATCTGACCATCCTCCCGCCAGCGCACCAGGTCGCCGGTGCGGTAGAGGCGTTCTCCCCGTACAAAAGGATCGGCGACAAAACGTTCTGCGGTAAGGTCTGGGCGGTGCAAGTAGCCCCGTGCCAACCCAATGCCTCCGAGATAGAGCTCCCCAGCGACACCAGTCGGTGCCAGGTTAAGATCGCCATCCAGTACGTAGGTGCGGATACCGGTGATTGGCTGGCCGATCGCTACCTGATTGCGCCCATCGTCTTGGCAAGTCCAGTGGGTAACATCAATAGCCGCTTCGGTGGGGCCATAGAGGTTGTAGAGCCCCGTGCGAGGCAACCGAGCAAATACTTGGTTCTGCAATTCAGCCGGCAGCGCTTCGCCGCTACATACCAGACGCGTCAGGCTGGTGCAGGCCTCGACCTCGCCATGGGCCAGGAAGGCCTGCAGCATTGACGGCACGAAGTGCAGCGTGGTGATCTTGTGGCTACGGATTAGCTCGACCAGCTGTGCCGGTTCGCGGTGGGCTCCCGGCGGCGCCATTACCAGTCGTGCCCCCTGCATCAGCGGCCAGAAGAACTCCCACACAGAAACATCGAAACTGAATGGCGTCTTCTGCAACACCGCATCGTCAGCCGTCAGGTCGTAAGCTTCTTGCATCCACTGTAGGCGGTTAGTAAACGCATGGTGGCGGTTGGCCGCCCCCTTGGGTCGCCCGGTAGAACCAGAGGTATAAATCACATAGGCGAGGTGTTCACCATGCAGTGCCACCAGTGGGTTGGTTGTCGCATGATGCGTCACATCCAACTGATCCAGCTCAATCACGCTCAGGCTTTCACCTACCGGCAACGTATCGCGAAAATGCTGCTGGGTAATCAGCAACTCGATGCCGCTGTCTTCGACCATATAGGCCAGCCGCTCGGCGGGATACTCCGGATCCAGCGGCACATAGGCACCACCCGCCTTGAGAATACCCAACAGCCCCACCACCATCTCGATGGAGCGCTCAACAGCGATACCCACCCGCGTCTCAGGTTTTACGCCTAGGCCAATCAGATAGTGGGCCAGCTGGTTAGCACGGGTATTGAGTTCGGCGTAGCTGAGTGACTGATCCTCGAATACTAGCGCCGTGGCCTCTGGGGTTATCTCGACGCGGTGTTCGATCAGATGATGAATCGGGTCGGTCTTGGCATAGTGCTCGCCATTGACGCTCCAGGCTGCAATTTGCTGTCGCTCTTCATCACTTAGCCACTCGATTTCCCCGACTGGTCGAGTAGCCGACTCACTCAACTGCTCAAGCGCTCTAACCAGATGTTGGATCAATAGCGCAGCAGTGGAATCGTCTAGCTTTGATCGTGAATAGCTGCAGCAAAGCTCCAATGTTTCCTTTTGGAAGATGGCTAGGGTTACGGGATAATTGGTTTGCTCACGGTTAACCACTTCGCCAAATGCCAGCTCGCCCGGCAGGTTCTGATGCAATGCTGCATCAACGGGATAGTTCTCGAACACCAGCAAACTATCGAACAACGACTGGCCACCCTGCCCCGCCCAGCGTTGGATGTCGTAAAGCGGCGTATGCTCATGTTCGCGACTCGCCAAGTTTTGTTCCTGTAACTGGCGCAACCACTCATCGATCCGAAGCGAGGGATCCAGTGAGACAATCACCGGCAAGGTATTGATGAAGGGGCCGATCAACTGCTCTGCCGCCGATAGCTCCGCAGGTCGCCCGGCTACGGTCGCGCCAAAGCAGATGCTATCTTGCCCCGTGTAACGGGCCACCAGCAGCGACCAGGCGCCTTGCATAAGCGTATTGAGCGTTATGCGAGTCGCTTTGGAGAAATTCTCCAGTCGCTGAGTGGTCGTGCTATCCAGTGACAGGATGATCTCTTGATGCCCTGCTTGCGCTTCATGGGGTCTAGGCATGGCACTGACGAGATGCGTAGGCGCATCGAGATGCTGTAATTGGTCACGCCAGTAGGCTTCACTGGCCTGAGCGTCACGGCGCTGTAGCCAAGCGATGTAATCGCGATAGCGCCCCTCTGTAGGTGGCAGCGCCTCCCCGGCGTAACAGCGCAGTACCTCACCCATCAGTTGCGAGGTACTCCAGCCATCCAGCAGCAGATGGTGGCGCGTCCAGATAAGGCAGTGCCGGGAGTCTGCGACTTTAACCAGCGCCAGACGCATCAGCGGCGGCGCCGTCAGGTCGAATGGCGCCCGTTGCTCCTCGGCCAGCTTCTCAAGCGCCGTTGATAGATCCGCTCGTTCGCGCCAATCCGCTTCGAACCACGGCAGTTCGACGGTGCGTGCTACCCACTGCAGCGGCGTTCCAGCGGGCTCCAGGAAGCCGCTACGCAATATCTCATGGCGCCCGAGTACGTTTTGCCAGGCACGCCGGAAGCGTTCGACATCCAGGTGGCTAATTTCCACCTGCAACTGGTTGAGGTAGGCCACCCCCTGGTCATCGTAGAGGCTGTGGAAAAGCATGCCCTCCTGAAGTGGTGACAGCGGATAGATATCCACCAGTTGATCGGTGGCAACAGGCAAGCCGTCCAGCTGCGCCTGACTCAGCCCCGCCAGCGGGAAGTCTGATGGCGTGGCGCCACGAACGCCGCTGTCACAGTGCTCAATCAATGCCTCTAGTTGCGCCTGGAAGCTTGCTTGCAAGGCATGTATCGCTGCCTCGCTGTGAATCTCACGACTGTAATGCCAGTCAAAGCGCAGTTGGCCCTCCTGAACCCAGGCCACCACCTCAATCCAGGTACGGCGCTCACTTTGCGCCGCGCGGGGTTGCCCGGCGTTCTCTTTGGCGAGCCGCCAGGCCGAATCGTCCTGCAGGGAGCGGTCAAACTGGCCTAGATAATTGAAAGTGACCTGGGGGTAGGCTCCGCCCATCAGCGCGGGTTCCTCTTTCAAATAGCGCAGCACGCCGTAGCCGAGCCCCTTGTCGGGCACTTGGCGAAGTTGCTCTTTGATTGCTTTTAGCCTCGAACCCGGCTCCGTATTACCCGGCCTCAGGCGAACTGGGTAGAGGGAGGTGAACCAGCCCACGCTGCGACTGAGATCGAGATTATCGAACAGGTCTTCGCGGCCATGGCCTTCCAGTTCGATCAGTGCGCTGTCTCGCTCCGCCCATTGGCACAGGGCGCTCGACAGTGCCGTGAGAAGTAAATCATCCACCTGGGTGCGATAAGCTTTATGCACCGGCCCCAGCAGTTGCGTGGTCGCCTCAGTAGACAAGCAGCCAGCAAGCGATGCGGTATCGGCAACGGTGTTGCTGCCCTGGAGATTCTGTGCCGGTAGGCTAGGCTCCGGCTCTTTGACAAGACCTTCCCAATAGGAGCGTTGCTCAGCCAACGCCTCCGATGTGGCGTAGTCGGCCAGGGCGCGCGCCCACTCATCAAGCGAGGTGGTGGCTGGTGGCAGATCGAGCGCCTTTGCTGCACTTAACTGCGTGTAGGCCGCTTGCAGATCATCGAGGATCACGCGCCACGAGACGCCGTCTACCACCAGGTGGTGGGCCACTAGCAGCAGTCGCCCGCCGCGCTCACCTCCCAGTGCCATCCAGATGGCACGGAACGGCCGCGCCAAACTCAGGCTGCGCTGCGCAGCATCGGCGGCCTGGGTGATAGCCTGCGTTGGATCCGCCTGATCGCTCAGGTCGAGGTGCTCGAAGAGATCATCGGCTAGGTTGCTATAGGCTTGTTGCCAGCTATCGCCAATGCGCTCAAAGCGCAGCCGCAAAGCGCCATGAGGATCGACCACTGCCTCAATGGCGCGCCGTAGCCGCGCGGCATCTACATCACTGGCCGCTTCCAGCATCAACGACTGATTCCAATGGTGTGGCTCGGCAAAGTTCTGCTCGAAGAACCAGCGCTGTACCGGCAGCAGTGCGAAGGGGGCCACCTTATCGGGCGCAACCGCTTGTTTAGGGGCGGCAGCCGCCAAGGGCGTGGCCATCGCCGCCACGGCGGCAACGGTCTGCCCTTCCATCAACTGCTTGGGCGTTACCTTGTAGCCACGCTTGCGCGAGCGCGCGACGATCTGCAGGCTGAGGATGGAGTCGCCACCCAGTTCGAAGAAGTTGTCATTACGACCCACCTGCTCACAGCCGATCACATCGGCCCAGACCGCTGCCAACGCCTCCTCTGCTTCTCCCTGGGGAGCTTCAAAGGCTTTGCCACTACCGGTTTGCACCGGTTCAGGCAGCGCCTTGCGATCCAGCTTGCCATTGGCGGTTAGCGGTATGGCATCCAGCCGTACCATGGCGCTGGGCACCATATAGTCCGGCACGCGCTCGCCTAGTTGCGTGAGTAACGCGTCGTCATCGACGTCGCTCCCGGCTGCCATCACCACGTAGGCGTACAGTTGTGTGCGGCCTTCTTCGTTCTCCCGCGCGACGACTTCGGCCTCCGCAATACCCGGCTGATCGCGCAGCAGGGCAGCGATCTCGCTCGGTTCCACCCGATAACCGCGAATCTTGACCTGGTCATCCACACGGCCAAGGAACTCCAGGCTACCGTCGGCCAGTTGGCGCACACGGTCACCGCTGCGATAGAGCCGTCCGCCTGCATGGAAGGGGCTGGCAACGAAACGTTCCGCCGTTTGCCCCAGGCGCTTTAGATAGCCTTGAGCCAACCCTGGGCCACCCAAGTAGAGCTCCCCAGCAACGCCTTGCGGCACCGGATTAAGCCAGGGATCGAGCACATAGGCCTGAGCATTGGCCAGCGGCGTGCCGATCGGCAGTGTGCTGGCACCTCGATCGGCTATGTCGGCCTGCTGGGTGAGAATACCGACCGTGGTTTCCGTAGGGCCGTAGTGATTAAGCACCTGGCAGGTTGGCTTGAGTTCGGCTATACGCTCCAGTAGCGCCCAGTCGGTCGCTTCGCCGCCCAGGATCAGGCGTTCGCTCGGAAGTACATCCGCCGGGGTTGCAGCATTCAACAGCGCACGTATGTGGCTAGGCACAATTTTGAGCACATCCACCTGCTGTTCACGCATATAAGCTGCAAAGGCATCCGGGTCGAAGGCGCACTCGGGGGAAATGAGGTGCAAAGTGCGCCCGGTGCACAAGGCACCAAACAGCACCGTATGCCCCAGATCCGCCGCCACCGTCGACACCATCGCCATATTGCGGGCATCCTCTGGTAGCGCCAGCGCCTCCAGTACCCCCTGCACGTAATTGGCTAGAGCAGCGTGACTCACCGCCACTCCCTTGGGCTTGCCCGTGGAGCCAGAGGTATAGATCACATAGGCCGTCTGCTGAGGATGGATAACGGGCCGTTCATGCTCTACTGACGCAGGAATATCCTCGGCAAACGCCAGCGCCATTACCGGAACGTCACCACTCCAGTCGCAAGCTGTGCAGCTCAGCATTAAGCGAGCGCCACTATCCGCCAGTTGATAAGCCAAACGCTCCGTTGGCAGTTGCGGATCCAGGGGCACGAAGGCCCCACCGGCTTTAAGTACGGCGAGAATGCCGAGTACGTATTCACACGAACGCTCGGCGTGAATGGCAACACGCACTTCGGGGCCAACGCCCTGTGCGACCAGTGCCTGGGACAGACGCTGGACTTGGGCATCCAGGATGGCGTAGGTATAACGGTACTGCCTATCGTCTACGGCTAACGCCTCAGCATTAGCTGCCACCGCTTTCGACAGCAGGGTAGGTATATCCTGAGCAAGAAATTCGCTTTGGTTGCCTTCCAGCACGGAGATAGGCTCGGGTAGCGCCAACATCTCCGTTTGAGACTGCGGATCAGCGACGACCTGCTCAGCCAGGCACCGGAATGCCTGACAGAAACGCTCAATCGTAGCGGCATCGAACAGCTCTGCGGAGTAGGCGAATAGACCTGCTATTCCCTCAGGCTCATCGCAAAAATCGAGACTCAGATCGAAGTGGGCAATGCCCGTGAATACCTGCTCAGCTTGAACGGTCAGGCCAGCCACGTGGCGATCCGCCTGCCACATTTCCTGCTGAGTGCACTTCACCTGGAACAGTGGATGTACACCCGGTTGACGTTCGAGCTGGAGCGCTTCGACTAACTGATCGAAAGGGACATCCTGATGCAGTTGGGCATCAATCAGGGTGGCATTCACCTCCGCCAGCAGACGTTCGAAATTCGTGGTGGGATCAACCTGAGTGCGCAGCACAACGACATTGATAAGGTAACCAATCAAGCCCTGAAGCTCGGCTTTATGCCGACTGGCAATGGGGGCCCCTACCTTGATATCTGTCTCACCGCTAAAGCGATGCAGGGTCAGCTTTAGTAGTGCCAAGATCACGGCGTAGAGCGAAACGCTTCGTTCACGAGCTAGGCTACGTAGCCGCTCGCTCAACTCATCGGTAAGCGTAAAGCGCAATTGGCCTTCACTCGGTGCGGACAGCGCTTGGCGTGGACGATCCAACGGCAATGCCAGCGGGAGATGATCCCCGGCGAGGCGTTCACACCAGTGAGCAAGTTGGCTCTGCCGCTCACTACTATGCTGCTGACGCTGCTGCCAAACCGCATAATCTGCGAACTGTATTGGCAGTGGTGCAAGCTTGACATCTCGCGGTGTGCAGGCGGCCTCATAAAGTGCGCATAAATCATCGATGAGCACCTGTACTGACCATCCATCGCCAGCAATGTGGTGCTGAACGACAGCTAACACATGGTGCTCCGTGGACAAGCGGTAGAGGACGACGTTTAAGGGAGGCGCCTGTTCAAGATCAAAAGGCTGCCGCGCCAGTTGAGTGAGTGCGTCATGCAGTGCCTGCTCCTGTTCAACCACAGTATCACCGGGCATCTCGTTACAGATCAGCTCAGGACTCCAGTCCTGCGCTAGCCGCTGAACAGGTTCTCCCGCCTCACTCAAGGGATAGTAAGTACGTAAAATGTCATGGCGCTGAACCAACGCCTCCAGCGCTGCATTGAGCGCTGATAGGTTCAACACCCCCTTGAGGTGCAGTGCCCCTGCCATATTGTAACCAGCGCTCTGGGGGTCGAGTTGCCACGTCAGCCATAGGCTACGCTGCCCTTCTGACAGCGTTATATCGCCTTGACGTTGAGCATCTTCAAGGCGTGGGATGACCAGCGCCCGTTGATCCGATGATGCCGCCAGGCATGCTTCGATAGCTTTAGCCATGGCAGACAAGCGCGGTTGCTCGAACAGTGCGTGCAGCGATAGTTCGATGCCCCAGTGATCACTGATGGCGGCGGCTAGTCGAACCGCCGCCAGCGAATTCCCCCCGCTGGCGAAGAAGTGAGCATTACTTCCCAGCGGCGTTTCCTTGTTGTCTCCCAGCACTTGGCGCCAGAGCGTCGCTAACGTCTGCTCCGTTTCGCTCCCAGATTCCACGAGAGATTGTGATGACTCGCCACCACTAGCGTCCCCATCGTCGCCGCCGCTGACAAAATGCCCAAAGGCGTGAATGGCGTAGGCATCAAGACTGCCCGCTTCCCAGCCTTGGCGGCAGGCGCTGCGCTGTAGCTTGCCGCTGGAGGTTTTGGGGAGGCCACCGGGGTTGAGTAGTAGCGCGACAGAAAGCGGCTCATGGCAAGCGGATCCCACCGCCTCCCTTAGCGCCTCGATCAACTTCTCGGCGGGTACCAGCTTCTGCATACCCCGGGAGACTTCTGCCGCAACGCCGATCCCTTCAGCGCCTTCCGGCGTGGTCACGGCAAAGGCCGCCACGCGCCCTTTGCGCACGGCTTCCACTTCCGCCTCGATAGCGCTCTCGATATCCTGGGGGTAGACGTTGTTGCCGCGCAGAATGATCAGGTCTTTAATACGCCCGGCGATATACAGCTGCCCTTGGTGCAAAAAGCCTAAATCGCCGGTGCGTAGCCAGCGATCGTCTTGGGCGTTATGGCCTTCTGCTTCGGCATCGTGAGCGTCGCTATCGTGAGCCCCGGTACGTTGCCAGCTAACGCCATCACGGGTAACAAAGGTTTTGGCCGTGGCTTCAGGGTTGTGCCAATACCCATGTGCCACGCTGGGCCCATTGATCCAGATCTCGCCAACGTCACCTTCGGGCAGCGAGTGAAGCCCCACGGGATCGACAATATCGATAGCGTGATGGGGTTGCGGCGTGCCACAGCCCACCAGGGTATTGCCTTCGGCTGTTGAGGACGCCTGCCCCTGGGCCAGCAATTGTTGCGAAAAAGCCGTGCCCACCACGCCCGTACCGCGCGAATTACAGCTAACCAGCAGCGTGGCTTCAGCTAGACCATAGCAAGGGGCTGCGGTATCAGCAGAAAAGCCCGCAGGGCGGAAGCGTTCAATAAAGCCAGAGAGGGTTGCGTGGCGTACCGGCTCGGCGCCTGAGAACGCGACCCGCCAGCTGGATAAATCGAGTGTCTCAATCTGTTCGTCGCGAAGTCGATCAAGGCACAGCCGGTAGGAGAAATCGGGGCCACCACTGATGGTACCCCGGAAGCGCGAGATCGCTTCCAACCAGCGTACCGGCCGCTGCAGAAAGAAGGTTGGGCTCATCAGCACGGCGGGAATGCCACTATAGATAGGCTGCAGCAGGCCGCCGATCAGCCCCATATCGTGGTAAAGCGGTAGCCAACTAACGAAGACATCATCAGCACCAATCGAGAAACCTGTCTCGATAGCGCGCTCGTTGGCCATTAGGTTGCCATGGCTGACCATGACGCCTTTTGGCGTGGCCGTGGAGCCTGAGGTGTATTGCAAAAAGGCGATATCATCGCGCTTGGGGCGATGCTCGACCCAGTGTTCAGCGCGGCTCTCATCTACGGCGTCCACGGGGATCAGTTCGGCGCTACCGAAGCCCTTGCTGGCCGATGCGACCACATCGATAATCGTCGTAGAGGTAAGCACACAGGCAGCCTGGGAGTCGGCGGCAATGGCGAGCAGACGTGCCAGGTGCTGCTGTTTGGCCGACTCCGGCGGGAAGACCGGCACGGCAATCACCCCGGCGTACAGGCAGGCGAAGAATGCCACCACGTAGTGCTCATCGTTATCCAGCAGGATCAAGGCACGCTCACCCGCCGGGAACCGCTGCTGGAGCTCGCTGGCCAGGGCACGCGAACGCCGCTCCAAGGTGGCGTAATCAAGGGTGGTATCACCTTGGGCGTTCACCACAATCAGCGCCCTGTCATGGGGCCTTTCCTGGGCTAAGCGACTTAAATGCTTTACAAAGTTGTTAGAAACACCATTGTGGGGCGAGCTACTGAACGTTGTCTGGGCGTGCCTAATATTCATATGCGTACCTGCTGGAATTCCTGGCCGTGGGGTTGAGCCGTTATCTTCAGTCTTTGGAGAGGTTGCCGTGCCCTTCCGCCATGGCGACGACGACTTTGCGCGGCCCTTTAAACGGCGTGCGCGCATGGGCGACCAGCATGTTGTCGAGCATCAGCACATCGCCCGCCTGCCAGGGGAACATCACCGTTTCGTCGGCCAGGACGCCGCGGATCTCATCAAAAATGGCATCGTCAATGGGGCTGCCATCGGCAAAGAAGACGTTGCGCGGCATGTCTTCGGGGTCAAGCAGCTCTTCTAGCGATTCACGCACTTCTGGCTGCAGGTTGGAGACATGGAAAAGATGGCCCTGGTTAAACCACACCTGCTCACCGGTGACTGGGTGAGTCTCTATGCTTTGGCATAGCTGGGTAGTACGCAGGTCGCCATCGGGTTTCCATTCACAACGAATCCCCGCACGCTGGCAGAATGCCTCCACTTCGGCGCGGTCTTCGGTGTTAAACACCTTTTGCCAAGGCATATCAAAATCGCCGTAGTTGCGTACGTAGAGAATGCCGGGTTCGAATCGCTCACGAATTTCTGCCGGCATACGGCGGTAAATGGCGCGGCTATCGGCAATAGGGGTTTCACCGCCCTCAGGTGAAGCGGTGACACAGTGGAACCAGATTTTCATCGGCCACTCGCGGGTGTATGCCTGCTCATTGTGGAGTGGGATATGTTGATGAGCTGGGTATTCGGTGGAGGTATAAATACCCGATGACACCGCTGAGCGTGGCGTAGAAGCGAACTCGTAACTCAGCAGCGGATGACCAAAAGCGGCGGCAAACTGCTGAAAATCATCAACGGAGGGAACATCGAAACCTCTTAGCAGCACCCCACCGACTCTGGTCACCAGTGACTCAATATCCGCACGCAAATCACCAAAGGCTTCCAGCAGCGGCTGCCCTGGGTAGGTGGGGGAAATCATAATGGGCAGCTCCGAATCAGCAGGCCCCTGACGTTGGGATATGACGTTGGTTTGTTGCGTTAGTGTTGCGCTTTGGCTGTCCATTATTGATCTCCTAAAAAGTCGTTGAGTAGCGTTAACTCTGGGCATAGCTCTTTGCATAGCCCAGGGCAGCGGCATAGCCACTCGGCGCTGGCAGCGGCCATGCCTGCAGAGGTGATGACACGGGAAGCGAGTGCTTAAGGCAGTAACTAGCAGGCGGCACTGCAGCTGGGCTAACCGAGAGCGCTTGCAGGTGGTCAGCGATTCCTAAACCCAAGGTCTTGAGTACCGCTTCTTTAACCACCCAGCGCTCCATGAAGGGCAGCGTGGCGCCGCGAATGTGGTCGCGCTGCTCGCTCGGCGATAGCACCATCCCGTGCAGCGGCGCCAGTTCGGCATCGGATCGACGACGCTCAATATCGACCCCCACAGAGCCGCCGGGAGCGAGCGCGATAAGGGCGACATGGCCAGAGTGGGAAACATTGAAAGCAGGCCCATCAACGTTTTCCAACGCGGGTTTGCCGTAAGCGTTCTGAGTGAACACCAGCTTTTCTGGCGCTATACCGGTGTGCGCGGATAGCAGCCGTCGCAGGGCAGCGCGTGTCGCCACGGCACGTACGACATCGGCGTGATGGCGAAGCCGCTGGGCGCGCTGCCACTCAGCCCGGCTCAGCAGACGATCATCGTCGTCCGCTACCGGGGCATTCAGGTCGAGCGCTAAGCGCCATACCTCAAGCCCTTCGGGCACCCCTTCAGCTAACCGCAGGCGCTGCATGAGGCACCTCCTCAAGCCGTCGGGCCAGTGCCCGCTTTAGGGTATTCAGCACTTGCGGTTGCTGCTGGCGAATAAAGAAGTGCCCTCCTTCGAACCAGTCTAAAGAGAACGCCCCGCCGGCTTCCCGCTGCCACGCTTCCAGGCGCTCTTGCTCGATATCGTCTTCACGCCCGGCGAGTACCTTTAGGGGGTAAGCAAGCGGCGACCCGCCGCGATAGCGAAAACTACGACAGAGGCGGTAGTCCGCCATCAAGATATCGAGGGTAAGGCGCAGCAGCTCTGGGCTTTCGAAGACCTCCTCTGGGGTGCCGCCCTGTTGGCGCAAATCTGCGATTAAGGCCTTATCGTTATCAAGCCCCGCCAAGCGCTCTGAGTCGCGCATTGAGGGCGCCGCGCTACCTGAGGCGAATAGCATCCGTGGCTGAGGGCGCCCCACATCGCGCAAGCGTGCCGCCATGCCATAGGCCAGCAGCGCCCCCATGCTGTGGCCGAACAGGGCAAAATCACCGCGCATCCGCGTTGCCTGCTCTTCGCACAGCCGCACCACCTGGGTCTCGAAGTCATCGATAAGCGACTCACCCAGTCGCTCACCACGCCCAGGCAGCTCGACGGGATATACCTCGATCCAGGCGGGCAACTGGCGCTTCCAGCGCAGATACATGGTGGCGCTGGCCCCGGCGCAGGGCAGGCAGAGCAGTCTTAAACGCTTAACCTGCATCCACCTGCTCCGCCTCAGCGTTGGCCTGCTCATCCATCCACTGGCGCAGCGAGAGCGGCCGCATATCGGTCCAGGTTTTTTCGACGTAGTCGAGACAGGTTGGTTTATCGCCGAACACGCCAGTATCGGTCCAGCCCGCGGGGATCGCTTTCCATTCGGGCCAGAGGGAGTACTGCTCTTCGTGGTTGACTAATACGCGGAAGACACCATCTTCACGATCAAAACAGCTTGTCATGGAATTAACCTCATCGTTGCCAAAGGAATGAGAAATAAAACGCAATTGCTTCTCATTACTTAGTGACGAGTGAGGAACCAGAAAATTTAATGCTGGAAAGGAAGAAAGTAGAAAAAATAGGGGGAGGGGTCGCTAGGGCGTCGACATAGCATTACCCTTGCCAGGCTAAAAATTGCTCCGACGGGAGGCAGCGTTAGCTCGCGACCATTGAGTTAGCCTGAAAATCGAAGGAGGAGAGTAAAAAAGTGGCTTATCAGCTACGCTCATCACCGCTTGGGATCAGCCCTGTTAGCATCCAGAGCTGTTCTGCTTCATGAAAGACTCGGCGGTGCTGGGAAGAAGCCGCTAACCAAGCATGCAGCGCTTCGCGATCAGCGTCGCTCAACGTCTCTTCATGCTCGCGCATCAGCCAATCTAGCGCTGTTTGCCAAACGGCATCGTCGCCGCTGTCGTTATCCATCGTTACTGTCAACCCTCGCTATTGCGGCCTGCTTATTACCTGCCTATGGAAGCGTCTGATATTCTCAACGCTATTGGCTGACAGTGTAACAAAGCGACAACAAAGAGGGGACGGAACGCCGATTTACTTATCTGGCAACGACCGACCTTGTAGCGACTGGTGGCAATGAGACAGCGCATCGCGAATCATAAAGTTAACTGACGTGGTAGACACACCTAGCTGTAGCGCTACTTCCCGCTGGGTATGGTTTCCCGAACGGTAAAGCTCAAAGGCGCGTCGCGTACGCTCTGGCAGTTCGTTCAACGATTCGACCACCTGGGCCAATGCCTGGCGATCAATGGCAATCACCTCAGGTGAGTGTGATGCACAAGAGGCGTTATCCCCCTCCTCTGCTTTTGCAAACAGCGCTGACTCAAACGCGGAACGACGGCAGCGGTCAATGGCGAGATTGCGCACCACCCGTGACACGTAGGATATGGGCTGCTTTACCTCAAAAAGCGTGGTCGCCTCTGAAATTTTCAGATAGGCATCCTGCACAACATCGTCGGCTTGATCAGCATTGCCCAATACTTTTGCGGCGACACAGCAGAGCCGGGGCCGCTGATTAACGAAGATGTCTTCTAACTCAGCGCTCCAGGTCTGGGTATCCACAGCACGGCCTCCTGCCTTGATTAACACCACGAAATAAATGGCAACAATTATTATTTGCGTTACCATCGGGTAAGTCAACCGGTGTGAGCTAATCCACTTTTTATAACGATATGCTGGTTCACCGAGTGGCTACATAACGTCCTTCTGTCCCTTTCTATGCGTAAGGCGTTTTCTCCTTGCCCCTCCTGATGCCCGCCATGCATTGACTTCACCCATAAGCCATTCATAATACAAATAATAACGATTAATATTTACCAAAATGACCAAAAATCTTATCCACGCATGGACATGTGAGCAGAGCTTACTCTGCAAAGTTGAACATTTAACTATCCTCATGACGCTAATTTATATGAAAACACAGGCATCATTGTGAAACATAAAAATGGTATTTTTAGTCGCTCTGCAAGCCATGCAAGAGTCGCTTTATCAGTCGCCTTACTAATCAGTGTATCAGTGAGTAAGGCGTTACTGGCAGATGACGAAAACAGCGTAGCTCCCTTGGCAACGTTTGATTTCGCCATTGCAGAGACACTCAGCGCGATTGGTCATCCTCCCAGGTTTTTAGCGGGTCTGAAGGGATACGAAACCTACACACGTCAAGGTGGCGTTATTCCCACTACGACTAACCTTGGCTACCGTTTCCTGCCTAACTATGAACTACTAGCAAGCCACCCTCCCCAGCATATTCTGATTTCTCCGCCCGCACATGCCAGCTTACTGCCGAGGCTAAGAAAAATTACTGATGTTATGGAGTATCCGCTTTATAACTATGCCGATGGTGATGGCAACCATAGCGACTGGGAAACGATTGAAGCGTTGACTCGTCAGTTGGGTACCCTCGTCAATGACGCTGCCGCATCGGAGCAGTACATTGAGCAAACCAACCGTTACTTTGACGACTTAAAAAGCCAGCTTAGCAGCATCGACGAACCTGTTTTAATGGTACGGCTAGTGGATGAGCGCCATGCCCGCGTTTATGGCAAAGGAAGCGTTGAAGGCATGGTATTAAATCGCCTTGGCCTTCAGAACGCCTGGCAGGGCGACTTAGGTCAGTGGGGGATGACGACCGTCAGCGCAACGTCCCTGTTTAGCATCAACGCTAAAATGATATTCCTTGAAAGCCCCTACGACCCTTCGGGTGGACAGCGTCAACTACTCGCTGATGGCCAGTGGCGGCACTTACCAACCGTGAAAGAAGGCAACTATCTCATTATTCCTACCAACTACTGGTCTTGGGGAGGGCTACCTGCCGCAAGGCATTTTGCCGAAAGTCTTGCCAACCATCTAATTGAAAGCGCCGCACCGCCAGCAAGATAGGCGATGCGGCGCGAGCGATTAAAACCCCCCTTCAGTACCTATGCGCTACCAATCGTAGGACACAGTTCCCAGTACGGTGCGTTCGGCCCCCCAATAGCAACGCCCTCCGTTGTTACAGCGAGCCACATACTCACGATCAAAAAGATTATTGGCGTTGAGTTTAGCACTCCAGTTATTGCCGAAATCATAACCAATGGCCGCATCGACTAGCGTCTCACTACCTATCTCAAGTGTGCCGTAATCAAGACTTTCTGGAGGATAAGCGTAGGATTTACCTAGGTAACGGACACCAAGACCAGTTTGTAGGCCGTTCAATGCCCCCTGCCGGAAAGTATAATTGGCCCAAACAGAGGCCTGGTGACGCGGAATTCCTGTAATTTGCTCATCTTCTAAACGCGAACCGGCATCTTCGACAATCCTGGCATCGATATAACTATAGGCAGCAGTCAGGCTCAGGCTTTCGTTAATATCGCTCTTAACCTCTACTTCTAAACCCTGGGATTGTGTCTCACCAATCTGGCGATAGTCACCGGAGCTGCCGTCGTAGCTAACATCATCTTGTTTAGTGATGTCATAAGCAGAAACCGTTACCTGGGTATTCCAACCCTCCGGCTCGTATTTCACCCCTAGCTCTACTTGGTCGCCGGTAATAGGTTTGAAGTTGTCTTCAGTGTTAAGTTGAACCGGCACGAAAGTAGTAGAGTAACTCACGTAAGGAGAGATGCCGTTGTCAAACTGATACATCAACCCGGTTTGCCAGCTGAATGCTTCGTCGGAGCGCTGAGTATCTTCATTAGCTGCGGTATAATCATCGTATTCACTATCCGCCCAGTCGTAACGACCTCCCACCAATGCAATCAACCCGCCGACTTTGCCCTGCCATTGAGCATAAGTTCCGGCCAAATTTTGCTTTAGATCGCCATCACTAGAGAGACTGGAGGTTTGCGGCTCGCTGCTATACTGAGGGTCAAAAATATCAATAAGATAGAATTCACCACTGGCGATGTCACTAGCATACTGGCTCTGTACGAATGACGTCCTATCGAAGCTGGCGCCGAACAACACAGTGTTTTCGAGCGCTCCGGTGGTCACATTGCCGACCACTTGGTTATCAATGGAGTAGATTCTAGACTCGTTGGCGCGATCAAGATTATAGGCGCCAATGTTAGAACCGTAACCTGCATCAACGAACTGCAACCAGGTTTCCTGCCGATCTACCAGAGATCGCGTATACCGCCCGTTTTGGCGAAACGTCCAATCATTATCAAAGCGGTGCTCGTATTCGTAACCTAATGTCCAAAATTCCCGCTCAAAGCCATCCCAGTCAGGGTGCCCTAGGTTGGTGTCGGTGCTCAATTTACCGCCTGGATTGTCGAGCAGAGTACCCGACGCCGGTAGCCCTAATTGAATCTCGGTGCTGTCTTTTTGATATTGTCCCAGCAATGTCAGGGTATCCCTGTCGCTCAGATCGATGGCCAGCGAAGGGGCAAAGTAGATCCGGTCGTCCTCCATGCTATTGATTTGCGTATCAGCCTCGCGAATCAGGGACACCATTCGACCACGAACGCTGCCATCTTCATTCAGAGCGCCCGACACATCAGAGGAGAACTGCCGTCGGTCATGGGTACCATAGCTAAGATTGACCTCTCCCTGTCGTTCATACGTAGGGCGCTTGCTAACCAAATTCACCATGCCACCGGGCACGTTTTCACCGTATAAAATCGATGTCGGCCCCTTGAGCACTTCAACCCTCTCTAAGCCATATGGCTCGGCCGAAGTGGCATAGGCATTAGACTGCACGCGTAAACCATCTCGATAGGTACCGTATCCGTAATCACGCTGGTTCATACCGCGGATATAGAAAATATCACCAGCCAGCGCATCCCCCCCAGGGTAGTTGGCACTGTTAACACCAGGTACGTAATCCAAAATGTTGCCCAGCGTTTGTGCCCCCTGATCCTCAATCTGGTTTCGCGTTACCACCGATATTGAGCGTGGAGTCTCGGACAGTGGAGTATCTGTTTTTGTTGCCGTTAGGCTACGTTCCGCCTGATAGCCTACATCCGGGCCCTGCGCCCCTACCCTTTCTGCGGTTACCGTTAGGCTCTCCAATTGCGAGATCGATTCTTCCTCCTGGGCTGCAGAATAAGTTGGCACTGCAGCCAATGTGGCAACCAACAATCCGCTCTGACAGGAGAGAGCGTATTTTCCCTTGAACATGCAGCTGTTCCCTTTTTAAGAGCGTGTGAGAATTAAATATAAAATAAATCTATATAATTATCATTTATATTTAATAAAAAATTCACTCACACATACCTTTCTTCGCACCCTCATTACAAGCTAACCATTCGAAAATTCTCTCGTTCTTATAGATATCCAGCTTTCTCTGCTACTCATCTTGCCACCTCACCTAGTGAAACCACATACGCCATTCACTAACGATCTCGTCACTAGGCAGTACAAACTTTGGGCATGCTAGACTGTTGACTATATTGCTGCTTTGCCCTGGAGACCCACCGTGACGGATGCCCACCGCCGTAAGCTCCCCATCGGGATTCAGACGTTCTCGGATATCCGCGAGGGCGACTATTACTACGTCGATAAAACCCCGCATATTGAGCGCCTGGTTAACCAGAACAAATACTACTTCCTCTCGCGGCCGCGCCGCTTTGGTAAAAGCCTGTTGCTGGACACCCTGCGCTGCCTGTTTGAAGGTCGCCAGGCGCTGTTTGAAGGGCTCTATATCCACGGCAAGTGGGACTGGCAACAGCGCTATCCGGTGATTCGTATTAGCTTTGCCGATGGCGTGATGCAGAGCCGTGAAGGGTTAGACGAGCGTATTCGTGAGCAGCTTAGGGTTCAACGTGAACAGCTTGGCATTACTCAGCACCATAAAACCGACATACCGGGTGAGTTTTCCGCCCTCATCCGAGCCGCCCACCAGCAGTACGCCCAGCGGGTGGTTGTACTGGTTGACGAGTATGACAAGCCTATTCTGGATAATATCTTAGCGCCCGAGCGCGCCCGGGAACTGCGCGAGGGCTTGAAGAACCTTTACAGCGTGCTTAAAGACGCCGATCCACACCTTCACTTTGTGTTGCTTACTGGTGTTTCCAAGTTCAGCAAGGTCAGTCTTTTTTCGGGATTGAATAACCTAAACGATATCACCCTGGATGCCCCCTTCAGTACGATTTGCGGCTATACCGACGAAGATATCGATACGGTGTTCGCCCCAGAGCTGCCCGGTCTTGATCGTGAGGCGATCCGCCAGTGGTATAACGGCTACCGCTGGGGTGGCAGCGAGGTAGCCTCTGTCTACAACCCCTTTGACGTGCTGCTACTGTTTCAGAAACGCGAATTTGGCCCGTACTGGTTTGAGTCTGCGACGCCGACATTTTTGGTCGACATTCTTAAGCAGCGCGGAGTGTTTACCCCCTCGTTGGATCATTGGGAAACCGAGTATGAACTGCTCAGCCAGTTTGATGTGGATCAGATCAGCACCGAAGGCCTGCTATTTCAAACCGGCTACCTGACTATTCAGCAGGTAGAAGAGCCCCTTGTAGGCTACCGCCAGTACACCCTGGGCTTTCCTAACCGCGAAGTCGAAACCAGCCTCAACCATGCGCTGCTGCCGTCACTGGGGGTCGAGAACGCCCCACGTGAGCGCCGTACGCTGTTTCGCCATTTAAGCCAGCACGATATTGCCGGGTTAGAAGCACACCTCAAAGCGCTCTACGCTGGACTCCCTCACGATTGGTACCGTAACAATCCCATTGCCCGCTACGAAGGGCATTATGCGAGTATCTTTTACAGCCATTTTGCGGCCCTGGGGCTGGATGTGACGGTAGAGGATGCCAGCCACCACGGTAAGGTGGATATGAGCGTGGATTTTGGTGGGCATATCTACCTGTTCGAGTTCAAGGTGGTTGAGCAGCTGCCGGAAGGTAAAGCGCTGGCGCAGATCAAACACAAAGGCTACGCCGATAAACACCGCGCCTCTGGCAAACCCATCCACCTGATCGGCGTGGAGTTTTCCAGCGCCCAGCGCCAGATTGTGGCCTTTGAGGTGGAGACCTTGGCTTAGCCATCAAGCTATCCGTCACTGTCATCGGCGTGTCATGAATGGCTAGTTACATTGAATGGATACAGTTTTAGCCATTCACTACGACACGATGAATGCCCAGGAGAAACACAATGCTTGATAGCAGCAATGACCTGCTCGAAACGGTGAAGCAGGCAGCGTACGAGGCGGGTGCGCTGTTGCGCGAGGGATATTCGCTCAAGGGTAGGATTGCCTTTGAGCAAAAGGGGGCGTCAGACTTTGTCAGCTACTACGATACGGCTGCGGAAAACATCATTATCGACTGTATCAGCAGCGTTTTTCCCGATATCGCTTTCCTCGGTGAAGAGAGCGGCCTGACACCCACCGATAGCAACTATACCGTGATCATTGACCCTCTTGATGGCACCAGCAACTTCCTGCATGGAGTGCCTCACTTCTCGGTCTCCATTGCAGTCACCAAGGGCAATGAGCTGATCATCGGGGTTGTTTACCACCCCTTGCTTGATGAAATGCTGTGGGCAAGCCTTGGCACCGGCGTCTTCCTCAACGACACGCCGCTCACCACGCCGGAACCGCGCCCCCTCAACGAGATGCTAATAAGTACCTGTTTGCCCTACCACGCCAAAGGCGACTGTACGATAGCCATAAGCCAACTCGCCGCCTTAATGCCCCAGGTAGCCGGTATCCGCAGCCCAGGCTCGGCGGCGCTGGAGCTCGCTTATACCAGTCTGGGCCGCTTTGATGCCTTTTGGTCTCAAGGGGCTGCACTCGACTTTTGGGATATCGCCGCCGCCATTGTGATTGCCCGAGAGGCTGGCTATACCGTCACGGATCTCACTGGCGAGCCGAATCCCGCTCAATGGCGCAGCTTACTGGCGGCACACCCTGAGAGGCATGGCCAACTGCTAGCGTGTTTAGCGTCTTGCTGATACACGATCAACATCATCTCTAATCGTATCGGTTAGCCAATCAATCAGAGGCTAACCGCCTGAGACCTCTCCTGTTCTGGTTTCCACAAGCGGCGTTTGCCCTCTATCTCGTAAATCTTTTCATTTTTTTGTTAAAAATGAGAACTATTAGCACTAGAATGGAGCCATTATCATTAACCCTATTGCCAGGAGTGATTCATGTTCGAGGTCAGAGGCGCCACTTTTGAGATTAATGGCAAACCGATTCTAAATCCCATTGACCACAGCTTTCATGAAGGCAAGGTTTACGGCCTGATTGGCCATAACGGCTCGGGCAAGTCGACGCTGATCAAGCTAATGGCCCAGCAGCAGCCGGTAAGCCAAGGGGAGGTTCACTTTGATCAGCGCCCACTGAGTGACTGGGGAAATCGAGAGTTCGCCCGTCAGGTGGCTTACCTGCCCCAGCATTTACCGAGTGCAGAGAGTCTTACCGGACGCGAGCTAGTCGCCTTTGGCCGCTACCCTTGGCATGGCCTGCTAGGGCGTCACAACCAGAAAGACAAAGATGCCATTGATCGCGCCATCGCCCTAACCCACACCGAGGCCTTTGCCGACCGCCTGGTCGATACGCTCTCCGGTGGTGAACGTCAGCGGGTGTGGCTGGCCATGCTACTGGCTCAGGGCAGCCGTTTCCTGCTGCTGGATGAGCCCTTAGCAGCACTGGATATTGCCCACCAAATCGAAGTGCTAGCGCTAATCCGCAAGCTGTGTGATGAGTTAAATCTGGGGGTCATTATTGTCCTCCACGATATCAACATGGCATCGCGCTACTGCGACGAGCTGATGGCACTGCACAGTGGCCGCCTGCTGGCTCATGGCACCCCAAACGATTTGATGTGCGACAGCACCTTAGAAGCAATTTATGGATTGCCGATGCAGGTCATGAAGCACCCCAACGGAGAGCACAATATCGCCGTGGCTCAATAAAATTCACCTCTGTGGTCGGGCACGTTTAGGCGAGCACCTGCTTTAATCGGCAGGCGTTTGAGCCCGCCAGTTAAAAAGCTAGTGCACTGTTAGATATTGATCTGAGCAACGGCGTCTTCGCTTGCCCGTGCACGCTGTTCGCCTTTCAGCTCGCTTAGCTGGCCCTTCGACATCTCAAGCAACCGGTCGGCGTGGACGAAGTAACTGTCGTCATGGCTGATGGCAAACACGGTTTTCCCCATCGCTTTTAAGTTCGGTAACAGCTCGCGGTAGAACAGCCGCCGGAACTGCGGGTCTTGATCCGCCGCCCACTCGTCCAGCAATAAGATATCGCGCTTCTCGGCAATCGCCAGCAGAAGCGCCAGACGCTTACGCTGCCCTTGGGAGAACTGGGTGTTAATAACGCGATCACCCTCCCACTGCAGCTTGTGCTGCATCTGCAGTCGCTCAAGCCAGGTATCAACGACCTGCGGGTCAGCAGGCAGGCCTTCAGGGCCCATGGTCTGATCGAACTGATGGAAATCGGTAAACACGCTGGCAAAACGGGCGCGAAACGCCTCCCACTGAGCAGCAGTGACCACCTGCCCATCAATCTTGATGGTGCCACTTTGGGGGCGGTATAATCCCGAAAGCAACCTGGCCAGGGTCGACTTACCGCTGCCGTTACCGCCAATCAGAAACACCTGCTCACCGCGCACAAGGGTCATATTAAGAGGCCCCACCTGGAAGCCCTCGCCCTGGGCAGTGTCCGGGTAGTGGTAGGTGACTTCCTCCAGCTCCAGACGCTGCCAATCGGCCAGCGTATCGTCGACGGCAAAGCTTGATTGGTACTCGGCTAGCTCCAGGCTGCTCAATTTATCAAACGCGACCTGGGCACTGATCAGCGTTGGCCAGGCGCCCACCGCCTGAATGAGCGGCGTACGCAGGAACAGCAGCGTCAACGCGAAGGTGGAAGCCACCGTGGTATTCGCCCAGCCCAATCCATTAGAGAGGAAAAACACCACCCCGATGGCACCCAACATCATAATGTTAGACCAGTTATTGGCACTTAAATGGTAGGTATCGGCGCGGATGATATGGTGACGATAGTCACGGGCATTGGCGGTATAGCGCTCGTCATAAAAGCGCCGGGCACGGTCGCGGTTGAGCGCCAGCTCTTTGCGCCCTTCAATGGCCGCCTGGAAATCCTTATATAGACTGTCTTCGCTTTCACGCACCAGGCGAAAGTGGCGATACACCCGCGACACCAGCACCCAGCCCACGCCCATGGTAAACGCAATCCACACCACGGTGATCACCACCATTTGCGGCGAGAGCCATGCCAAGTAAGCCACCGAAGCGAGCGTTAGCACCACCCCCTGAATTAGCTCCGGTAGGCGTACAAAACCAATGGTGATATTGCGCACATCGCTGGACAGGCTAGCCAGCAAGGTGGCGTTGCCCAACTGCTCCAAACGCTCGATATCGGTGTCGAGAATCCGCTTTACCAGCCGTGAGCGTAGGTCAAACACAAAGTGATGCCCCAGCACAGTCAGTGCCAGCTGCGTACTCAGCGTAACCGCCAGCAGCACCGCCAGCAGGCCTAGAAATTGCGGCAACGCCGCCATACTGCCTACTTCAATAAGCCGCTGATTGATAAACGCAATCACCCCGACCCCTAAGCCAGCGCTCACTAGGCTCAGAGCAATGGCGCCCAGAAAGGGCCAGCGGTAGTGATGAAATACTAAGCGCAGCAGTTCCATAGTGCTCCTTGCCTTCCTGTAAAGAGCGCTGAAGTCTACCAGCAGCACCTCTTACCAAGAAGGCGTCATTTATATTGGCTTCAAACCGATGTCCTGGCCGTCTGTTTCAAAAGGCCATTCCAAAGCGCTATTTCTAAGCGCTATCCCAAAGAGCTATTTCTAAGCGCTATCCCAAAGAGCTATTTCTAAGCGCTATCCCAAAGAGCTATTTCTAAGCGCTATCCCAAAGAGCTATTTCTAAGCGCTCTTTCTAAGAGCTATGTCAAATGGTTATCCCAGCGGAGTTCCAGACTGGCGAGCAGCTCAGGCGTTGCAGAGTCAGGCGTTACTCGATAGAGCCCGCCCTGGCCGGAGGAGACCAGAAAGCCGCCGTTGCCGTCGCAGCGGGCGCCGGCGGCGTCGGGCAGTGCCAGGCTGGCAACCAGCTTGCCTTGGGCGGCATCCAGCAGCAGCACCTGGTTGCCACGGGGAGCGGTCACCAAAACATTGGCCGAGACACGGCTAAACGCCACGCTGGCGATGTAGTGATTCAGGCTGGCGGTCACTTCTTCGGGCAGCGGCAGCTCTGAGAAGCGCCCGGCGGCATCCAGACGGCAAATCAGCGGATGGGATTCCCACTCGGGGCCTTCAAACTGGTACCCGGCAACCACCGTGCCGTCCGCCGCTACGTCCAGATGACGGCAGCTTAGCTGGTGGTGCGAGGGCGCGTGACGGGCCGCTATTTCGCCGCTGTGACGATCCATCAGCAGCAGCGCCGGGGCCATGGTGTCCAGATTGAGTTTTACCCGGCCATAGTCAGGGTGGGTCTGAATGCCGCCCAAGCCAATCACCAGGGTGTCGCCGTCCGGCATCAGCCGAAGCTCATGAGGGCCGATGCCGCCCAGTGGCATATCGCGCACATGGGCGTAGCCGCTGGCAGCGTCGTAAACCCGCACCAGCCCGGCGCTGTCCTCCAGGCGATTTGCGGTGACATAGAGGTAGCGCCCGCTTAGATCAAACACGCCGTGGCCGTAGAAGTGGTAGCCCTCTCCCGCGGCAATGGTTTGGGCTAATTGGCGGCTGTCGCCATCAATCACGTGCATCCGCGTGCCGGGGCGGCGGGCAAACAGTACCGCCTGGCGGGAATCTGGCCGTAAACAGCCGCCGTGGCAGCGCTCGGGCACCTCGATCATAAAGCGGGTCTGGCCATCCAATGCCACCCCAGCGATGTAATGCCCCCCGCTGGGATCATCCACCGCGCTAAATAGCCAATCCACCTCTTCACGGGCGGGCAGCGCCCAACTCAGCGGCGTCAGCGCCATGGCGACGCTGCCCAGTCCCACTTTAAGCACCTGGCGTCGCTGCATGGCTTAATCTCCATCGCTGGAGTTAAAGCCTCGCACCAGCCCCAGCTCACCAGCGATCTCGTTACCCAGCAGATGGCGTAGCTGGCTAATGTCGAGGTAGAGGGATTGCAGACCGCGAAACGCCTCTTCGTCTTCAAGGGCTGGCACTAAGCCCGACGATTGCTCGCTGGCCTGGGCAAGCGTCTTATCCAACTGATCACGAAACGCCTCGGCTAGCGGTAGCGCACCGGCCTCGCGCAGCAGCGCGGTAAGGCCCGGCAGGAAGCCGGTACGCAGGCCCTCCAGGCTGCTCTCTACCAAACGAATCGAGTTGCCGCTGCGCCAGGCTTCCGCCAGGTAGCCGTTGGCGGGCGCACCTTTAAGGCCCATGGGCTCACCGAGACGTTTATCTTCGAGTAGTTCGAGGGCCTGAATGGCGCTGGCCAGGGTGGCCTCGGTATAGCGCTGGGTATCGTCCGGCGCAATATAGTGCTCGCCAAAGGCCTGCCAGTCGCGGTGTAGCGCGTTTGTGGTATCCGCAAGGTGGGTGGTGATGGCCTGCATCAGGGCACAGGCGCTGGCGTCGCTAAGGGCCTCTTCGTCCATGGCATCGTCATAAAGCAGGTACTCAAGGGCGGGAAAGCCCTGGATCGCCACGCTGTCAGCGGCGATATCCTGGGCATCCGGTGCGTCGGCTGCTTGCAGCCATCCGCCCACTTTGCGGCCTACCAGGTTTTTACGATCCGGCCAGAACTGCAGCTGCCAGCCCCGGCTGTTCTGCTCCACCGGGCCAAACTGGATAAAGCGCACCGCCTGCCAGGCTTGATAGGCGTTCAGCCAGTCAGTTTCCAACCGCTGCCTGAGCGATTCATCGGGGGCTTGGCAAAAGCGTGTGGCGCTCGCCTCCAGGCGCTCGGAGGCGGCGCTTAGCTCGGCATACTGCATCTCTACCGCACCGTGCCATATATCCCGCGGCGCGGTGTTCTCCGTAGCAAAAGATAGCGGTGCAGCCAAAAATGCACAGGCCAGCAAACCCAGCCGACGAAACGCAGCCATCACATACACTCCTTAGTAATCAATCTTTTCAACAATTCAACGACACTTACAGGGACTCAAGAAAACGAATCAGTTCAGCGCGTTGGTCTTCGGCCAAGTCACGGTAGCCTTGAGTGGCCTCTTCCGCCTCACCGCCGTGCCAAAGAACCGCCTCTTCCAGGGTGCGGGCGCGGCCGTCGTGGAGAAAGCCCGCTCGGGGGTTAACCCTTTGCGCTAGGCCAATACCCCACAGCGGCGGGGTGCGCCATTCGCGGCCGTCGGCTTTAAACTCGCTGCGATGGTCGGCCAGGGCGTCGCCCATGTCGTGCAGCAGCAGATCGCTATACGGCCATATGATCTGATCCGCCAGCGCAGGGCGGTCAGCATCCGCGGCGGTGCGATGGCGCGGCGTATGGCAACTGGCGCAGCCCAGGGCATTAAACCGTTCAGCTCCCTGCTTCACCGCCGGGTCATCCATATTGCGGCGCATGGGTACTGCTAGGCTGGAGGCATAGAAAGTTACAAAGTCGGCCACGTCATCGCTGACTTCGGGCGTGCCGCCGTTGGGAAATTCATCGCACCCCTGGCTCTCCATGCAGTCGGTTTGCGGCACGAGGCTGGAGGTGAGCCCCATATCCCCGGCGAAGGCGTGTAGGCTCTGTTGTTCAATGCTGGGCTCACCCGCCTTCCAGCCGAAACGCCCCAGTTTGGTGGTGCCACTGCGCAGGTCCCAGACCTGATTGTAGCGCCCGGAGATACCGTCACCATCAGCGTCGTCAGGGTCAGCGGCCGCCATCAGATCAGCCTCGGGAATCGCCTCTAGCAGCCCAAGGCCAATCATGGGCGGCGCCAGCCGCGGCGAGGTCTGCAGATCCTTGGGCAGCTCGCCGTAAGCAGGCTCGGCAATCGAGTAGAGCGGTTCCTGCAAGGTGACGCTGGTGCCATCAGTGAAGCTCACTTCCCGAGGGCGATATTCAATCACCATTTTGGCCTCGGGCTTGGCACCGCTAATCGCTGCGGTTTGTAGCTGCAAGCCGTAGTTAGGTACCGGAAGCGCGCCGCGCTGCTCCAGTGTTTCTGGATCCGCTTGGCTAGCGGGCAGCGAAAGGCGCAGAAACAGCGCGATAGGGTTTTCGTCGCCGGTGGGTGGGTGCCCGCGACCATCCTTGAGGTGGCACCCTTGGCAGCTATTGGTATTGATCAGCGGCCCCAGGCCATCCCGGGCCTCGGTGCTGGCGGGTGCCGCCACCCAGGGGTTACGAAAGAAGCTATTGCCAACGCTGAAATCAAGGCGCTTGGTCATCGACATATTACCCAGCGGCAGCGAGTAGGCGTTATGGTCAAACTGCTCTACCGAGCCATCGCCACCGCTCATGGGCGTCGTTTGGATGGGATACGCCTGGGTGGGCGATTCAGCGGCCTGCAAGGGCGCTACCAGCAGGGCAAGGATGACACTACTGTGGATTAATCTGCTGGGCAGCCACTTGGCGAGGACAATAAACCGGGGTAAGCGGTACATGGTGATACCTTGAAAAGGATGATACGGCATACGAGCCATTCAACAAAAAGCAACAGAGCCGCTCGACAGTTACACCATCGGCGGCTCAGAATTGACGCTAGCCCTTTCTAGAACTGGTGACCTGCGTCATCAGGCTGCAGCGATGTCACGCCCAGTGAGCCCGCGGCCTGTTCGATGGATCCGGTTTGCGCTACCAGGGTGAGAATCGCCTCGTTGATCAGCTCGCTGCCCTGCTCATTGCCCGGCGCGATCATCATGTCAAAAGCCATCGGCGAGCTTTCCGCCTCAGCCGCCTGCTTGATAGCATCGAGGCGCGCCATGGTAGCTTCAAGCTGCTCACCAAGGGTGTCGGCAAGCTCGCTATCTTCCTGAGCCAATAGGTCTTGCAGCGAAGGCCCCTCGACCACGCTGCCATCAAGGCGCTGATAGCTGCCGGTGTAGATATTCTGAACACCCTGACCATTGTAGTAGTGGGAGTTGTGGGTATTGTCGCTGAAGCAGTCGTGCTCATCCTCAAAAGAGTTGGCTTCCAGCGCCACCTTCATACGCTCACCCGCTAACTCCCCCAGGGAGAGCGAGCCCATGCCGAACAGCATGCGGCGCAGGCCCTCCTGGTCGCTCTCCGCCAGTAGTTCCTGGCGATAGTTGCCCTCTGTTTCCGGTGCCCACTGGGCCACCATCCACTCAAGATCATCAACTAACAGGTCGGAGACCGCGTCCAGGTATGTGCGACGACGGTCGCAGTTGCCATGGGTGCAGTCGTCGCCGGTTTGAAAATCACTCACCGGGCGCTCGCCGCTGCCCGCCTCAAAGCCGTTCAGATCCTGCCCCCAGAGCAGAAACTCGATGGCATGGTAGCCGCTGGCGACGTTGGCTTCCGAACCGCCAATTTCATTCAGGTCGGCGAGGAGCTCCGGCGTGATCTCGCTAACGTCCAGGCTTTCGCCCCCAACAGTGATTTGCTCGTTGGCAACAATATTGGCGGTAGCGCCTTCATTGCCCAGCTCATGCTGGTAGTCGTCGCCTTCCACATAATCGATCATGCCCTCATCCAGGGGCCAGGCGTTTAGCTGCCCTTCCCAGTCGTCGACCACGGCATTGCCAAAGCGGAATACTTCGCTCTGCTGGTAAGGAATACGTGCCTGCAGCCAGGCTTGCTTGGCGGCGTTCAGGGTCTCGGTAGTGGGATTGGCCAGCAATTCGTCGATACGCTCGTTCAGTGCCTGGGCGGCACTCAGTGCATCGGCGTAATTGGCATGGGCCAGTTCGGCGTAGTGGTGAACCACGGCGTCGGCGCTAACGGTATCGTCAGCAGCAGCCGTGTCGACAACAACAGCGGCAAAAGGCATCAGCGCGCTAAGCGCAACGATGCCAACAAGAGGGCGACGGAGCATGATGGCGGGCATTACAGTATCCTTTAGGCTGGGCGTAACAGAAACTACTCACATAAAGTGCTAGGCAACCTGAGAGGGTTGGGTGCGCTAGCCATGCATGAAATGTAATTCATTGACCTATGAGATTCAATCCTATTTATGTCTAGATAGAGAGCAATACCGGGGTTAGTCGTCCTTTTTTGCTTTATGTCATTTATTCTGTCCTGGGAACACCGCCATGCTGGATTACAAACTGCTTCACGCCTTGGCGACCGTAGTGGAGTGCGACGGCTTCGAGCGCGCTGGCGATATATTGGGACTCTCTCAATCAGCCGTCTCCCAACGCATTAAAGCGCTGGAAGTCCGCCTTGGCCAGCCGGTGCTGGTACGCCACCCGCATCTTGCTCCCACCCCTGCTGGCCAGCGGCTGTTGACTCATTATCAGCAGGTACAGCTTTTAGAGCGTGACCTGCGGAGCTCCCTGCCCACGCTTGATGATCAGGCTCCTCGCCTGCGGATCGCCATCAATGCGGATAGTTTGGTCACCTGGTGGGCCGAAGCGGTCGCCACTATCTGTCAGCAGGAGGGGTTGCTGCTGGATCTGGTCATTGAAGATCAGGATGTAGGGCTCAAGCGCTTACGCGATGGCGATGTAGCGGCCTGCCTGTGCGCGGCGCCACAACCGATTGCCGGGGCACGCTGTGTAGCGTTGGGCGAAATGCACTACCACCCGCTTGCCTCCCCCGCTTACGTGGCGCGACACTTCCCCGATGGGCCCAGCGATGAGGCTTTTAGAAAGGCACCCGCCATTGTCTTCGGCCCTCATGATCAGTTGCAGCACCAGTTCCTTGCCCAGTGCGGCTACCATGGCCCCTTTCCTTACCACCTCTGTCCCTCTTCAGAAGGGTTTGTGCGCTTAGCTTCAGCCGGGATCGGCTACGGCATGATGCCTCAGTTACAGGTCGGCGAATTAATGGCCAGTGGCCAACTCGCCAGTGTGGCTCCTGGGTATTCTTTAGCAGTACCGCTCTATTGGCATTTTTGGCGCCATAGCGGCACTTTGATGCAACGGCTTACACAACATTTGAGTTATATCACTCCTAAAGCATGAGGGTTTTAAACGCTCCCTTATGCCAAAGCCAACTACACTCAGAGAGCTGATCGCATGGCGTAGGTAAATTTAAGCAGCTAGCACTATGTCGATGCATTAGCGGCCCCCGACGGGTAAGGGAACCCAGGGAACAGCAATCGGGGTAAAAAAACGAAAAAAGCGATGCCCTATGCATGCACGACGTTTTATAGCGGGTGCTTACACCGGCTTATTGCTGCTGCTTGCGGTTTGTTTTATGCCGTGGGCGCAGGCAAACACTCCTCTATCCGCATCGCCAAGCCAGGCGAGTTATT
The DNA here is from genome assembly GCF_052379125.1 of Halomonas sp. AOP13-D3-9. Lineage (NCBI taxonomy): Bacteria > Pseudomonadati > Pseudomonadota > Gammaproteobacteria > Oceanospirillales > Halomonadaceae > Halomonas > Halomonas sp. AOP13-D3-9. The sequence continues at coordinate 84,204 of NZ_JBQSYH010000012.1, read as the reverse complement.
CACTCGCCCCTTATAACGAGTACTGGCACGCAGACAAAACATCTTTAACGATTAACGATTTACTCGCCCAGCCGCGACCTTTTCAGCCAACCCAAGACGCTCAAGATTTAAATTTCGGTTACACCCGAGGTGAAGTATGGCTGCGCGCTCAGGTGCGCAACAATTCGCCGACCCCCCAGCGCTGGATAGTGGAGTTCGAGTACCCGTTCCTGGATTACGTCACTCTTCACACACTCCGCCAACAGCGCAGTGATATGCAGCGAAGCGGCAGTGCGGTTCCCGTTGAACAGCGCGCACTCGCCCACCGTCAGGCGGTTTTTCCACTGGAGCTAGCCGCTTTTGAGACCGTCACGCTGTACACCCATGTGGCTGCCTCAGGTAGCAAGATGCTTAGCTATAACTTGTTAGCACCCGAGACATTTTATACCCAAAATGATCGACATAATTTTTGGCTAGCTACCTACTTTGGCATGCTGCTGGCGATGGGTTTATATAATCTGCTGCTATTTTTTGGCCTAAAAGAGCGCATCTTTCTTTATTACTCGCTATTTGTCGCTGGCTTTGGCCTTGCTATCTTGGCATTTAACGGCATTGGCACACTGATGTTTTGGAGCTTTTTGGGTGAAAACACCTCGCGTCTGGTAGCGCTCGGCTTCACTTTCGCATCCGCCATGGCCACGTTGTTTGCACAGAGTTTTCTTAACACCGAGATATACTGCCCACGCTGGCATCAGGTATTAAACACCTTCCGTTGCTACTGCTGGCTGGCCGTTATCGCGTCACTGCTCCTGCCGATTCCTACGGCGCTTCACATTATGGATGTGACGGGGTTTATGGCGGCGTTACTGCTCCTGATATGTGGCAGCTACTGCAGTTTACGGCGCCTACCCAGCGCTAGAATGTTCGTGTTTGCGTGGTCGGTATTCCTGCTCGGCTCAGGCATCTTTGCGCTGCGCAACCTGGGCGTATTACCCGCCAACTTTATTACTCTTCACGGGATTCAAATTGGCTCAGCGCTAGAAATGTTGCTGCTCTCATTTGCTCTGGCAGCGCGCTTTAACAAACTCAAACGGCAAAAAGAGCGGGCTCAGGCCACCATGCTAGCCGCGCTTAAAAAGCAGGAAGCCGTGCTGGAACAAAAAGTCGCCACCCGTACGAAAGCGCTGGAGCATTTAGCCAACTGCGATATGCTAACGAGTTTATTAAATCGTCACGGTCTGGCGCGCTGCGCCGAAGAGGTTCTCGAGCGTAATCGTCAACTTGGTCAGCGCTTGGCGTTACTGATGCTCGATCTTGATCGTTTCAAACCCATTAATGACTGCTACGGCCATGAGGCAGGAGATTTTGTATTACAACAAATAGCTAAGCGCATCGCTAACCTGGCGCGTGTTGGTGATCACTGCGCACGCTTTGGCGGCGATGAGTTCATTATTATCATGGAGAATATTGAGCCCGACGATACGCTTGAGAATATTCAGGCCCGTATCGGGGAAGCCATTCGCTCACCGATCAAACTCCCCTGCGGCGAACGAGTCAGTGTGGGCGTAAGCATCGGCGTTAGCACTTGCCAGGGGACAGACAACACCACGCTAGAGAGTTTACTGCGTGAAGCCGATAGCCATATGTACGCTGTCAAATCTCGCCAAGCAGTAGAGTGCTATCGCTACGGCTCGGCGGGTTAGTCTTTAGCCATTTTCAATGGCCGTTAATCAAACAGGCTCATACGCTTCATCACGTTATCGCGTTTGATTTTCCAATGGAATATGGCCCCCGCGACGTGCAGTACCACCAAGCCTAAAATGGCCCACCCCAGGCGCTCATGCCACATAAACAGCTGTTCAGATAGCTGCTCGCGCTCGCCAATTAACCCTGGCAAATGCCAGTGGAAAAACTCAACGGGAAATCCGCCACTTGCCGTTGCTGCCCAGCCCAACAAAGGCATGATAATGAGTGCTAAATAGAGCAAATGATGGACGCTGGTACTAACTACTCGCTCAAAGGCGTTTAAAGGCGGTTCATGGTCGGGCACCACAAAGGCCAGGCGGGTAATAATACGTAGCGTCATTAGCAATAGTATCAACACCCCCAGCGTTTTATGGCTGGTATAAAGCAGGTTCGTAAGCATATTGCCGACTAGCGCAACGGTGCGCTCATAGCCCAAAAAGCCTAACGTTAAACCGCTGGCCAAAGAGAGCAACACCGCGCCCGCCACCAGCCAGTGCAACACCCGATGCGGGTAGATATAGTGATCCAGTTCGTGCATGTAGTGCTCCTAACTGCCAATGCATTGGCTTTTTAGTCTAGTCAGTAACGCTCCCTTACGCTGATTAAAGCACTACGCGGCCATCAACGCTAAACGTTACTAACGAAATACCTTATAGCGCCTGCTCGGGCGCTGCCAGCTGTTCGCGTATTAACTCGCCCAATCGGCGCGCAGGCTCCGAAGGCCGGTGCGGCGCACGGTGCAGCGCCAGCTCAATCATCGGCAGCGCCGGCAGCCCGCTGCTCTCATCCAGCGGCCTCAGCGCTGGGGTTAGCATGCTGCGAGTCACCACCACGATGGCCAACCCAGCGGTAACAATCGGTGCCAACCCCGCCATGGACTGGCTGGTATAGGCAACCCGCCAGCTACGCCCGGCTGATTGCAATGCCTGCTCGGCCACTTCACGAAACACATCTGCCCCTGGGGAGTAGAGCGCCAGCGGCAGCGGGTCACTAAGCAGCGGCTGCTGGTTCATTCCTACGGCCCACAATAAAGGCTCCCGGCGGATAACATCGCCGCCTGGCGAGTTACGCTGCCGGGTTACCAGGGCTAAATCCAACTCTTTGGCTTTTACCTGCTCGACGAGGTGCGTGCTGGTACCGCAGATCACCTTTAACCCGACCGCGGGATAAAGCTGATGAAAGTAGGCAAACACCGAGGGCAGCAGCGAGGCGTAATCTTCAGGAATCCCCAGGGTAAGATCCCCGGTGACCTGACGAGCCTGCATATCACTCCATGCTTCATCATTAAGCGCTAATAGCCGTCGGGCATGGCTGAGTAATCGCTCACCTTCTGGAGTAAAGCGTATTCGCCGCCCTTCCCGCTCGTGCAGCGTGAGCGATAGCTGCGCCTCTAACCGCTGTAGCTGCATGCTCACGGTTGACTGGGTATACGCTAACCGCTTTGCCGCCGCCGTTACACTGCCGGTGTCCGCGATGGCCACCAGGGTACGTAGCAGGGTTAGATCCAACGTGGGTGCACGCATATACCAGTCCTCATCTATCAGCCCTTATTCATCACCATTCTTGATAATAACGATCATAAAAGATCGATATTGTGATGTGTTCATAATGAGTATGCTGCTCAGCACATTCACTAATCAAGGAGAACTCTTATGCATCCCGTTCACTCCCCCGCGTTATTTCCACGTTGGTACAGTGTTGGTGCGGCGTTAGTGGCCGTGATGCTTTGGAGTGCGGCGCCGCTGCTGGCCGAGTTTGCCAAAGCGACACCGCCCTTGCAGCTAACCGCCGTTACCCTGTTAGCAGGGTCATTAGCAACACTACCGTTAAGCCGCCGGGGTAACGTCGCCGCCTGCGGCGCGGGCTGGCAACTGAGTGTTTGGGTGGGTATCCCGCTGCTCATCTTTGGCGCCGTCAGCACCTACTTTATTGGCATGCGGTTAGCGCCCGCCGCCGAAGCGGCGCTGATTACCTACACTTGGCCGGTGCTGTTTGTACTGCTCAGCCAATGGAGCCGTTTTGGCCGCCTGCAGATTGCGGGGGTTGTCGGCGCACTGATTGCGTTTTCGGGTGCGGCGCTGCTGCTGGTTCCTCAAGCTATCAACGGGGGCCTGGGAGGCGCCACCACGGGCTACGCGCTAGCCTTGTTGGCCGCCTGCTGCTGGGCAATCTATTCATGGTTAAGCCAAGCAGCGCCAGTGGCGTTAACGCCGCTGCTGCCGCGGCTACTGCTCATCGCCTGTGCTATTGCCTTGACCGCGAGCCTGGCACTGGAAGGCACGCTAGCTTTTCCCAGCGGGGAGGCATTGCTGGCAGGTATCGCCCTGGGGTTAGGGCCGTACGGAGTAGCCATGGTGGCGTGGGATAAAGCGTTGCGCTGGGGGCACGCGAGCCTGGTGGGCAGCTTGGCCTATGGCGTGCCGATCCTGGCCGCCCTGCTGCTGGTGCTGGCAGGCATGAGCGTACTCGACTGGCGTTTACCCGCCGCGGCCGTGCTGGTGGTGGTAGGCTGCCTCAAAGCTGGCCGTTAACCCCTTACCATTTGCTCCTCACCACCGACCAATAGAGTAACGCCCCTATCACGATAAGCGACAGGGGCGTTGGGCATTATTGATTAACGCTGATAATTAAAGCTCTGGGGGAATATCCGTCGGCTCCATCTCAAGGCTTAATTCGAATAAGCCGCTACCGGTAGCGCTAAAGCCTCGTGCGCTTACCGTGTAAGTGCCGGGCAGCAACGGCTCTTGAAGACGTGAGTCGGTACCGCCTGCGCCGTCGTCATCGCTGATGGCAACGCCTTGACCACTAACTTCGATAAAGGTATCAAAATCGGCAGAGCGCATCTCCAACGTCACTAACGAGCTCTCTTCTACCTCCAACTGGTACGTCAGCGGCTCTCCGCTGTACCAACCGTTCAGCACTTCACCAGGGGTAAGCGTGCCTTCATTACGCAGTTCAACATCGGGCATATCGCGCGGTTCCATGGTGAGCGTAAACATGCCGCTGCTCTCGCCATAGGCTGTGCGTGCCGTTAACTGATATTCACCGGGAGCCAGAAAATCAGCGATGCTGGCATCTAGATTACCGGCACTATCATCATCTTCTCGGTAGTAACCGTTAGGCCCCTCAAGTACCAGATACGAGTCGATGTCGCTGGAGCGCATGTCAATCTGGTACATGCCAGCTTCTTCTACTTCTACTTGGTAGCCAAGGTCCTGACCACTGTACCAACCGTTGAGAGAGTCATCGGGAGTGAGCGCTCCATCATTGCGCAGCTCGCCATCTCCCGGTAACTCGTGAGGCTCTACTGAAAGCGTATAGATGCCATCACCATCACCGTAGGCGCTGCGTGCCGTCAGCGTATACTCACCGGGCTCCAGGAAATCAGCAATACGTGCGTCTAAATCACCGGCGCTGTCGTCGTCTTCACGAGCGTAGCCATTCGGCCCTTCAATCTCTAGGTAAGCGTCGAAGTCGTCAGAACGCATTTCCAGTTGGTAGAGACCTGCTTCCTCTATGTTCAAGGTGATTTCACGGGCATCACCCTGCAGCCAACTGTCGATAGGCTCACCCACTGCCACTGTGTCGGCGTCCGTCAACTCAACGGCGCGGCTGTCAACGGTAAACGGGCCATAGCTGTGGGCATCAGCACCGCTAACCACCACCACGTAGTCACCACTCTCCTCAATACGGTGACGAACGATGGGCGCATTGTCGAGTAGCTGTAACTGATCATCATAAAGCGCGACAACGCCTTGCAGAGCGCCGTTGAGAGAAATCTCAACGATCTCATCCTCTTCCAGTGAGATTGCATAGCGCATGAAGCGGCTACCATCGTTACCGTTCAGTTCGCTGGCCGAGGTGATTTCGCCACGCAGACGCTCATCAAGCGTGAGCTTTTCAAGGCCAACAATAGCCTCGGCAACCGCCGGCTGATCAGTTGTGTCTACGCTTTCCGCAGGCGTTTCATCAGCAGTTTGCCCTGGCAAGGGAATAAGTTGCGCGGCGAGAAAACCCACGGCGGCGCCACCAACCGCCACCAATACAAACGCAAACGAAGAGGATTTAGCCATGAGCTGTTCCTTGTTGAGTCGTAATGACAATCATTAATTAGATAAGCAGTCGTGATTATAAGCTGCTTACTCAATTAAAGTGAGCGTTTCATAAAAAATGCTGCATTGCGCAACGACCATTCTTTATGCATCTCATACCTGGGCTGATAAGTCACTGAAACCCAAGGCCACATAAGCAGAGATTAAAAAATCTTGAAATTGAACCTATTTGCATCGATCTTCTCAAAGCTTGCTGACTCGTTGCGACAAGGGTAGTATCGACAAGCCTATCAGGCACCTCATCAAGAGTGCGGGATTCGCAACACGCAAAACCGAGGTACTCCTATGGGAGCTCAAAAACGACTGATCCGAACGTTTTTTTTTGCAGCGTTAATCTTTAGCTGCGCTGCCAATAGTGCTTTTGCACACGAAACAGAAATACAGGAGGGCGTTGCCTCCTTTTACAGTGATCGCTTTCAAGGGGCGACCACTGCAAGCGGAGAGCCCTTTGATCAGCAGGCGCTGACAGCCGCTCACCCTAGCCTCCCTTTGGGGAGCAAGGTGCTGGTAACAAGGCCCGATACAGGGCAAGAAGTTGAAGTTCTAATCAATGACCGCGGCCCCTTCGTTAAGGGACGTATCATTGATTTATCCAAGCGGGCCGCACGAGAGCTTGGCATGATTCGCCGGGGCGTCGCGCCGGTCATGGTCACCTTGGTTAATTAACGCAAAGCACCCTTCAGTATACCCATCAGGGCGGCCCGCAATGGTCGCCCTGTTTCTTTATGTGACTTATCTCCCGATACATTAACGAACTTGCAAGCAGGCTAATGGTCTCTATGCTGGAAGGAATTCAACACGCGAAGTATTTGCAGGAGGCACTTATGCAGTCACAATTTTATACCCTGACCGATTACCCCAACGGCCTACCCGACCGCGCTCTCTTCAAGCTAGAGACACAAACGCTGCCTGAACTGGCTGAGGGCGAAGTGCGCATTCGTAACCACTGGCTTTCCGTTGACCCTTACATGCGTGGCCGCATGAGCGGCATTCGCACCTATGTGGACCCGTTTGAACTCGGCAAGCCCATGGAAGGCGGCGCCATTGGCGAAGTTATAGAGACCAATGATCCCAGCTTGAAAGTGGGCGACAACGTCAGCCATATGGGCGGCTGGCGGGATATCGCCCAACTGCCTGCACAAGTGGTCACAAAACTACCCGATCTTGATGTTCCTGAGCAGGCCTATCTAGGTGTACTGGGAATGCCCGGCATGACAGCTTGGACAGGCCTCAACCTGATTGCCGAATGTAAGCCTGGCGATAACGTTTTAGTCAGCGCCGCCAGCGGTGCAGTTGGCTCGCTAGCCGTCCAACTGGCTAAAGCGAAGGGCTGCCATGTGGTGGGTATTGCAGGCGCAGCACACAAGCTGGCCTGGCTCGAGTCGCTGGGCGTTGAACCGGTGAGCTACCGCGAGCGCACCGCACTGGAGTTAAGCGACGCCATTAAGCTCGCCAGCCCCAACGGCATTGATGTGTATTACGAAAACGTGGGCGGCATCTGCCTTGAAGCGGCACTCAGCCAGCTAAATGAAGGCGCACGAATTGCCGTGTGCGGCATGATCGACAGCTACAATGCCAAAACACCGACCCCCGGCCCCAGTAATCTCGCACAGCTAGTGGTACGCAAAGCTAAAATGCAGGGATTCATTGTTGCCGACCATTGGTCTAGCTACCCCTATTTCCTGAACGAAGTAGCCCCTCAGGTAGCGGAAGGCAAGCTGGTTTATAAAGAGACAGTCAAGGAGGGCCTGGAGAGCACCCCCGATGCCTTCCTCGCCCTGTTTGACGGTGGTAACACCGGTAAAATGCTGGTCAAGCTATAACCCCCCCCCTGCCGCTACGTCAACGATGTGGCGGTAGGGGATCGCCAAAAATAATCAGCAAATCGTTAGACCAATGGCGAATTGATAATTAAAATCATCTCTCTGAAATGTGTGTTTTAACCCATCGGCGCTGTCGATGGGTTAAAGCGCGTTGTCGGTACGTTGTTAAAAGGGGGCACCTCATGGAAGAAAGCACGCGCGATCACGGTAAAGGGCCAGCAATTGTCGTTGGCCTGTTACTACTTATTGTCGGCTTGGCGCTCGCTTTAGGCGGCAGCAAGCTAATCAGCGTAGGCGGCAGCGCCTACTACTTAATCGCCGGGCTTGGCATGATTGCCTGCGGCATTTTATTTATCCTGCGTCGCGGCGCCGCTCTATGGCTCTACGCGCTGATTCTTTTGGCTACCTTGGTGTGGGCCCTGTGGGAGGTTGGCCTCGACTGGTGGCAGTTAGTGCCCCGCGTCGCCATCCTCTGCTTAATCGGCATTCTGCTGCTCCTGCCCTGGTGGCGTAAGCCGCTAGGCTCAAAAGGCGGCAGTCTGGCGCTTGTTGGCAGCATTGCTGCCGCTGTTATCGTGGCCATTGCCAGTCAGTTTAACGATCCTGGCACTATCGAAGGGTCGCTGGCAGATAGCGAGACAGCCACCGCCGATAGCGTCAACCCTGCCCAAGTGGCAGGCGATGACTGGCCCGCCTATGGCGGCACCAATGCGGGCACCCACTACTCTTCGCTCGATCAGATCACTCCGGAAAACATCGGCGAGCTTGAAGAGGTATGGCGCATTCAAACCGGTGACGAAGCGGGCCCCAATGCGCCCCCCGAAATCACCAATCAGAATACCCCGCTGAAAGTGAACGACAGTTTGTATATCTGTACCTCGCACAGCCGGGCGATGGCGCTGTCTCCCGAAACAGGTGAAACCCTATGGGCGTTTGATCCTGAAATCAGCACTATGGGGGCGGATGACTTTTCTGGCTGGGCGCATATGACCTGCCGCGGCCTCGCCTACTATGACGCCGCAAACTATTCTACTGACACTAACGACGCTGCCACCGATAGCACAGAAGAAACAAACAGTGACGCTGCGCCGAGCAGTGCAACGGCTCTCTCTTTCGACATCTTCGATGACAGCGATATTTTCAGTCTGGATCTCTCCTTCTTGTCCCTGCTGTTTGGTGTTGAAGAAGAAAACGGCGCCCCGCAGCAACCCATGCTCAGCGAGACCGACGTCATGTGCCCTCGCAGGCTGTACCTACCCACGGCAGATGCACGCTTGATTGCGCTGAATGCTGACACCGGTGAGCGGTGTGCCAGCTTTGGCAATAACGGTGAAATTGATCTCACCAACAATATTGGCGAGTTTTCTCCAGGCGGGTACTACTCCACCTCCCCTGCTACGGTGACTGAGAACCTGATTATTCTAGGCGGACATGTCACCGACAACAGCTCTACCGACGAGCCGTCCGGCGTTATCCGCGCCTTTGATGTACATACCGGCGAGCTGGTATGGAACTGGGATAGTGGCAACCCAGACAATACCGACCCGCTACCAGAAGGCGAAACCTACACGCGCAACTCCCCCAACGTATGGGCACCGATCAGCGTTGATGAAGCGCTAGGCTTGGTTTACCTGCCCATGGGTAACGCTACGCCTGACCAGTATGGCGCCGACCGCACTGAGAACGATGAAACCTACAGTGCAGGTCTAGTGGCACTCGACCTGGAAGATGGTCAGGTTGAGTGGGTTTACCAGTTTGTGCATCACGATCTATGGGATATGGATACACCCGCGCAGCCGGTACTGATTGACCTGGCCACCAATAATGGCACCCAGCCCGCGGTTATTCAGCCGACCAAGCAAGGCAGCCTGTATGTATTGAACCGCGAAACCGGCGAACCGATTGTACCCATTGAAGAAGTACCGGTTCCGCAAGGGGCTGTGGAGGGCGACTGGACGGCCGAGACGCAGCCGCGTTCAGCGCTTAACCTGCTACCACCGCCGCTCACCGAGCGCGATATGTGGGGCGCTTCCCCGTTTGATCAAATGATGTGCCGCATTCAGTTCAACTCTTTGCGCTACGAAGGCCAGTACACGCCACCTTCACTGGAAGGCAGCATCGTTTATCCAGGTAACGTGGGTGTGATGAACTGGGGTGGTATCGCAGTTGACCCCGAACGCCAAGCGCTCTTCACCGGGGCTAAATATCTGGCGTTCGTTTCCAAGCTGGTACCCCGCGAAGAAGTTGAAGAGGGCCAAGGCTCTGCCAGTGAGCAAGGCCTACAAGTTAATGAAGGGGCACCCTATGCCGTTGAACTCGGCCCGCTGCTTTCAGTACTCGGCCTGCCCTGCCAAGCGCCTTCCTGGGGCGATGTGGCGGGTATCGATCTGCAAAGTAACCAAGTGACCTGGAAACACCCCAATGGCACCACACGCGATAGCATGCCGTTTGACCTGCCAATTGGTTTGAACGTCGGCGTTCCAGCGCTAGGCGGCCCGCTGACCACCGCAGGCGGTGTTTCGTTCTTGAGTGGCACGCTGGATCAGTACCTGCGCGGATACGATATCACCACCGGTGAGGAGCTGTATAAAGCGCGCCTACCAGCAGGTGGTCAGGCCACACCGATGACTTACACGGGCCAGGATGGCCGCCAGTATGTGGTCGTTACGGCGGGGGGTCACGGTACCTTTGGTACCAAGATGGGCGATTACGTGATTGGCTACGCACTACCGGAGTAACCGGTTAGCTTAGCGTCATCACCAACGAGAACGGGCGGCCTCATAAATGAGAGCCGCCCGTTTTTTTATTGATAAAGCGTTTAGGAAAGTACTTCTTAGCAACGCACCGCTTAGAAACGTACCTCTAACCCGCCATAAACACTGCGTCCAGGCGCCGGTTCGTAGAAACGGCCAAAGGTGCCGTTCAAGCGTACGTTGGCGTAGTGTTCTTCATCTAAGAGATTGCGCACGCCCACATACGCATTCAGCCGTGTATCGCTCCCCAACTGCCAACCATCGCCCACCCGCAGATTCACCAGCCAGTAGCTATCGACCTCTGTCTCATTGGCGTTGTCCGCCACCATATCGCCCACGTACTGGGTTTCCAGCGTGGCAAAGCGCTCATCCAGACCCTGCCAAGTGAGTTGATTGACCCAGGTTTGCTCGGGCAGGCCAGGAATGCGATTCCCGCCAAAGCTTTCAGTTGGTGTAGCAAATTGATCAAACTCATAGCTCGCCAGCGTAAGAGCGCTATCCAACCGCCATTGGTCGGCGAGCTGCCAGCCTAGCGCCAGCTCAATGCCGTCGCGGTCGGTATCGCCTGCGTTTTGGTAGAAGGTGCGACCGCCGTCATCATAAGGCACCAGCTCATCGCGCACGCGTACCGAAAACAGCGCCAGATCGTAATCCATCGCCAGTGGCTCAATATAACCCCGCAGACCCACCTCACGGTTCCAGGCTTTTTGCGGCGACACCGATGGGTTAAAACCGCCTCCCGAGGGATTAGCAAACTCTGAGAACGTCGGCGTTTCAAAGGCCGTACCGGTGTTGATATAGGCTTGATGCTGCGGACGGTAACGATAGCTTAGCCCCGCCGAGCCGCTCCACTCGTTGAAGGTTTGCTTGCCGCTTTGGTCGCCATCGTCCTGGTAGCGGTCATCTACCTCCAGCTCTACTCGGTCGAAACGTGCGCCAAGCGAGAGCGTTACCTGCTCGGTCAGCGCTAAATCGCCCTGGGCAAATACCCCAGCGGAGGTCGCCGTTTGGGTCTCTTCCGCCAGCTGCTCGCCGACAACGCCTTGGCCGTTTACATCGTTGCGGAAGCGCTCATCGTCTTGGCGGGCCACATCAACACCGGTGATATAGCTCAACGGCAGGCTACCCAGGCTGACTTCATGGTGATACTCAGCGCTCGCGCCCAGGTAATCACGCTGATAGCCAATGCGGCTATCGCCCACATAGGGCAGCTGCTGCTCAAAATCGCGCTGGGCGATAAAACCTTTGAGATACAGCTCGCCAGGGCCAGCGGACAAATCCTCGTACTGTAAGCCAATAAGCTGCTGATCTACGTTCTGTCCTGCATCCAACGCTAATGAGTTCGGCGCCGCTTGATCACGGCCACTGGCCACTTCACCGGCGTTCAGCGCGCCGGGGTCTTCGGAGCGGGGATTGTCCAGTAGATTGATAATCGCGGTTAACGCCCGGTCGCTGCCTAACTCCCGGCGCAGCTTGGCATTCAGCAAGTATTTCTCTGTTGAGCTCTGCTCCCGATAGCCATCCACATTGAGCGCTGAAAAGCTCACATGGTGCGACCAATCCCCCTGGGCGCCCCCTGTTTGCACAACCGCCTTACGGTAACCATCGCTTCCCACTTCGGTACGCACACTCGAGCCAGGGTTCTCACGCCCATCGGCGGTGGTAATATCAATCACCCCACCTGCTGCGTTGCCGTAGAGCACCGAAGAGGGCCCACGAATCACTTCGATGCGCTCGGCGCTGTCCAGATCAATGGCATCTAGCTGCGCCTGGCCATCCGGCAGCGTATAGGGAATACCATCCACCATCACGGTAATACCGCGCACCCCAAACGGCGCCCGGGCGCCAAAGCCGCGAATGGAGATTCGCTGGCCTTGGGCGAAGTTATCGCGATTCTGCAAGAACACCCCTGGCACACGAACTAACGCCTCATCCAGTCGTGTACGCTGCTGCCCCTGAGCAATCACTTCATGGTCAAGCGTTGAAACCGCAGCGGGCGTCGCGTAAAGCTCCCGCGATAGCCGAGGCGCCGTCACTTCCAGCGTGGCCAAGCTATTGCTATCGGTCGGACTCTCTTGAGCCCAGCCTGGGCTTGCACCAAGGCAGCTGAACAAGCAAAAAGACGTGGTGGTGACTTTTAACGGTACTTTTTTTAACGATGCTTTGAACACAGGATCCCTTCCAAACAGCATAGAGCGGAAATAAATGGCGGAGTTGAACGATTGTCTACTCGGCTAGTCGTAGAGAATTAGCCAAGGCATGGATAAATAGATTGATCGTGCCTACACTTGTACAAGTTACCCCAATGAAAGCAAAGGAGGCTTCATGGCGTTTACAGCGACTGATCCAATCAAGATGATTTTTGCCGTAATACTTCCCCCACTCGGCGTATTTTTTGAGGTCGGTTTTAAAGGGCATTTCTGGCTGAATATCATTCTAACGCTATTTGGCTTCGTACCGGGCATCATTCATGCGTTTTATGTAATATTGAAACACTAGGTCTTAATAGCCGGTTTTTAAGAGCCACGTATAGTCAAAACGATGCCGTCCAAGTTAACGCTTGGGCGGCTTTTTATATCATCACGATAGGCGCGCATGGCGCCGCTTATGCAACGCATGAACGCGCTCATCCAGCTCCGCTATCGGGCCTTCCACCTTGAGCCCAGGCACCACCTGCTGAATAGGCAGGGTCGCGACTGGCGACGGGGCCACACCCAAATCGGCCAGCCAGCGACTCAGCTGTTGAGATGAACTGACGTAGACAATACGCCCAAGTCCTACCCAACCGTGGGCAGCGGCACACATAGGGCAGTGTTCACCCGACGTATAAACGGTCGCCGTTGCTCGCTCCGCCGGCGTCATATGCTGCGCTGCCCAGCGCGCCAGGAAGAATTCAGGGTGCTGAGTAGAATCCCCTCCAGCAATGCGGTTACGATCTTCTGCCAACACATCACCTTCGGCACCTACCAGTACGCTGCCAAAGGGTTCATCACCCGCGTCAAGAGCCTCTTCGGCTAGCTCAACGGCACGTGTTAAGTAAGCGAGCTCTCGATCATCCAACATGGGCTCTCCTTATAGTCGTCATTGGCCTACTGCATTTACCCCTTTGCCGTCGCTGGTGCTTTTTCGACAAACTCCTCTTGCAACTCCTCTCCTTCACTACGCGCTATCACGGAGGTGCCGACCAAGTCGCCTGTCACGTTCAGCGCCGTACACCCCATTCCTACCAGTGCATCGATAGCGGTGAGCAACGCGACGGTTTCAATTGGTAGGCCCACCTGGGCAAACACCGTGGCGATCATGATGATTCCGGCTCCCGGCACCCCTGCTGTGCCCACCGACACTAACGTGCCGATCAACACTATTTGCACCATGCTAATGAAATCCAGCGGTGCACCAATCACGTTGGCGGCAAACACCGCCGAGATGGCGATACGAATCGCCGCTCCATCCATATTTAAAGTAGCCCCTAACGGCAGACTAAAACCATAGATGCTTTTGGGAATTCCTAAGCGGTGGGCAGCATTAACCGTTAGCGGTAACGTACCCGAGCTGCTTTGGGTGGCAAACGCCGTGGCCATGGGCGTACGGGCTTCGCGAAAAAAGGTGCGCAGCTTCACGCCAAACAGCCGCATGATGCCGCAATAAATCAGCAGTTGAGTTGCCAGGGCGATATACAGCACAACCACCATATCACCTAGTGAGAGTAGCGTTTCCAGCCCCTGCTGACTCACCGTTTCAGCAACAATCGCAAACACGCCGATGGGCACGTAGTGCAATACCCCCGACATTACTTTTAGAGTGACCTCATTTAGCGATTCAATCACCCCATAAAGGCGTTCACCCATGGCATGCTGGCGCTCTGATTGGCGCATTTTAAGCAGCGCGATGCCAAACACCAGCGCCGTAAAAATAATGCCAAGCATATTGAGTTCGGCAAACGCACCGATAATATTATCCGGCACTATATTCAGCAGCGTATCGACAACGCCTGGATTCTCGGGCACCGAGAAACTGGCGCTCTCATCCAACGTCATACCGCTACCAGGATTAAACAGCGTGGCAACAGCTAAGCCCACCATAATCGCCAGCGCCGAAGAGGTAAGGTAATAGCCGAACACCTTACCGCCCACGCGACCCGCACTGCCCTCGCGGGACTGATTCACCCCCACCATTAGCGTAAACAGCACAATCGGGACAATCAGAAAAGTGAGCAGCCGAAGCAGCAAATCGCCTAACGGCGCTAACCAAACCGCTACCGGCTCCCCGCCCACCAGCCCGACCACAACACCCAGCACCAGTGCGATGGTGACGCGTAAAATCAACGACGCCTGACAATAGGCCTTCCATATGCGAGTCATTTAAGTCCCTATAGGTTTACATGTGTGAGCGGGTCTAATGTGAGCAGCACGTGCACCACTTATACATCTCATTCTATTAGTGTGGCACAGCGATATCGATAAGACAGGAGGCGGCAATAAATCAAGGCGGTACGCACTTCCTCTGCAGACAGCCGGAGACACAGCCCATCAATGTGGCAGGCCCGGTGGCTTTTTATAGTGCGCAGACGTACCAAGCATGCGCAGCCTTGTGCATGCTTGTTAATTTAGCGATTACTTTATGGACACCGATGGCGTTAACATACACTGGAAAGCCAAATACCCTCATTCAAGCATTGAGGTATTGTTAGCCCTAACGAAGCCCTCTGCAACTAACGTATCAAGTCAGATTATCTTTACAAGAAAAGGAGTTTTCGCATGCGTTTTTCTCTCACCTGTTTAACGGTATCCACATTGGCATTGATGACAGCAGGCTGCGCACAACATTCCGCCACGACCAGCGAAAACAGTCTGGCTGAAATCCGTTATGAAGTAGGCCCTTGCTACGGCACCTGCCCTGTCTATAGCGTTGCGGTTGAGGCGGATGGTACGACCCGCTACACAGGTGAACGCCACACGGCCGTGGAAGGTGAGCGTACTCAGGCAGGCAATGAGACCATTTTTCGTTCGCTGCAAGAGCGACTAGCTGCCATGCAACCCGACATGGGAACAACGCAGCAAACCCTTGATTGCGAACCGCGTGCCACCGACCTGCCACACTACACAGTGACTTGGGTTAATCAGGATGGCGCACAAGCGGTACTTGAGCACGATACTGGCTGTCACTCTGAAAACGGTCGCGAACGAACCAAGATCCTAAAGAGCCTTAATGCAGAGCTTGGCATTGAAAATTGGGTACAACAGTAAGTGCGATAGCCAGTGCATAATCACTAATGGCAGCTAACACGCGATATCTTTGCCCAAGGAGCGTCAATGCATACGATCAACCCGCGCAAGCTACACCAAAGCAAATGGACGGCTGCCCAGCCAAGCAATAAAGAGAAGCACTTTATGGTTACCCAGCTGCTGCGCGATGAAGAAGAGAACCTAGTAGAGGTCGTGATTGAGGCTGTGTACTCTCATCGCGAGCTCATTTTGCCGTGGCAAAGCTTAAAAGATGACAGCGTTTGGAAAGTGGGCTGGCAATAGAGGCTGTTTAGTGGGCACAACGGTAAGATAGCCAACAAAGGCTTTGACATACGCAACATTTCATGACACTGTAGCTACAGTTGGTTAGCAAGCAAGCATGGTTTCAGAAGTGTACGAAAAAGATTTAGAAATGTACGAGATAGACGTGTACAAAATCTTTCGGCAAGACTGTAATTGTATTCCTTGTTTTATCCGCTATTAATCTGGGTGATACCAGGAACTTTACTAAGCGCTTTGCGCGAAAGGATTTTTACTATGTCTACTGGCACAGTTAAGTGGTTCAACGATACTAAAGGCTTCGGTTTTATTGCTCCTTCTGACGGCGGCGATGACCTGTTTGCCCATTTCTCTGAAATTCAAGCAGACGGCTTCAAAACCCTGCAAGAAGGTGCTAACGTTTCTTTTGACGTTACCCAGGGCAAGAAAGGCCTTCAGGCTTCAAACATCAAGCAAATTTCCTAAGCCTAAGTCTCTCAAGAGATAGCGCTTTAGAATTTGCTCGAACCTTTCGAGGTTCGAATAACAAGGCCCGCTTATGCGGGCCTTGTTGCGTTTGAACATTGCGAATGTGGCAAGTACGACAATTCCCTTCAGCCCCTGAGTTAGGTAAAAGCTAAACTCGAAGCCACTGTACTACCCGCACATCTACCGTAGTGACCAATGTCTCCAGTGCCGCTGCGCGTGCACGCCCTTCTGCACTGGCCCGATAAAGGTGCGGCGTCATCGCCAACAGATCGGCAATTTCTTCGCTTCTCCTCAGTGTTAATGAGTAACTTACTCTCTCGCTGCTATGCTGCGTAAAGCCCGCAGGTGCTTCTACCTCGCTTGAACGCTCAGGCTTTAACGTCGGGTAAATAATCTCCCGTAACTCCCGCAAATGATCGGGCCCTGCCTCCACTTGTAGCCATACTCCGCCAGTTTTCAATACCCGAGCAAACTCGCTCACTACCGGAAAGCCAAACATGCACAGCAAGCTATCCAGCGCACCCGCCTGCACCGGTAAGTGCGCATTGCTGCCCACCACCCAACTGCTTAGCGGTGCCTGTTTCGCATCCTGCTTGGCGGCAGCCAGTACCGCCCACTTGGAAATATCCAGCCCCATCAGCAAAAGTGATGGTGAGGAGGCAGCAGCGTGAGCTAATTGACGCAGGTAGTAACCTTCGCCACAGCCTGCATCCAGGCAGCTAAACGGCTCACTGCTTAGCGTTTGGACCTCAGTGTGGTTCAAGACTGCACGACTGACGGCGTCCGCAATGGGCTGGTAGTGCCCCGCCTCAAGAAAGCGTTGGCGAGCAGCTACCATAGCCTTACTATCGCCCGGGTCATGGGAGCGCTTTTGCTGCACCGGCAGTAAGTTAATGTATCCCTGTTTAGCGATATCAAAACTGTGCCCGGCCGGGCAGCTCCAAGCGTTGCCCGATCGACTTAGCGGTTCGCCATCTAATGGGCAGGCCAGCGCCTGGAAGGGAGTGATGCTCATAGCTGTTTCTGTAACCATTGTGGAAGAGGTGTAAGCGCAACGGAGAGCGGATCATTTAGCGCGTCACCAAGACAATACCCGCCAAAATAACGCCGCCACCCAGCACGAAATTGATACTGAGCGGCTCATTGAGCAACAGGGTACCAAAAAGCACGCCGAAAAGCGGGCCTAGAAAAGAGAACACGCCCAACTGGGACGCGCGATAGCGGCGAAGCAGCGTGAACCACAGCATCAGCGCAGCAAATGAAATAATCAGCGCCTGAAAAACGAGGCTAGCAACCGCCATGGAAGTAAACTGCGCGCTCATTAACTGCCCCGACAGCGCTGCCACTGGCAGTAGCAGCAGCGCCGTCACACTCAGTTGATAGCTCAGGGTGAGCTCCGCGGGGGCCTCGGAAAGTGAGGTCTTGCGGATCACCACCGTCGTAGCCGCCCAAGAGAGCCCGGCGAGCAAACCCAGCGCATCGCCGATGATAATCTCGGTGCTATAGGAGCCGCTCGGCGCCATGGCAATCACCATGCCCAGAAAGGCCAGACCGACGCCCCACCACTGACGAGTGGAGAGCTGCTCCCCAGGCACCCAAAGATGCAGTCCAAGCGCGGCGAAGATGGGCGCGGTGTAGAGAAAGACCGACATATGCGATGCCAAGGTGTAGGTTAGTCCCCAAGCGACAAAAGCGAACTCAGCAGCAAACCCGAGCCCAACAAGTAACCCAGGCCCACAGTGGTGCCCCACATCCACCCAGCGAATGCCGCGCCAATAGGCGAGCAACGCGACCAGGCAACCGGCGATGGTTGAGCGCAGGGCTATCTGCACCACAGGTGAGATATCCTCAGCCACTCCTTTAATTGCCACTTGCTGGAACCCCAGCACCAGACAAAACAGTAGCATTAGCGATGCTCCCATAGCATCCACAGACTTTCGCTGCGAACGCCCTGCCATGCTTACAACATGGGCATTTGAGGCTAGCCTTTGATTATTCACTGTGAGCTCCTATAACATTAAGGCGCTCATTGCAGCAGGAAGGGAAACGGCATACAAACGATTACTTATCGGGCCTAGGCTTAGGAAAACTCACGCTATGAGAATTGAGAGACTACCGCTGAATGCACTGCGTGCGTTTGCCGAAGCGGTGCGAGAAAATAGCTTCAAAGCCGCCGCGTATCGTTTGGGGGTTACCCCTGGCGCCGTTAGCCGACAGGTCAAACAGTTGGAGGATCACTTGGGCGTGGTGCTGTTTGAACGTCACGCCAATGGCGTGTGTGCAACCGAAGCAGGCCGGGGGCTTGCTGAAGATGTGCAAGCGGGTCTTTTGCGCATCGCCAGCGGCGTGCAGAACGTCACCGAGCGCTCAGAAGACGCTTTTCGCTTGCTACTGAGTGCACCACCCTCGTTCCTACAACTTTGGCTACTCCCCCGTTTACCCGGTTTTGAAGCCAATGAGCGGCAAATAGAAATCTCCCTGGATGCCGAGGCGCGCTTAACGCCGCCGTTATGGATGCCCAATAGGGCACGCTTATCGCTGCGCTACGGCCAGGGGCCTTGGCCCGGCGTTACCAGCCAGCGTCTATTTGAAGACACCCTCTTTCCTGTTTGCTCGCCCACCCTGTTAGCGCAGGAAAATATACACGAGCCCGCTGACTTGCTGGCCCAGACACTGCTCACCGTGGATTGGTGCAGCCATGCAGTTCACCCTATCCCAAGCTGGCACGATTGGTTTAAAAACGCCGGGATGGCAATAAAAAAGATCCCCCAACAACGTCAATACTCGCTCTACAGCTTGGCGCTCGATCAGGCTATTGCCGGGCAGGGCGTGGTACTGGCCAGCTACCCATTGGTGGCCGACCGGCTCGCCAGCGGGGTATTGGTGCGCCCATTTGCGGAACGCTATCCGCTCGCTTCTCCGTTTGCCTATGAACTGATCCTGCCTTCTGAAGGCGTAACACCACCGGCGGCGGCACGCTTCATCGAGTGGTTGGAGCAAGAAGCCGCTCGATTTCGGGACACATCGCTTTAGCCTTCTCGTTTGTAATCCTGAAACAGCCCATACTGCCACTGCCTTACTGCCAGCACTGAAGTGGTGCCAAATCGCTGGTGAATAGGCAGCCCGCTCTCCCGTTCACACAGGGAATGAAACTCTTTAGCAAGGCGCTGCATGGTCTGCTGCCATTCGGCATTACCCGCTGGGGATAGCAGGCCATTGAGCACTACGAGCTTTTCACGGTCACTATCAAAACGGGAACGGAAAAACTCATTGGCAATATGTTGTTGAAAGAAGCGTTGGATCGGCCCGTCCGCCCGCCAGCGGAAATTGGCGGCTACCCGCCGCCTGATGCGGTTGCCGGGAAGTAGCTCAATAAGTTTAAGCCGCTCAAGCTTGAGTAGCTGCCGGGTACACTCCGGTTCACTTAGCTGGTACTGGTGATGAATTTCGTCGAAGCTATAGCCATTGATAACGCACACAGCTACCAGAAACAGCTCTCGGTCATCGACAATGCTTTGCTCCTGGGCCTGGGTCAGCTCCTGCAGACGCTGCTCCTCTGCCTGCATGGCCTGCACCAGTTCAGCAAACTCAAGATTAAGCTGATCACAAATGCACTCTAGCCGCGCCAAGGTAAAGTGCTTTTCAGCGAACAGGCGCTTCACCGAGGCCTCGCTCAGCGCCAACCACTGAGCAACATCGGCATAGGTTTTACCCTGAGCGCGAAGCTGGCGTTTTAGCATTTCAATCAGCGAATCGGCTTGGGACATAAAAACCTCATTAGGCAACGTGAAAGGGCACGACGCATAAAAGTAGCAAATACTACTACCAATCAGCACCCATGACACAACTTCGCGCATCAGAGTTGCATCCAGCGAGCCTCATGTAGAAAGTGCTACGACTTCCAGGAATTGATAAGGCAACACCACCATGCATCGACTGCTGCACTTGAAGGGCGCCTTGCCCTATCTGATCGCCATCTTTCTCAATGCGTTTGTGGACCTAGGCCACAAGATCGTGATTCAGAATACGATCTTCAAAAGTTACGATGGCACTGCCCAGGTTGTGCTCACCGCGCTGGTCAACGGGCTTATCCTGCTGCCGTTTATCCTGCTGTTTAGCCCGGCAGGCCATGTGGCCGACACTTACCCCAAGGTACGCATTCTGCGCACATCGGCCTGGGCCGCGGTGGTAGTTTCTCTGGGCATTACGGCGGCTTACTATCAGGGCTGGTTTTGGCTGGCATTCGCGATGACGCTACTGCTGGCCATTCAGTCGGCCTTTTACTCACCGGCCAAATACGGCTTGGTGAAAGGGCTGTTCGGCAAGCCTCGCCTGGCGGAAGCCAACGGGCTGATCCAAGCCGTCACTATTGGGGCCATTCTGGCGGGCACCGTAGCGTTTACCGCGCTGTTTGAGACCTGGGTAATGCCAGATGATCAAACCCCAGCGCAGCTGTTGCGCCAAATAGCACCACTGGGCTGGCTACTGGTACTCAATAGCGCTATTCAGGTGGCGACGCTTTACCGCCTGCCGCTGGATAACACCACGCGACCGGATACCCCGCTCACCTGGCAGCGCTACATCAAGGGCGCTGCCCTGAAAGATAACCTGCGGATTATCGCTCGCCAGCCCGTGATCAGGCTGTCCATTATCGGCCTTGCCACGTTCTGGTCGGTGGGCCAAGTGCTCCTGGCTGCCTTCCCCGCGTATGCCAAAGATGCCCTCAGTATTGATAACACCCTGGTACTGCAAGGCATTCTAGCCGCTAGCGGTATCGGGATCGCGCTGGGCTCTATGCTTGCCAGCAAGCTTTCACATAACCGCATAGAAACGGGCTTGATTCCCGTCGGTGCCGTCGGGGTGGCCATGGGTTTATGGTGCCTGCCGCTGTTAACCACGCCTGTTGGCCAAGCGCTGAACTTTGTGTTTATCGGCATGATGGGTGGGCTGTTTATTGTGCCACTTAACGCGCTGATTCAGTTTCACGCCGCCGACAACGAGCTAGGCACCGTCCTGGCCGCCAATAACTGGATTCAAAACATCGCCATGCTGGGCTTTTTGCTGCTCACGGCGCTGTTCGCACTGGCGGGTGTTGATAGCCACTACCTGCTGCTACTCATTGCCACGGTGGCGATGGTCGGCGGCGGCTACACCATTATTAAGCTGCCGCAGAGTTTGGTTCGCTTTCTGTTGAGCTTCCTGCTGACCCGCCGCTATCGGGTCGATGTGCATGGTTTGCAGAATCTGCCCGCCCAGGGCGGCGTGCTGCTGCTGGGCAACCATATCAGTTGGGTGGATTGGGCCATGGTGCAGATCGCTAGCCCACGCCCGGTACGCTTTGTGATGCTCAGATCGGTTTACCAGCGCTGGTACCTCAACTGGTTCTTAAAATCCCTGGGCTGTATTCCCATCGAGCGCGGCAGCGGTGCCGAAAAGGCCTTGGCCGATGTCGCTGAACAACTCAACGCGGGCGAGGTAGTGTGCCTATTTCCAGAAGGGGCGATTAGCCGCACTGGCCAGCTGGGCGAATTTCGCCGCGGCTATGAGCGCGCCTGTGAAATGGCTAACCCCGATGTAAAAATCGTGCCTTTCTACCTGCGCGGCCTGTGGGGCAGCCAGTTCTCCCGCTCCTCCAGCAAATTAAAAGAGCTACGCAACGCGCCGCTGCACCGTTCGGTAGTGGTCGCCTTTGGTAAGCCGCTGCCTAAAGATACCCCCGCTGATGTGCTTAAACGGCGTATTTTTGAGCAGGCTACCCGTTCCTGGCAGCGGGCCATGGGTGCGCTACCCACCCTGCCTAACGCCTGGATTCAAAGCGTTAAGCGCCGCCCTAGCGACCTTGCCCTGGCGGATACGCTGGGCCGCCCACTCAACGCAAGCCAAGCGCTCACCGCCAGCCTGCTGATGGCAAAACGGATTCGCAAACCCAACCCAGGACAGAACGTTGGCCTGCTGCTGCCCACCAGCAGTGCCGGGGTCATTGCCAATATGGCCACGCTGCTGGCCGGTAAAACACTGGTGAACCTGAATTATACCGCCGACCAGGAAGCACTTTCCTCGGCCCTTTCCCAGGCGGAAATCACCACCGTGTTCACCTCAAAGCGCTTTGTGAAGAAGCTTGAGCAGCGCGGGCTCGACGTTCGCCAATTGCTTAGTGAGCAGCAGGTGGTCTTTTTAGAAGACCTGCAGACCATGATTGGTCGTGCCGAGCGCTTGAGCACCTGGCTTGCGGTGAGAATACTGCCGACTTGGCTACTGCAGCGCTGCTTCTCCCACGGCCATGATGCCGATGCCACCGCTGCCATCCTGTTCTCTAGCGGCAGCGAAGGCGAGCCCAAGGGCGTGATGCTTAGCCACCGCAACCTAATGGCCAATATCAAACAGACCTCTGACGTGCTCAACACCCAGAGCAACGACGTGGTAATGGGCTCACTCCCGCTGTTCCACGCCTTTGGCCTTACAGTCACCCAGTTGCTGCCGCTGATTGAGGGGCTGCCACTGGTGTGCCATCCCGACCCAACCGATGCCCCTGGCATCGCGGGCGCTATTGCCAAGCACAAAGCCACTATTATGTTCGGCACCTCCAGCTTTTTAAGGCTGTTTGTACGCAGCACAAAGGTGCACCCGCTGATGCTGGAGAGCTTGAGGATCGTGGTCGCTGGGGCAGAGAAGCTCGATGAAAACGTGCGTAACGACTTTGCGCTGAAATTCCACAAGCCCATTTACGAAGGCTACGGCGCCACCGAAATCGCCCCAGTTGCTTCCGTCAATCTTCCCGATGCCATGGGCGTTCACTATCAGCAGGTACAGCGGGGCAGCAAGCCAGGCTCCGTGGGTATGCCGCTGCCCGGCACCAGCTTCAAAATCGTCGACCCGGAGAGCTTCGAGGAGCTACCTACCGGCGAGGCCGGCATGATTTTGATCAGCGGCCCGCAGATCATGCAGGGCTACCTCAACGACCCTCAGCGCACCGCCCAAGCGCTAAGGGAGATGGATGGCCAATACTGGTACGTGACGGGCGATAAAGGCTTTATCGACGAAGACGGCTTTTTAACCCTGATTGACCGCTACGCCCGCTTTGCCAAGATCGGCGGTGAAATGATTAGCCTCAGCGCCGTTGAAGCGGCAGTTAAAGCGGCCTTGGAGAATACAGACACGGCGTTGATGGCGGTTAGCATCCCCGATAGCCGCAAAGGCGAGCGCATTGTACTGCTGTCAGAAACAGCGCTAGACGCCAAAACTGTCAAGGCCACCATGCTCGCCAACGGTACGCCAGCCATGATGGTTCCCAGCCACTGGTTTACGGTGGAGACCATTCCTCATCTTGGCTCTGGGAAAGCAGATTTCGCAGAGGCGAAACGTTTGGCTCAAGAATTGATAGGGGAAGAACTGAAGCATTAAAAGCTAATGTTGGAATGAGATACTGTACAGCAAAGCCCAAACTCAATATGCGCTGTGCAGCATCTAACCCGGGGGAGCGCGAAAGCAAGAGGCGACCGCCAATGAGGAGGAAGGCCAGACCAGATAAGCCCTGTATCGACTTCCAAACACGCGGTTGCCTCAGCCATTTAGCGGCTCTCTCCAAAGCGAAGACGACAAAGCCGTAGAAGAGCATAGCGATTAGGGCATGGCTGATCCCCATCCCAAGCCCTCCCAACCAGTAGGCTGTTCCATCAGTGCTCAGGAACTGGGGGAAGGCCGCAACATAGAAAATAGCGGGCTTTGGGTTGAGGATATTCGTGAGATAGCCTCGCACGAAGGCTTCTCCTCCGCTAATCCTAGACATGGTTTCAGTTTCAAAATCTGTCGCCTGAGACCCAATAGCGGGCGTTTTCGTTAGCGCAACTCGCAGCGCCTTGATGCCGAGCCAGATAAGATAAGCAGCCCCCACGAACTTGATGATCGTGAATAGCGTCACAGAGGCCGCAATGATTGCTCCAACGCCGACGAGAGCCAGCATGGCATGAGATATGATCGCTGCACAGAAGCCTAGGATCATCACCACCCCAGTAACACGGCCTTGAACTGGCGTTGCTTGAAGCAGCAGAAACAGGTTCGCGCCAGGCGATACCACGATGAGTGTCACGATGGAGAGAAAGGTCAGGTAGTCGTGAAGTGGGACCATAGAGCCTTTTCCTGTAACGCGAAATTTGAGAAATAGAAACGAAATGCTGAACTTTTATTCCGGGAACTCAGGGTTTAAAGGTACTTTGAAAAGAAGCTTCGAATCAGCTCGTGGTGCTTATTCTGCCCAGCGCTACTGGGTATATGATCTTCGCCTTCGTAGTAATGCACTTCCGGGCTGCGGCCATGCTTGAGTAGGCGCTGTTCCAAGCGCTTGGTCATTTCAACCGACCACATACGGTCTTGCGTGCCATGGGAGAGAAACAGCGGCCCAGGGTAGCGTTCGATTTCAATCGGCGTGGTCGGCAGCAAGCCTTCGTGACTATCACGCCATGTCCAGGCGCGTTTGCTGACATCCCAGGCTTGCCAGCCCGGGTCACCCGCATCGCGGAAGCTACGGGCATCAAAGGCACCGCACACCACATCGGGCGGGCTATGGGCGGCGATAGCATCAGGCAAACCAGCAACGGTATCTCTAGCCATCAGCGAGCCGAGCAATAACGCGTGTTCGGCACCGCGTGAAATACCATAAAGCCCTACCCGCTCATCAACGAACTGGAAATCTCTTAAGGCTTTAAACGCTTCCACGCTGCGATCCAGTGGGTAATCGACAATATGCCCGGCGTTCCAGGCATTACCACCGCTTGAGTAGCCATAAGGAAATGCCAAGAAACCATGGGCGGCGAATAGCATCGCGTCACGATGGCTCCAGCCTGCCCACGCGCCTTCAGAGCCATGCAGCAGCATGACAGCTGGAAAAGGGCCATCCCCCGATGGGCCATAAGTGACGCCCCAACCGGGTAGTGCGCGCTGCATGATATTTAATGGCATTTAGACAACCACACCTTAGCCATAAGTTTCTCTGCCATCCCCATGTTATTCATTCTTCTTGGGTTCATACAGTACCGCGCCTCAGAATCGTATAAAGTTTAACTAGTTTAACTAGCTTAACAGTTGAAGATATTGCTTCCATAGCATTGAAATCTTATTAATAATTAGACATCGCTGAAACCAAGGATATTCCTATGCACCAGCCAATCGCTGTTTTCGACGCTGGCATTGGTAGCTATGCCATTGTTGCCGAGATACACAAGCGTCTTCCGCAACAGGATATTGTGTATTTCGCTGATCGGGCGAGCTTTCCTTATGGGAGCAAAGGGCGGGAAGAGCTACTCGCTGTCATGCATCGCACCCTGCGCTTTCTTGAGGGCTATGCACCCTCTGCTATCGTCATCGCATCGAACGCACCGTCTATCATGGTACTGGATGACGTTCGTCAGAACACCTTGGTGCCATTATTCGGCGTCTACCCACCCATCGAAGAAGCACTCGCCCTGTCGGCGAGCGGCAAGATTGGCATCATGGGGGTGCATTCACTCATCGAAAGCTCACCGCTAAAACACTTCATCGCTCGCAATGCGCCCCACCCGGAGAATGTCAGTCTGATCAATGCTTCGTCCATGGTGGAGCTTGTCGAGAACGGCGCCTTTCTATTTGACCCAAAGGCGACGCAGAAAGCGGTTACCTCTTTTATCGACGGCGTCTTCCGGCAGCACCCCGATATCGACACTCTGACTCTTTCGAGTACGCATTTACCATGGCTTCGCTCCTTCTTCGAAGCGGCGAGGCCCAGTTGCCGATTCCTCGATCCCGCCGAGTCGATTGTCGCTGGATTAGGTGATGGCACGCCGGGTACAGGCCAAATTCAAGGTCTAGTGACAGAAAGCGAGGCCTATGATATTGAAACATTCCGGCGTATGTTGCAGCAGTTCGGCGTGGACATCCCGTTAGAGGTGGTCTCAGTGCCATGAGGCGCCTATCAAGTCAAAACGCGCAGCTTTTCCCTGGGTTCTTTAAACGAGTCGGTAGCGATGCCAAACCGCTCCGAAAGCTCGCAGATTTGGCGCCAGTTCAGCTTGCGTCGCCCACTGAGAACTTCAGACACCACCGACTGAGCGCCAACTTCCGGTAGCTCGCTCTGCGCTATCCCATGCTCCTGCATAAGGTAACGAAGCACCTCACTTCCTGTCACCTCAGGCATCGGGCGATGCGCTTCATCATAGGACTCAATGATATCACCCAAGCGATTCGCCAGACCGGCAAGGGGATGGGACTCATCTTCACCGACAAGATCAAGAATCTCATCCAACGCCTCGACCCGGGCGTCGTATTCCGCTTCTGTATGTGGGTCGCTAAGAAGAGGGGCAAGATAAACCCAATGGGCGGCAGCTTGTTCAACGAGTGCGTGCATAGTCACTCCTTTTTCCACTTCCCCTTGTCATACTCTTTGTGATCAAGGATATGGCGGATAAATACTTTTTTGCTCTGATAATGAACAACAGCGATTAGCCTCAGCTTGTTGCCACCTATGTCAAAAACGTGGAAATTTCCCACTTTACCAGTAGCTGGAAATAGCGCTTTCATGGCATTGAAATCTTTTGGATCATTAGACTTCATCAGCCGATACCAGGCTTCTAAAGCAGTGGCAGTCTTTGGATTTGCTCCTATAGCTTCCCAGATACGCTTCTGTGTGATGACGTGCACTAGCAGAGCCCTCATTTACATAGTCACTTTATAGCAAATCGCGATAAATAGCAAATTGCTATACACGAGAAAACAGCACCTGCCACTGCCTAAAGGCCCTCTACTCCGATGGTTTCACCTCAGCGCTATCTACTTCCCCTGCGCTTTTGCCTTGGGCCCCACGGGCGATATCGTTGTGACTGATCACCACAATATCTCTTGGCCACCACTCTGGGTGGTTATCACGGATAAAGGCCAGCAGTTTCTCGCGTACATTCATTTCCGCTGTCCAACCGGCTAACGGATCTGAGGTCATGAGGTAGCAGGTGACCGTTTGCGCCGTGCCGGTTTGTGCGGTCACGTAACAGAGCAATTTATGGTGCTCGATAACGCTATTTTCTTCTTTAGCGAATTCGATAAACTTATCTCTTAACAGCCCTATATCGGTACTCAGGTGCAGCGTTAGCTCCAAGAACCGATACATTTTGGTGCTCTTGACCGAGAGGTTCTGGAAAGGCTTGGAGGTAAAGTACGTAACGGGCACAATCAAACGCCGCTCGTCCCAGGACCTAAGCCGGATAAAGGTATAAAAGATGCCTTCTACATAGCACCACTCGCCTTCAAAGATCACCAGATCGCCAATGCGAATGGGCTTGGCAAACGACAGCTGAAACGACGAGAGAATATTGCCAAGCACCGTTTGTCCCGCCACACCGACTAAGACGGCTAATACGCTGGCAGAAGCCAGAATGGACAAGCCTAGCGTTTCGAAGAGCTGCACCTGACTTAATATGTAGATTGATACACCGGTCACGGTGATCAGAATAATGGCTCGACGCAACGCGTAGAGTGACGTCAGTAGCCTGCGCTCATCTCTGGGCTTAGTGTCGTCGATTTCGCCCACAATACGCCGCGTCAAACGCAGCATAATGGTATCCACTAAGCGCAGCGCAATCGTACCGACCCCCCAGGCTAAAATACTGATTAACAACACCCGGAAAGTGGTCGTGGCGACCGCCGAAAACGACACCACATAATCCAGCAACATTTGGGTGACTAACGACATCGCAATCAGCGCTGCGGGCATGCCGATTTGACTGGCAAAAATGCTCGACACGCCTGACGGCAGCCATTTCGACATCAAACCAATTAAACAGTGAACCCCCCACCCCACACCGCCAATGAATACCAGGAAGAGCGGAATAGCAATCCACTCCCAAATCCGCAGAATGCCAAACGACGCTTGAAAACGTTCGGGGATATAGCGCTCCAGCATCGAGGGGCCGTAC
This sequence comes from Halomonas sp. AOP13-D3-9, assembly GCF_052379125.1. NCBI lineage: Bacteria > Pseudomonadati > Pseudomonadota > Gammaproteobacteria > Oceanospirillales > Halomonadaceae > Halomonas > Halomonas sp. AOP13-D3-9. Next base: position 55,862 of record NZ_JBQSYH010000012.1, on the reverse strand, counting down.
TGCTCATAAAGCACCGGGATGTACGACACGCTGATCGGCATGATGAGCCAGACAGGCTCCTCTTCACCTACGCGGTAACGGCCCAGCCGAATATCGTAGGTTTCCCCATCGGCTTTCATGGATGATACTTCAATATTACGGCGCGTCTCGCCGACGAGGGGATTTTGGCCTGAGGGGTCTTCAATAACAGCGTCTTCGCGGCCTGGTAAATCCGAAATATTTAACCACTCACCGCGCTGGAGAATCTCGGCCAGTTGCCGAGCCAGTTCACGCCCCTGCTCGCGCTGCTCCGCTTCCGAAAATTCGGAGAGGTTGAGCACATGGGCAGCGGCTGCATACTCCTCCTGATCCGTCAGCTCCAGAAAACTCCTGATCGCCTCTCGCGGAGTTACCCGGTTCACCTCTTCGGGGGGATCACCAAGCCCAGTATTTAACGCATCGACAGTAAACCACCGATCATTTTCGCTCTCTCCTCCTTGAGTTTGCGCCGCGCACAGGCTGGAAAATGTTAGCGCCACTACCAACATTAGCCACGCGGGCCACGAGCCGTTTGCTTTCATATATGCCTTATTCAGTAAAATGGACCAATTTGCTTACCACTGACAGACTCATTGCCGAGCCAGCCCAGCGTTATCACTGGACTATCCATGTCAATAGAGGGACAAAGTACAGCCTACCTTGCTTGAAGGTGCAAGATGTAGCGGCGTTATGGTAGGTAAAGAACTAACAGTAAACCGTGAAAACCAGGCATTACTTAGCTATTTCGCCTAACTGGTTAAGCTCATCATCGTACATAGCCACCAGCAGCGGCTCGCTCTGGTCATTCACCCTAAACTGCCCATAACGGGCGGCCTCGTAGCGTTCGCCATGCCCCTCCTGGAAGAAGAACGCATCGGTGGCGAAGCGCACTTGGCCACTGCGCAGGCGGTATTTCAGCCGCCGTTCGTCATTGGCTAACGCGCTCCCATCATCCAAGTGTTGAAAGTGCGCGATACGCTGTTCGTCCAAGCGTACAACCACATAGCCATTGCTTGCTTTCTGAGGCTCATCTTGCAGAGCATCGTCTTGTCGAAACAGCGCGCGGTGAATTTGGTTGGCGAGTGCGAAGTTGAGTGCCATATAGTCGCCCTGCATTAACGAACGCGGGTCGACTGGAGCAAGCTCCAGGTAAACGATTTCACCCTCCGCCAAGTGATGCTCCTTCTGCCAAATCGCACCGTTCACCACCGCCAGCACGACAACGGTGGCTAAGAGCACGATCCAGCGACTGTGCTTGGCTTTCAGCCTCATTGTCCGTGCCCTCCCTCAGCAGGCGACGGCATACTTTCCCCTATGCTCAACCATTTGTGTAGCGCTAAACGCAGCGTAAGCAGCACGCCACCGATAATCAGCAGGGTTAGCGCCTTGGTTAACAGCGTCGCGTCCAGCCAGTAGGAATAGCTGCCAATGCCCATCAGCAGCGACAATACCCCAAGCCCCATCACCAGGCGATGGCCCATCGCAAACCCTAACAACACAACGACCAGGCCCTGGCCGACACCAGGCGCAAAGAAACTGATCAACAGCATCGCGATTGGGCTTAGATAGAGCGCCCAATGGGGTTTGGATTGCGCAACGTTATACAACAGCAGCGCCAAAGAGAGCGCTACCAGCACGGCGTTCAAGGGGGCGGACCATGCCAAACTGCTGGGGCTATGGACGTCAAACCAGAAGACGAACGACGGGTGGCTATGCGCTAATCCTTGCATCACCAACAGGCCTAATAACAACCCATAGCCCCACGCCTGTACGACCCGAATACGCCCAGGGCAACGCAACTCATTTAGCCAGAGTAACGTCATCGCCAACAACACGAGCCCACTCGCCACTAACGCCATCGCGCTCATCGCTAGCGCCATATAAAGCGCCAAGCTGGCGGCAGAGGCGGAAAACGTGCGGTGCAGCAGGCTCGGCATTACCAGCGCCAGAGCACTCTGCAAACCAAATAGCGACCACGCCACCAGCGCCCATAATGAAGCCGCAGATTCCCCCCAAAACGCTACCGCGGCCCAAGCGATTAGTAATTGCCCGGCCAAGCTAACCGCCAGCGCCAGGTGTTCAAGCACATCACTGCGTGCGTTGCGAAATAGCCCATAAGCCGCGCCGATCATCGCCAGCCCCAAGCCTAACGACGCCGCCGGGCTCTCCACCACAAACACCACGCCCATGGCGATAAAGCCGAGCAGAAACAGCGCCGCCAACCAGCCGGAAAACGCCTGCAGCACGCGCACAAACCAGGGGGGTTGCAGCGGCGCAGGGGTTACTGGCGCGTTTAACACAATGCCCGCTTGGCTCAGCCTGGCTTTTAAATCGTTAATGCTGTTCATGACTGGGACATCTCCTGATGCAACCGCTTCAGCCAAACCACCGCTCCCGCGCCCATCGCCAGCACCGCGATGGCGATCAGCATCAGACTTCCCTCCTGCCAATCACCCTCCCAGAGCAACAGCCTGGCAAGCAGTAGCGTGGCCACGGTTAATAGCGAAATACAGCCCCCTGCGATCATAAACAGATCAGGCCGCCAGTAACGATAAACGCCATACAGCACTGCCAACCAGATTGGGTAAATCGCCAGCACAGGCGACCACGAGAGACCTACATCAACGATCAACGTCATCATTAACAGCGTTATCGGCACCCCGCTCCCTAGTGCCAGCAAGCGTACGGCCCACTGCCATGGCCAGTCCCGGTAATGAGCGCCCCACTCCCAGACTGCCAAGACCAGGGTATTGAGTGCAAACAGCCCCCATTGAGCGGCCTCACTACTGGCCAAAACGCCAAATGGCCCGCCCCAAGTACGGAAATAGAGCCCAATGGCCAGGTTCAGCAACCCCAGCCACAGCACCCAGAGCAGCTCAAAACGCGCCACCCACACCCAGGGCAGCGTAAGCACCGCCCAGCTAAAAAACAGCTGCCAGGGGTCAGCCCCGGTTTGATACACCTGGCCAAATAGCGCCAAAAGTGCGCCCACCAGCAGCGAAGCAGCCGTTAGTGCTACCCGCTTAACCGTTGGGCTGGCCTTGCCCCAAACAGCAACTCCCACGGCCAGTACCAGCGCAGCCTGCACCACGCCAAAGCGCAACCAGCGGCCCATCTCGGCCCAGTTGTAAGCCACAAAAAACAGCACCGCGAAGCCCAACGCCAGCCCACCCAGCCACAGCAGCAGGCGATCAATAAACACTACCCAGTCACGGGGCGAAGGGCGTAGCCCGGCAGCCTGCACGGCGTGCGCCACCTGGTCAGGTGGAATTACGCCCTGCTCAATCAAGGCCACTAACTCATGGCGTGCTGCAGCCATCGCATTTACTCCAGTTTAGTGAAACGCAGTCGAGCAATCCGAGCAGGCGGCAGGAAAGAGTCTGATCGGGCATCTTCCCAATAGTGCTTGAATACCGTGTGCTCGCACTTTGCATTAAGCAGTTCATTGGGTTTTAAGAAAGTGAATATCTGATCGTAGGACTGAATCTCGTTTTCCGAGACACGTCGGATAATGTGCTCGGGCCCCAGCTCGCTAGGGTGGCTAAGCCCTGCGGCGCCCAGCATTTCCGCCAGCGCTTTTAAGGTATTACGATGGAAGTGGTATACCCGCGCTGTTTTATCGGCAATATCCAAATGGCGGCTGCGGTTGGGGTCTTGAGTAGCTACGCCGCTGGGGCACTTGTCGGAGTGGCAATTAAGCGCCTGAATACACCCCAGTGAAAACATAAAGCCCCTGGCCGAATTGCACCAATCAGCCCCTAGCGCCAGGGTTCGGGCAATGTGAAAGCCGGACATGACCTTGCCCGCCGCACCAATACGAATCTCCTCGCGCAACCCGGCTCCCACCAGGGTGTTATGCACCAGCGTGACGGCTTCGGTTAATGGCACCCCCATACGATTAATAAACTCCAGCGGCGCCGCACCGGTTCCCCCTTCGCCCCCGTCCACCACTATAAAATCAGGCCGCTCACCGCTTTCCAGCATGGCTTTAACGATCGCAAACCACTCCCAGGGGTGACCAATCGCCAGCTTAAAGCCAACCGGTTTACCACCCGAAAGCGAACGCAGGCGGGCAATAAACGCCATCAGTTCCAGCGGCGTCGAAAAGGCCGAGTGAGCAGCAGGGGAAATCACGTCCTGCCCCATGGGCACTTCCCGCGCTTCGGCAATTTCTGCGGTGACCTTGGCCGCTGGCAGTATGCCGCCATGCCCCGGTTTGGCGCCCTGGGAAAGCTTAATTTCGATCATCTTCACCTGATCGTCACTGGCGTTGGCAGCAAAGCGCTCCTCGTTAAACGAGCCATCGTCGTGACGACAACCAAAGTAGCCAGAACCTATTTCCCAGACCAAGTCACCACCGTGCCTGCGATGGTAACGGGAAATAGAGCCTTCCCCGGTATCATGATAAAAACCGCCCTTACACGCCCCCGCGTTGAGCGCCTCAATAGCATTGCCCGAAAGCGAACCAAAGCTCATCGCAGAAATATTCAATACGCTTGCCAGGTAAGGTTGACTGCAATGACTGCCGCCCACGCGAACACGGAAGTCTTCGTTTTCAATAGCGCAGGGGAGGAGCGAGTGGTTGATCCATTCATGCCCCGGCTGATACATATCCAGCAGGGAGCCAAAGGGCTTTTTATCGCTCTCATTTTTAGAACGCTGATACACCACCGCACGCTGCTCGCGGGAAAAAGGCCGTTCATCGAGATCCGATTGAATAAAGTACTGGCGTATTTCAGGCCCGATAGACTCCAAGACATACCGTATATGAGCCAAGATCGGGTAGTTACGGCTGACCGTTCGCCGCGTTTGGCAAAGATCATAAACCCCCAGCCCAGCCAGCATGCCAAAGATCGCCACGCCCCACAGCCACGTTAATGAGAACCCCAACCCCACCAGCGAAACCGCCAGCAGGATCAGGCAGACGACAAAGACAGTATTACGCAGAGGAATACGGGTTAACCCCCGAGCTTCGATCATCAGTACACGAGCTCCTTCTTAACACGCCGCCACAGAGGAAGGCCCTTCAACCGGCGCTATTTAAACGTAATGGATTTGTGTAAGTTCTGGCGAACTTACGACACCCATTGATATCGAATGCAGCATTCACCCCGTATGCTACCCGTACAGGCTCTAGTGGAGACACCTAATGCTAATAAAGATTGCCAAACCGAGTGATTTACACGAATCCGATGTCACGCCGGAATCCATCTACCTCTCCCGGCGGCGCTTTATGGGCGGTATGGCAGGCCTAGGCGCGGGACTCGCCCTATCCGGTCATGCCCATGCCAACGCTGACTACTCGGACGTGCCTGAAGGCGATGCGCCCGCGTGGCTAAAGGAGAAAATCAGCGACACTCAATGGAGGGCCATTACCCCTAGCGACCCAGACAAAGATAAAATCGCCCCCTTTGATGATGCCAGTGGCTACAACAACTTTTTCGAATTCGGCACTGACAAGGGCGACCCCGCCCGCCATGCGGGTAGCCTGGAAACCCAGCCCTGGAGCGTGGTGGTCGATGGCGAAGTCAATAACGGCGGGCGTTTTGCCCTGGAGGACTTCGCCAAGCCCTCACAGTTTGAAGAGCGCATTTACCGCCTGCGCTGCGTCGAGGCGTGGTCGATGGTGATTCCCTGGCTGGGTATTCCGCTGGCGGAAATCATCAAGCGCGCCGACCCCACCAGCAAAGCCAAGTACGTGCGCTTTGAAACCCTGGTAGATCCCGAGCAGATGCGCGGCCAGCGCTCCTCGTTCTCAATCATCGACTGGCCCTACGTGGAAGGCCTACGTTTAGACGAAGCCATGCACCCGCTAACGCTGCTGGCCATGGGCATGTACGGTCGCGAGCTGCCCAACCAAAATGGCGCGCCCCTACGGCTGGTAGTGCCCTGGAAGTACGGCTTTAAGAGTATCAAATCGATTGTGCGCATCTCGCTGGTAGAAGAGCAGCCGGTCAACTCCTGGCAGCAGATTGCCGCCGATGAGTACGGCTTTTATGCCAACGTTAACCCAGAGGTAGACCACCCCCGCTGGAGCCAAGCCACCGAGCGGCGTTTACCCAACAGCCTGTTCAACCCCAACACCATCGATACCCTGATGTTTAACGGCTACGCCGACGAAGTCGCCGAGATGTATGCGGGGTTAGATTTGAGGAAGAACTACTGATGACAACGCAGCACAAATGGCTAGCCTGGCGCGTCGCGGTATTTCTGGCGGCGCTAGCACCGCTGCTGTTTTGGAGCTGGCAGGTGGCGAATAACGCCGCAGGCCCCGAACCGGGGCGCTACCTGCTACTGAATATCGGCATTGGCGCGCTGTGGTTGCTGCTATTCACCCTTAGCCTTACCCCACTGACCAAGCTCACCCGCTGGAAAGGCTTTGCGCTGATCCGCCGCCAGTTGGGGCTCTGGACGCTGGCCTACGCCACCCTACATATGCTTAGTTACGCGCTGTTTATTCTGGGGCTTAACTGGGCACTGTTGGGTAGTGAGATCGTCAAGCGCCCGTATATTATTGTCGGTATGATCGCGCTGATCGGCCTTGCCGTGCTGGGGGCGACGTCCAACAAGTGGTCGATGAAGCGCCTAGGCAAACGCTGGAAGCCGCTGCACAAATTCTCCTACGCCATTTTGGGGCTGGTGCTGCTGCACTTCTTCTGGGTAGTGCGCGCCGATATGCAAGAGTGGGCCATGTATGCCGCCATTGCGGCGCTGATTATGGCCACCCGCCTGCCGCCTGTTGCCCGCTCCCTGCCTAAACTGCGTTATCGTTTTAGCCGTTAAAGCCTCAATAGATACCCTCTCGTACCAAACGGGTTCATGTTCTGTTCAGCTAATGCGTTTATGCTACGTGCAGTCAATTGGATACCGTTTGGAGTAGGGATATGGCAGTAACCTGTTTAGGCGCTGGTCGGCTGGTTTCGGCACTGGCATTAATGTTGATCGGATTTTTGATCGGATCTACCGCGGTTGCTGAGCAGTCTGCAAACGAAGAACAGCCTTTGCGCATCGAGCAACTGCAGCGCTGTGGCAATCTACTGCAATTGGATATGCAAGAGTTCTGTCTTCGCGTCAGTGGGCTTGAGAACAACGACTTTCAGATAAAGCTGAACGGCACAGCGCTTCAGCCAGATGACATCACTCACGATAATGATCGGGTGCGTGTACGCATCAGCAGCGCTGATGCGCAAAGCGGCCCACTGTGGTTTGAGCAGCGTGAGCAGTCCAGCAACCCGGTTTGGCTCAGTCTTAACGGCAGCCACGTAGTAGCCGCCACCGATCAAGAGGTGGCGAAGAACATGGATGACATCACCACCTACGTGGATCTGATCAGCCTGATTATTGAAGAGAGCCACGACGGCGCCGAGGAGGCCCAGCGTTTGGCAGAGAAGTACGACGCCGAAGTCGTCGGTATGATTCCACCGCTCAATACCTATCAGTTGCGCTTGCCCGCCAGCAACCTGGAAGAGCGCGACGCGCTGGTACTTAGGCTAGGCAGCGAAGTGAGCGTGGATGCGGTGGTGGTCGAAGAGTCGGGGGCAGAAGAGAGCATTGAGAGCGAAACGGAAAAGCCGCCCGCTGCGGATAATCAGGAGTGGGCATCGAATCGTTTTCTGGATGCCGTGAACTATTACCAGCGACGCTTATCACGCCAGGGCCACGGCGGGGATATCGAGACGCAGCCCATACGTATTGGTGTCATCGAGCGAGAGGTGGACTTCGACGCGCCGGATTTTACCGATTACCTGGGTGACTGCCGCACTGATTCGTCTAGAACCTGCGTGTACGCCCGCGATGCGGCTAAGCCCGATGGGCATGGCACAACGGTCGCTGGGGTATTTGCCGCGGCCTGGAACGAAGGCGGCAATAGCGGTTTTTTACGCGGGTTGGACGATGTGGGCCCTGGCTTCGACGTGATTGTGGATCGCAACTCAGATGCAGGCATAACGGCTAATGTTGCTGCTTCCGTCAATCTGGTAGAGGACGGAGTACGCGTACTCAACTGGAGTTGGGGCATTCACCGAGTAGGGGCAATCGACATTAACGGGAAAGAAATCGATTCGCTGGTGCGTTCCGGCATCGCCATGAGCGGTTACGAAGAACTGCTCGAAGAGTTCTTCTTATGGCTGCGCCGCGAACACCCCGATGTAGTGGTCGTGAATTCAGCAGGCAACGCGTCGTCATTTTCAGGAAGTGACGATTATCGCCTGCCCTCTTCTTTTATTACCGACCAACTGTTTGTCGTGGGTGGGCATGAACGCAGCGATGAGGATGTGCAGGTTGAAGATCCTCGCTATGTGGTCAAACGGAATGCGTCCAATATCGATATGCGGGTGGATATAACCGCAGCGGCCTGTGTACGAGGCTCTTCCCTGGTAGAGGGTGAGCAAGGCGAAGCCCATTGCGGAACGTCCTATGCAACGCCTCTGGTAGCCGGCCTGTTGGCGGCAATGATGTCGATTGACCCCGAGCTTACCCCGGCGCAATTACGCATGCTGCTTCGCCGCAGCGCCATGACGATCGGTGAAGAGTACGATTTCGAGCCGACAGATGCGGATGATCTAACTGCGCCGATATTGCCATCGGAACGTGCCAACGAGCTGAATCACCCAGATATTGGTCTGTCCGCCCGCCTGGATATGTACAAGGCGCTGGATCTGACGGTGCAAAGCTTGGATCGGGATCGCTAAGTCAGACAAACCGGTCAAACAAAGCCCACTTCGCGAAGTGGGCTTGTCCGAATCAACTACGTTAAGCCCAATACTTTAGCCAAGTGCGTTAGCCAAGTACTTTGCGAAGATGGGCACGATAAGCCGCTTTGTCGCGATCGACATCCGGCATTTTCATCACATCGTTGGCGATAAAGGTCGGCAATGCCTCTAAGCCGATAAACGCCTGCGATTTGTGGAAGGGGAAGTAAACACCATCCACACCACGCCCTTCAAAGAAATTGTCCGGCTCGTCGAAGGCCTCCAAAGGGGCATTCCAGGTCAGCGACAGCATGTAGCGACGCCCTTGCAGCAAGCCGCCACTGCCATACTGTTTAGTCGGGTCTTGCCGCGAGCGGCCATCGCTGGCGTAAAGCGAACCATGGCCTTCTGTGAACACCTCATCGATGTAGCGCTTAACGATCCAGGGCGTTCCCATCCACCAACCCGGCATCTGATACACAATGGTGTCCGCCCATAGGTAGTTCTGCACTTCGGTCTCAAGATTGTAGCCTTGATCAACCACCGTCTCGCGCACCTCATACCCCATTTCCTGCAACGTATTCACTGCCACGCCGTGCAGGGTATTGTTGAGTTCACCGCCAGAGTGGGCAAACGCCTTGCCACCGTTAATCAGTAGAATCTTCATCTAACGCTTTCTCCCAAAGAGGTTCATCATCAAAACTAACCGAATAGGTTTGACGTTAATGGCGCGTATTGTGGGAGTAACAGCGCGGAAAAAGAAGCGACGTAACAGCAAGACTCTTTTGATTTTAAATCAACAATGTTAAACACTCACTAAGGCAAACGGCAGCGCTATGAAAAGCAATTTATGAAAAGCACCCTTGAAGAACAACAAGCCTTTGTGACGGTCGTGGATAGCGGTTCCATCACCGGCGCCGCTGAGCGGCTTGGCATGACCGTTTCCGGGGTTAGCCGTACGCTTAACCGTCTGGAGCAAAAACTTGGCGCCACGCTATTACGTCGCACAACGCGCCGCTTGGAGCTTACCGAAGAAGGCGAAACGTTTCTGGGCCACTGCCGAGCTATTCTTGCCGCCGTGGAGATAGCAGAAGAAGCAATGCTGGATCGCCATAACCAGCCTCAAGGCAGGCTGCGAGTTAACGCCGCCCCCAGTTTTATGCAGTTCGTGATTGTGCCGGTGATTGGCGAGTTCCGCGCCCGTTACCCGGGTATTACGCTGGAGCTGGATACCCATGATCGCTTTGTCGACCTGCTCGAACAGCGGGTTGATCTGGCCATTCGCATCGGCAGCCTGGAAGACTCATCCCTGCACGCACGCTTACTCGGCCATAGCCCGCTGCGCCTTCTTGCCAGCCCCACCTATCTTGAACGCAACGGCGTACCGCAAAATATTGAAGACCTTCAACAGCACAGTTTACTGGGGTTTAACCAGCTAGATCATCTCAATCAATGGCCCCTACTCCGCGCCGACGGCCAACTATTACATATCACGCCATCGCTGGCGGCCTCCAGCGGCAGCACGCTGATAGAGCTGGCCATTGCGGGAGAAGGTATTGTTTGCTTGGCCGACTTTATGACTATTGCACCCCGCCAAAAAGGCACCCTCGTGGACGTACTGCCCGACCACATTGAACCGCAAACCCAAGCCGTAAACGCCGTGTACTACCGCCAAACGACACTTTCCCAGCGCACACGGCTGTTTATGGAGTTTTTGGCCGAACGGCTGCCAGGGAAGTACTTGATCGCTTAAATCACGCAGTCAGCCACCCCGAGTACCCAGAAGCTGTTTGAGAACCCGCGACTCAAGTACAAACGGAATCGACATATGATCTTCGCCCTCTACGCGGTAAAAGCTACTACGCAAACCGTATGCCGAAAGATCTTCAAGCCGCTGATAGAACTGACGAGCATCCTGCTGGTTCTGCAGGGAGTCGTTGTCGGCCACGATCAATGACAAGCTGTGATGAATAACACTGGTCTCTCCGGTTTCAACCTGCTGCCTGAAGTCGCGTTCATGTTTCAACAGGTAGCTATCGTTCCACCACAGGCTGGGGCTGGCAGCGACGATGTGGTTGAAAAGATCCGGCCGGGTAAACAGAGCATAGATTGCAAACATGCCACCAAAAGAGTGACCGTAGAGACTTTGGTGGTGAGCATCCACAGGAAATCGCTCGGCGACGGCTGGCATCAGGCTCTGCTCGATAAAATCCAACAGCTCATCCTGCCCGCCCTGAGGTGGCGTGTTTTGCTCCTCGGCCACCGGCGGTGATAAATCGTAAGAGCGCCGCAGGAAGTTATGCGGCGCTTCGCCGGGATAAGCAATACCCACAATAATGGCCTGGCGGAACGACGCTTGCGCACGCTTGGCCTCATGCAAGGAAGCGAAATAAGCGTTGCCATCCAACACATAGATCACCGGGTAACCGCCGCTGTCGGGCACCTCGCCTTCCGGTTTGCTGATAAGAATACGGTAGGTGGCACCCTGATCGTTTTGCATCGTCCATTCCAGCGTCTGATCAAGGGTCACTTGACGTTCAGCCGTTAAGCTTGGCTCATCTGCGTGCGCTGCCCCTGAGCCTGCCATTAAAGCCAACCCAGCAAACACTAAACTACTCACAAACAGTTTCATGACTCGTTGCCCTCGCGACGCTGTCGCTTCATCACCATTGGTAAGCGATGCTACCAATCAGACTGCGACCGGCACCGCGATAGCAATAGATGCCCTCACAGGAGATATGCTCTTCATCCGTTACGTTAGTGGCGTTGAGGCTGGCACGAACTCCCTGTAAAGAGCCCGCGAAATCATAGTGTGCCGCCATATCAATTAGGCTGTATGCAGAGTTTTTATTGCTGTTGGCATTATCAATGTACTCACTACCGATGTAGCGCACCCCACCGGCAAGATGCAGTCGTTCCAAAGCAGGAACGCGATAGTCCACCCAAAGGGACGCCAGATGGCGCGGGGTATTCGCCAGGTCACTGCCCTCGTTGCCATCATTATCCGCGGTGATTTCGCTGCGGTTGTAGTTGTAGCTTGCAGTCATGCGCAGGTCGTCGGTGACATTCCCGACGGCCTCAAGCTCCAGACCACGGGTACGCACTTCTCCGGTTTGTACTTGAAATAGCGGGTTCTCGAGATCAGTGGTTTTACGATTGGCTTCATCGATCTGGTAGATCGCCGCAGTCAGCATCGCGTCACTGCCCGCTGGCTGATATTTCAGCCCCAGCTCAAACTGCTCACCTTCGGTAGGATCGAAGTCATTGCCGCTGACATCGGTACCGCTCTCAGGCAGAAACGATTGCGCATAGCTGAAGTACGGCGACAGCCCCGAATCAAATGCGTAGAGTGCGCCGAAGCGCCAAGTGTTTTTCTCATCCCGGCTTTCGCTGGCAGTACCGGTGAGGTTGTTGCGAGTCTCGTCACGCGCCCAGTCGCGGCGGATTCCTGCGGTCAAACGCCAGTTATCGAGCTTGACCTGATCCTGTAAATAAAGACCTCTGCGGTGGGCTTTCCCACTGTCGTTTGTCCACACGTTACTCGGCTGGGCTACAGGCTGACTGTAATCCGGGTTATCGATATCGATCGACGGTGCGCTACCACCCGCATAAATAACATCGTTCTCGAGATAGGCGTAGTCGGCGCCTAACATCACCTGGTGCTCCACCTTGCCCTGATCAAATGTCGCCATCAGCCGGGTGTCCGTGCTAAGCGACTCCATCTCTTCGTAAAGGCCGACACTGCTCCGGCTCAGCGTTGTACCGGATAAGGTGCCTGCTGAGAGGTACTGGTTGGTGGTATCCACCTGGCCGTAGCGCACATTTTGCTGCAGTTGCAGTTGGTCACTCCAGCGGTGGTTAAATTCATAACCCAGTGCCCACTGCTCTTGATCCAACTTGTCAAAGTCTTCATCGCTGGACCAAAAATGAGTCAGGTTATCGCCGTCCTGATAAGGACGCGGTGAAGCAGAGGTCTGGCGTTCCTGATACTGGGTAATAAAGGTAATGTCGGTACGATCGCTCATCTGCCAATGGAGGGTTGGCGCTAGTAGGGTGACGTCATTATCCACCTGTTCAATGTCCGTTTGCGCATCGCGCATAACGCCCACTAGGCGGTACTGCACATCGCTGCCCATCTCACCACCCACATCGAACTGGCCTTGCAGATGGTCATGGCTGCCCACCTGCAGTTGCACTTCCTGTGGTGCATCAGCACTAGGACGTTTGCTAACCCGGTTCACCAGCCCACCCGGTGATAGCTGACCATAGCGCATCGAATCAGGGCCTTTGACTATCTCAATACGTTCCAGATTATAGGGCACGGTGGAGTAGTAGGAGAGCCACCCGCTATTGGGTTGGCGCAAGCCATCCAGGAAATCGCCATGATATACCGTCGGATACCCCCTCACCGATATCAAGTCAAAGCGCGGATCCATCCCCGCTGCTTCAACCCGAACCCCAGCCGTATAAGCCACCGCCTGCTCTACTGACGACGGCTGCCGGTCACGAAGCTGCTCTTCGGTGACCACACTGATACTTTGCGCAAGCTCTATCAGCGGTGTATCGGTTTTGCTGCCCGCTGAGGTGCTGTAAGCCAAATAACCGTCACTACTGATTCGGCTGCCTACCACTGCCACGGTATCCAATACCATGTTTTCTGCAGTACCTGCTTTTTCCATTACATAGTCCGCGGCCCCCCGCTTGACCACTCTCAAACCACTGCCCTGAAGCAACTGCTCAAACCCCTCCTCCACGCTATAACGCCCATTCAATCCAGCGCTTTGCAGGTCATCAGTGAGATCAGCGGGGAAGGACAACACAATGCCCGCATGGCTGGCGAACTGGCTCAATACACTGCCCAGCGATCCCGGCTCGATGCTGTATGCCTGCTGGCTAGCAGCCTGTTGCGCCTGCCCGTCCGTTGTTTGCGCCTGCGCTGCCTGTAGGGGCAACAGTGCCATCGAACTCATCAGGGCACAGCCCAATGCGATACCACCAAGCGCACACGTGGGTTTGCCATGGTGGTATCGGAGGGATATGAGTGTCTGCTTGGGGTTAAAGGGTTTGGTCATCTTTATCTCGTTAATTCCAGAATCGGTTGCTTTATCTCTGGGTCGAACGAGATCGAAAAAGGGACAATAAATAATCCAACTTTTTATTCGCTAGATTTGAGGGTTACCCAGTATTGGGTCAGTCGGTCGACGCTAACCGGCAGCGCATTGGCAATGGCTTGCAGCGCCCGGTCGGTATCATCAATAGGGAAAGCGCCTGATACCCTCAGCCCGGCAATGTCGGGATCACAACGCAGCACGCCTGTCCGGTAACGGCTCAACTCTGCTACCAAACGGCTCAACGGCCAGTCCACCGCTACCAGCAGACCGCGTGTCCAGCTATCCGCCTGGGCGGTGGCGGTGGCAACCTCTACAGAGCGTGAGCTCATCTGCGCCTGCTCTCCAGCAACAAGGCGCTGGGTCTTGCCACCAGCCAACTGCGGAATCAACTCGACCTCATCCTCCAGCACGGTGACTTGGGTAGACGTGCCCTGCTTGCGCACGGTAAACACGGTGCCCAACGGCACAACAGTGCCTTGCTCGGTATGCACCTGCAGCGCTTTAGCGGCGGCAACGCCTTTCGCCCCTTGGCCCGTGCGAATAAAGATTTCGCCTTCATAGAGGCGAATCAACCGCGTGGTCGAGGTTTCCACTACATCCAGCGCGGTGGCCGTGTTAAGTACCAATTGCGTACCGTCGGCCAGGGTATATTCGCGGCGCTCGCCCCGTGCGGTGCGGTGACTGGCCATCCAGCTTTCTATTGGCGCCTGCTGCCAGGCCAACGAGCCCAGCGCGCTTCCTGCTGCCAATAAAGCAAAACCACGCAGTACTGCTCGTCGGCTATGCCCCTGGTGCTGTTTGATCTGCAACGCATCGAGCGAAGGGGCACCAGGAATCTCCTGCAGTTGCTGACGCAGTTTTTCTACCTGCTGCCAAGCCCGAGCGTGGGCCGGATCCTCCGCTAACCACGCATCATGGGCGTTTTTTTGCTGTTCGGTAACCTCTTCCGAGCACAGCAGCGCATACCAGCGGGCGGCAGATCTGAGGATATCTTTGCGGGCTACCCGGGTATCGCTCATAGCGGTTCATCGCACATCAGTAGCAGGCAGTGCTCGGTGGCTTTGGCTATGTATTTTTTTACCGAACTGACAGAGACCCCCAAACGCTCGGCGATTTCGGCATAACGAAGACCTTCCAGGTGGCAAAGCAGAAACGCCTGGCTGACCTTTTTGCCCAGCCCTTCCAACATTTCATCGACCTGAAACAGCGTCTCCAGAATCAGGGCCTGCTCTTCCGGCGAGATAAACACCGGCTCGGGTTGCTGCTTCAGGGCTTCCAGCCAGGCTTTTTCCAAGGCATCCCGACGCACAAAATCCACCCACACCCGGCGGGCAATGGTGGTCAGAAAGTTACGCGGTTCATGGAGTTTGCTAATTTTGTCGGCGTTACTCGGAGAGGTGAGAATGCGCAGAAAGGTATCCTGAGCCAGATCAGCCGCCTGCCAGCTACAGCCCGTTTTGCGCTGCAACCAGTGCTGCAACCAGCCATGGTGAGCACTGTACATCTCAGCCAGCGGCGTACTTTTAGCTGAACCCGGCATTCTCCCCCCCCAAACGATCAGCAAACGGAGGGTAATTCTAATAACAGCATTCAGTTAATACAAATCATTATTATTTTCTTTACACTAACTATTGCTCTCGCTAGTGGTGACCGACTTATTGAGTGCCAGTGTTTCGGCGATGGCGGCCATACACTGCCTAAACGTCACCATCAGTTGAGTCGATGAACATAATTCTCGCTTATGCGAGATCTTAAGCCTCGGTGAGAACCAGACGAATATTCATAGAATCACTTCCTTTCAACTGCTGTTCCCAGGAACCTTTTGGTTTAAAAACTAATAAAACTTTATATTTATTTACCTTTTACCGACGCCATGATCCTTCCGGCATATCAATGTTGCGTTGCGCCTCATCAAGTGCCTGGCGCAATCCCTCTCGATCGTACGGTATGCAATAAGCTGGCTTGGCGCGCTCAAAACGCCAGCCTTCCGACAGCGGCCCGGCATCAACAACATCGAAGCCCAACTGGAGCACCAAGCTTGCGACGATCTCCTTAATCGCGTCATCATCCCCCGCGATAGGCAAGGCGCGCCGGTTTCCCGAAGGCAGCGTCTGCCCGCCCTTCTCCAGATCGGAGGCCAGGATCGCGTTGAATG
This sequence comes from Halomonas sp. AOP13-D3-9, assembly GCF_052379125.1. Taxonomy (NCBI): domain Bacteria; kingdom Pseudomonadati; phylum Pseudomonadota; class Gammaproteobacteria; order Oceanospirillales; family Halomonadaceae; genus Halomonas; species Halomonas sp. AOP13-D3-9. The sequence continues at coordinate 39,888 of NZ_JBQSYH010000012.1, read as the reverse complement.
CCTTCACGAGACGGGAGCCTGTCAAATGCTGCGCCAGCAGTCCACTCGTCGTCGCCCGACGCTCATCCAGTTCCAGGATCGTTCCATCCCGATCTGGATAGTAGTTATTGGCGTCCAACACGATCTTGTCGCGTAGCGACTCAACGGGAAGATTCGCGTATTGATGAAAAGGAATGGCGATCAGGATAATGTCGCCGAAGCCGATGGCCTCATGCACGGTACCGATCTGGGCGCCAATTTTCGCCGGGATGCTGCTGAGTGTCTGCGGCCCCCGCGAGTTACTGATCATGACGTCATGGCCCGCCGCAATCGCCAGGCGTGCAAACGCTTGCCCGATAAAACCTGCACCAATAATACCGATCCGCATATCTTTCTCCTGGCAGTTTTAAGATGAACAGCACTTTATCCTGCCACTCAAGCGTGATAAACATCACCTTATTCACTTAACTATCTACTGGGAGTTGATAATGCTGGATCGGCTAACGAGCATGGCTGTTTTTGTGCGGGCTGCCGATCTTGGCTCCTTCACGGCCGCCGCCGCAGAATTCGGCTTATCGACGCAGATGGTTTCCAAACACGTTATGGCCCTGGAACAGCAGCTTGGGGCGCGGCTATTGCACCGCACCACACGCAAACAGAGCCTGACCGAGATCGGGTATCTCTATCATGAGCGTTGCCAAACGATCCTCGCTGAAGTCGAGGCGGCCGAAGCGCTGACGGAACAAGCCAGGGCCCTTCCACGAGGCCGCCTCAGAATCAACGCGCCCGTCACCTTTGGCAGTCAAAGCCTGGTTCCACTGGTTACCCGCTATCTTCGTGAGTACCCAGAAGTAGAGGTCGATCTCACCTTGTCGGATCGTCTGGTCGACCCTATCGAGGAAGGTTACGAAGCCGTCATTCGCCTTGGGCCAATCACCGACAGCACTACATTGGTGGCACGTCCGCTTGCCCCCTATCGGCTTATCGCCTGTGCCTCACCAGCTTATTTAGCTGAGCATGGTGAGCCTGAGACACCGGCGGATCTGCTGGAGCATGAGTGCTTGGGTTTCACCTATTGGTTCGGCACTTTGGGCAGAACGTGGCGCTTCAGTCGCGACAACTGCCTATATGACGCCCCCGTGAGCGGGCGGCTGCAAATCAATGACTGGAAAGGGCTGCTTCGCGCAGCATTGGAGGGGTTCGGTATTATATTGGGCTATGAAGCCGCATTGGCTGAGGCGTTATCCGCCGGGCGGCTGGTGCGCATCTTGCCAGACTATGAGGGGCCTTCAAGACCCATGCACCTGCTCTACGCCACCGATCAGCGCATGACGCCGAAGCTACGTCATTTTATAGACGACGTTGTGGCCACGTTTGCTTAAATTCCACCCTTACCTCGCGCCTTTGTCGTCACTCACCCAGTGGGTAAAAGCAGCACTCTGAGGATCCGCCTCCTTTACGGCATAATAAACCAACCGTAGGTGGCGCTCTTCATCAACGGTGAGCGTGGTGTGTTCAAACGCGATAGCGCCGATCCCATCCAGATAAAGATGGCGCACGCCCTGGCAAGGCGCGTTGACCTCCTGATTTTTCCACCATGCCTTAAACTCGGGCGCCACTTTGGTTAACTCTTCAACCAATCCATCGATAGCGGGATCCTCAGACGCACGGGCAAAGTCGCGTCGGAAGCTGGATAGCATTTGGCAAACCTGCTCCTCCCAGGGTGATAACCGCTGGCGCATGGCAGGGTCGGTAAATAACAACCACAGCATATTGCGGCGTTCAGGTGCATGGGCAGAGAAGTTGAACAGCTTATCAGCGGCAGCGTTCCAGGCCAGCACGTCCCAGCGTAGGTTCAGGATATAGGCGGGCCGTGTGGGCAGGTCGTCCATCAAGGTTTGCACCAGCGGCGGCACGCTGCACCAGGTTTTGCCTAGCTCAGAGGGTAGCCGCTGATGGGCAAGCAAGAACAGATGGCGGCGTTCAGCCGCATCCAGCTTGAGCACTTTGGATAAGTTATCCAGAAACGTCGCCGATACGCTAATATCGCGACCCTGCTCCAACCAGGTATACCAAGTCAGCCCCACGCCCGCTAAAGCGGCGACCTCTTCGCGCCTTAACCCTGGCGTGCGCCGCCGCCTTCCACGAGGCAACCCCACCTCTTCCGGGGCAATTTTCTCGCGATGCTTGCGTAGAAACGCAGCCAAGTCTTCCCGCGTTCGAGTCAACGTCCGGGCAGCGGTCATTTCATTACCTCTAAATAACGTATCACTTTTAGTAATAGCATAAACAGTTAAATTGTACCCCTTTAAAAGCCTCTCCAGAATAGCCTCTCGCTGGCAGAACTAGCGGTGATTTTTCAATCCTTATCTAACATGGAGAGCGTGATGGCTGATCAGTCTCGTTTATCGGTTTATTTAATCGCCCTGGGGGCGTTTGCGTTGGGAATGGCCTCTTATGTCACTGCGGGGCTTATTCCACTTATTGGCGACGCTTTTAGTGCTTCTGCTGCCAAGGCCGCCCAGTTAGTCACGGCGTTCACATTAGCCTATGGCTTAGGCTCGCCCGTCGTCGTGGCACTACTGCCCGGCCATCATCAACGTTTGGGCTTACTAGTGGCGTTGGCCGTTTTTATTGTGGCCAATATCGCCAGCGCGCTGGCCACTAGCTTTATCGCCCTCGCTATATGGCGAGCAGTCGCTGGCGTGGGCGCCGGGGTTTATCTTGCCATGGGCATTGCCGCCGCAGCCGCCATCACGCCAGAGCCCCAGCGCGGTAAAGCGATTGCGATCATCATGGGCGGCATGGCGAGCGGCACGGTACTGGGGGTGCCTATCAGTCTGCTGCTCGCTGAACGTTTAGGCTGGGCGTCAGCAATGTGGCTTATCGCAGGTCTTGGCTGCATCGCCTACGCCGGACTTCACGCCAAACTCCCTGCACTACCAGCCACGCCAGTGCTTGCTCTTGCCCGCAAGCTGGCTATTTTGAAAAGCCCTCATGCCATGGCCATTCTGGCGGTTTCCTTATTGGCGGCCATTGCCAGCCTGGGCATGTACACCTTTATCGCCCCTTTTATGGCGGCCACTGAGTCAGGCGCTGTTCAGTCGATTACCGGTTATTTGTGGGTATGGGGAATTGGCGGCGTCGTGGGCAGCTTTCTGATTGGCCCATTGGTCGACAAATTTAACGGCCCGGTAATGACCTTGGCGATCATGCTACTGCTCTTTATAGCGCTCATCGCCCTACCTTTTTCGACATCGGTTCATCCTCTGCTGACGTTATTCCCGATCGCGCTTTGGGGCGCCGTGGGCTGGGCGCTGCAAGTGCCACAAAACAACGAGCTCGTTCGCACGCGCCAAGCTCATGGCGACGGCAACTTGGCGGTCGCGCTCAATGAATCGGCGCTCTATTTAGGCAGTGCCATTGGTGCGGCGTGTGGCGGAGTTTTGCTTTCCCTCCATCTTCCCGTTTCGACATTAGCGGTGGGCGCGGGGGCAATCGCCGCAGCAGGGGCATTAGTACAGTTAGCGCTTGTGGTAAATGCCAAACAGTAGTGTCGCAGGCTATCTATTAGCGGAAGGCACTCGGGTAAACAGCAGGCCTGATGCCACTGCAATTCAGTGAGCCATAACCGTGCGACCGGCGAAAGGACGCCACTCCCCGTTAGGCTCTTCTGGCGTCCATCAACTTACTGGCCGTACGCACCGTGATAACAATTGCGCTCAAGGGAACGATCATCAAAACAGCCCCCAGCCCCAGCATTGCCTTGAAACCAAACAAATTGAACAACACAAATCCGATAACACACCCCGTCAGAAATGAAAAAATCGTCGTCAAATGCGTATAGAGTTGCTTTCGGCAAGCACGGCGGTCGGTCGCCTCTCCGCGTGCTACCAAGGATGATAAGAACGAGCCTAACGCGATACCAGCATCCGTTAGTGTGCCGGTCACGTGAGTCGACCTCACCCGACCGTTTGAGAGTTGCGTTGACGTTGCGTTGTGAACTCCCATCAAGAAGCCCAATGCTATCAGCACTTCCTCGTTGAAGCGTGTCGAGTAAAACAGCAGTTCAAACACCGACACTGCAGTCAATGCCACGCCTTCCGCCAAGAGAATCAGGCAGAAGATGGTTCTCAGTTTCTGCCCCACGACCACGGCAACGCGAGCGAGCGTACTGCCTGTCACGAATGCCAAGAGCAGGGCTGCCAGAAACAACAAGCCATAGGTATCGGAGCTGACCACTTCAGTCGACATTTGTGAGGCGTTGCCACTCATATGGGAAGGGAGAAACCCAAAAGCCCCCAACGCCATGGCATTGAGAATACCGGCAGCCGTCGCCAGTACCAGTGCCAGGCAGCGATCCTCGGTATGAGACCGAGCTTTCTTCTTTTTGATCAACAAACGCCTTCTCCTACGACCTAAGAGTTGGCAAGTACGACACTAATACTAAAGCATAGTTCTAATTTAACTAATTGAGATTTATCTGACATATTGGCGCCTGAATTCAAACGTTAAATGCCGAACATCAGCGTTCTGTGTGTAGAAAGCCCCGCCAGTGGAAACAAACGATCATCCTGCATTACCAGTTCAACGCCTTCTGCCTGCTCATTAAGACGTGCCGCTGCGCCATACTCTATGTGAGTGCCACGAGCCTTTAGCTGCGCCAACTGGTCAGCAAAGGCAAACTCTGTTAATTCTCACTATACTGTTGGCTGATTTTTCTCGGCTGGGGTTAAATTTCCGTCCTTATCGTCCACTTAAGGTTGTTATGGGTCTTCAAGAAATCGCCATTGGTGGCATCTACCTTAGCCCACTGCTGATCTACGCGTTGATTGGCTTTATTGCTACGCTGACTGTTCGCTCGCTACTGCATTGGGTGGCCGGCGAGTACGCCCTCTGGTACGAGGCATGGTTCGATATCTCGCTGTTTGTCATCTTCACAGCGGCCACTACCTTCATTTTTACTGTGTTGCTTCAAAGCCCTTGAGACAGCCCTTGAGAGAATCGCTGATGCGCCCTTCGCTTCGTATTTTGCTCACTTTAATTATTGTCGCTATCGCCATTGCTGCCGGTGCTTGGCTTTGGCGCTACTACCTTTACACCCCCTGGACCCGCGACGCCCGAGTGCATGCTGAGGTTGTTACCATTGCCCCGGACGTCTCCGGCTGGGTGCGCACCTTGAACGTCGCCGACACCGACCATGTTGTTCAGGGCGACACACTGTTTGCGATCGACGACACTCGCTATCAGGCAGCGGTCGACAGCGCTCAGGCCACGGTTGAGCACCGCCAGGCCACCCTGGAACTAAGCCGCGCCGAGGAGAGTCGACGTAACCAGTTGAGCAACAATCGTGCGATTAGCGCAGAAAACCAGCAGATCGCCCAGATCAACTCCCGGATTGCAGCCGCCGATTTACAGCAGGCCCAGGCGGAGCTGGCCAGTGCCCAGCTTGATTTAGCGCGCACCCAAGTAACCGCACCAGCGAGCGGCCACATACTCAATGTGCAGCTCACCGCTGGCACGTATGCCAACCGCGGCTCTCCCGTCATGGCGCTGATTGCGGATAACTCCTTCTATGTAGTGGGCTATTTTGAGGAGACCAAAATGGACTCAATCAAGGTTGGTGACCCGGTAGAGGTGATTCTGATGAACGGCGACACTCACCTGAATGGGCGAGTGGCAGGTATTGGCCGGGGCATCGCCGACAGCAACACAACCCTTAACCAGCAGTTGCTGCCCCAGGTGGATCCAACCTTTAACTGGGTGCGCTTGGCGCAGCGCATTCCGGTGCGTATTTCACTCGCTGAGGTTCCTGATGACACGCTGCTGAGTGTCGGCATGACAGCGACCGTGCGTGTCCGCCCTGCCGAACAGCCTGAATGACCTATGTCACCCTTTATTAGCACCTACCTGACGCCCAACGCCACGGCGGTCAAGTTTGCCATCAAGACCACCCTGGCGATGATGCTCGCCCTTTATGTTGCGCTCTGGCTTGACGTGGAGCGCCCCTACTGGGCGCTGATGTCGGCGGCGTTTCTGCAGATTCGCCCCATGAGCGGTATGGTGGTAGAGAAAGGCATCTGCCAGCTTGTCGGCACTTTGCTTGGCGCCGTGGCGGGCATCGCGATCATGGCGCTCTTCGCCCAGGCCCGCGTACCGGCACTTATCGTACTGACCACCTGGATTATGCTATGCACCTACGTGGGCTCGCTGTGGCGTAATAACTACACTTACGGCTGCCTGATGGCCTCCGTCACGGCCATGCTGATCGTGGTCATCTCCAGCGGCAGCGCGCCCGCTGGGATCTTCGATATCGCCGTGGCGCGCCTTACCGAGCTCGGGCTGGGCGCCATCTGCGCCATGCTGGTCAGCTCGCTGCTCTGGCCATCCCATGTGGGCACCCACCTTGCCACCCAGGCCGACAACGTCATCAACCAAGCCTTCGAGCATGCCGCCCTGCGCTTAGAAGCCAGCGACGATATCCCGGCGATGCAGAAAGCCCTGCGTAGTAGCCTCGGGCCGTTAACCCTGCTGGAAACCGATAGCCAGGCCGCCCGTTTTGAAGGCCCGGCAGGTTCTGGCCGGGTGCGAGCCACCCACGTACTAACCCGCCGCACGCTGCGCTTTTTCGCCAATCTTCAGGCGCTTCATCAACTGATGCACGACCACGCCGACCGCCTCGCCCCGCAAAGTATCGAACTGGCGGGGCAGGTCGCTCAAGGCTTTCGCGATGCTGAACACGTTAAAGGCGTGGTTGAGGCCAGAAAAGCTCTTCAGGCGTTACGCCAGCAGGTTCACGAAAACGAGGAGGAGAGCCGCTTAGCCCCGCTTGACCGGCGCCTGCGCTTGGGGCTACGTGAATCGATCGGGCACGCCATGATCATGCTCGATGCCCGGGAAGCGATTGCCTCTCCGGAGAGCCATAAACTGCGTTCATCGCCGCTGGCCTGGCACCGCGACCACCTCGCCGCGAGTATCAACGCTATACGCTCGGGCCTGGTATTCTCGCTACTGGCGACTTTTTGGATTATCACCGCCTGGCAGAGCGCCATGATTGCGATGATGCTCGGCACGCTGTTTTCCGCCTTCTTCGCCAGCCGTGACAACCCTATCGCGATCACCATGATGTTCTACAAAGGCATGCTGGCGGCGATTCCCAGCGCCTTTCTATTCGGCCATGTGCTGCTTTCCCAGGCCAATGGCTTTCCTTTGCTTGCATTGATTTTCGGTACGCCGCTGTTTTTGGGATTATTGGGCGCCACCAATCCAGCCACGATGGGGTACTGCCTGGCGTTTACGATTTTCAATATTCTGCTGACCATGCCCGGCAACGGCATGGATTTCTCATTCGATAGTTTCGCCAACCGCGTGGTGGCCGTGGTCATTGGGCTTAGCTGCGTGGTAATGGGCTTTCGTCTGCTGCCGGGGCTAGGCACGCGCCTTAGACGACGGCGACTGATCAGCGCCATTTCCACAGACATTCATGAGCTAACGCGGCGCTCGATTCGCGACGCCGAAACCCGCTTCAGCGGCCATATGGCGGATCGGATTCTTCAGTTGGCCCAGCACGACGACATGCTGCCTGAAGACCAGCGCCACCTGTTTATTCTTGGCTTAACCGGGCTGGATGTGGGCACCGCGACGCTGCGCCTGCGTGACCGGCTTGATGATGCACCGCATCCGCGAATCCGCGAGGCGCACCACCACCTGCTGCGCACGCTGGCGAGCGGATTTGAAGAGAGCGCCAACGGGCGCCAGCCCCAAGGGATTCGCCAAGCGGGCCAGCAGTTGGAAGAAGCGATAGAGGCTTACGGCGACGTGCCCGCTGACCGCCGGGTACTGCTGGAAGGCTTGGTCGAACGGCTCGAACTGGCCCTAGAGCGCCTAGCGCGCATTATGTCGGAGCGGCCACATCATAAGCCCGCCGCAGATAGGGGGGCAGAGACATCAGCTACGCTCCAGAAATAAGCTATTCCTCACCACTTTCTGGCATCTTATGTGCTTTCTGGAAGGCATCACTAAACGCCGCCGCCAAGATCCCAGTGGGCATAGCGATGATGCCTATGCCTGCCACCGCGGTTAGGCCAGCAAAAAGTTTGCCGATTGCCGTTACCGGCGTGACATCGCCATAGCCAACGGTGGTTAACGTAGCGATACTCCACCACAACGCCCGAGGCACACTGCCAAACGCCTCCGGCTGCGTTGACGCTTCTGCTACGTATAGACAGCAGGATGAAAACAGTAACAATAACCCGGCAACGCCCGCGCTTAACCATAGCTCATGAGATCGCGAGTGTAGGGCAATTGCTAGTGCCGCCCAAGCTTGGCTAAATCTCCCCAAACGGGCAAGTCGTAACATACGCAACAAGCGCAATAGACGTACTAAAAAGGCATTATTATGAGCCAGGAAACCCAGAAAATAGGGCAAAATAGCGATCAGATCGACTAACGCCCAAAACGAAAAGATATAGCGAAGACGGCCACTCAACCCACGATACCGCGGGTCTTCCCCTATCGAATAAAGCCGCAGTAGATACTCAATAATGAACACCACCACGAATATCGTTTCGAGCGTAGGGAAAAGCCATGGCGCGCTTGCGCGAAGGGTAGGCTCCGTCTCCAAAATAGCCGTTAACGATGCCAACAAAATAAGCACACCAATCACTTGATTGAGTATTGAAAGCCCATTCTGCTGACGTGCTTCCGGCGCTAACTGCCGATAGAGCGCGGCTTTATGCCTTGTTAGATTCACGCCTCCCTCACCCATTTTTCAATTCCATTCATGGCCTAACACTTTTAAGAAAACATAGACATGTTAACTCAAGCATAGAGATTGCTGACATATAGCCCTACTTTAATAGCAATAAAGACCACTCCCGGCGAGCTTGAAACCAAGCATGCATGACTAAACGGCTTCACTGCGGCAACATATCAACCGCTGCCCCTGGAAGACGTAAATATCAGCGTTTATAGCCCGTCCGATTATCGCCAAGCGTATTTTGAGCCATCAACTCCACGACCCAATCGATAAATACGCGCAGCTTGGCGCTTACATGCCTATTCGGTGGAAAGGCGACGTACATCGGCATGGGATCGAGGTGCCAGTCATCAAACAAGCGCACCAGCTCACCACGCGTTACGTGCTCTCTGGCCATGTAATCCGGGAGCCAAATGATGCCGAGCCCCGCCAGACCTGCTGCAAGCCCAGCGTTCCCATCGTCGACCGAGATCACATAGCGCCCCTGCACGGTGACACGCTCTGCATTGCGGTGCAGGGCGTAGGGAAAAGCCAAACCAGAACGTGCCCATCTGAAACCGACAATGTAGTGCGGGGGAAGTGAGAGCTCTTGCGGGTGCGAAGGGAGACCGGTACTTTCCAGATAGCTTGGCGCGGCAAAAAACCCAAGCGTCAGATCACCTACGCGACGTGCCACCAAATACAAATCGGTGAGCTCCCCACCGCGCACTACACAGTCCACGCTTTCCCCAATTAAATCCACCATTCGATCGCTCACCCCCATATCGAGTTGAATATCGGGATAACGGGCGTGGAACGCGGGCAGGGCTGGAATCAGGATCATACGTGCAAAAGGACTGGGCACGTCTACTCTTAGTAGGCCGCGAGGCAGCACAGAAGCATTGGAAAGGCTGGTTTCGGCATCATCCATATCAGCCAGAAGCTTGATAACGCGCTCGTAGTAGGCCGCGCCGTCCGCCGTAACGTTAACCTTCCGGGTGGTGCGGTTGAGCAGCTTGACGCGCAGCCGTGCCTCTAGCTGTTGCACCAGTTGCGTCACGCTGGTCTTGCTCATATGAAGGGTTTCAGCGGCCTTGGTAAAGCTGCCCGTCTCCACGACTCGAGCAAAAGCCTGCATTGCGTTAAAACGATCCATGAGGGTGCCAAACACCTTTGATTGTTTGAAATATACAAACAATGTTGAACAGAATTCGCCGTTTATCCACCTCTAGTGACGGCTTAAAGTGACGCCATCGTAGATAAAGGGTCGGCTTCGACCTATTGATGGAGATACACATGGCTAAACGTGACGTTGTTTTCCCCCCAGGCCGCCAAGCGCTTTATGAACAGAACGCCTACTCCGCGGCCATTCGCTCCGGCGATCTACTGTTTGTTTCGGGCCAGGTTGGCAGCCGTGAAGACGGCTCTCCCGAGCCGGACTTCGCCGCTCAAGTGCAGCTCGCTTTTGACAACCTACAGAGTGTCCTGGAAGCAGCGGGCGCAAGCTTCGAGGATATCGTCGACGTGACGACTTTCCATACTGACCCAGAAGCTCAGTTCGCCGCAGTCATGGAAGCCAAGGCGCGCGCGTTCCCGGAAAAACCCTACCCGAACTGGACGGCGGTCGGCGTGACCTGGCTGGCGGGATTCGACTTTGAAATCAAGGTCATTGCAAGGCTTCCCGAGTAATCAAACCGTACTGCTCAGCGCCGAATTGTTGCGCCCCCCGCAGGATCAGGCAAGTTTTGCGCAAGGGTTGGCAAGCCCAGCAGTCGTGGAATTGTTAAAAAGTAAAGGTCAGCGCAGCCGCTCCGTCTCTTCGGCGATGAAGCGATCCGAGCGGCGCGACTATCGACATTATTAGCATTGAATTCTAACGATAGGCGGAGGGTAAAGCAGTGAAAACATCAGGAAATACCCTTCTCATCACCGGCGGCGGCTCCGGGATTGGTCGTGAGCTAGCCTTACGCTTTAAAGCGCTTGGCAACACCGTGATCGTCGCAGGACGGCGAATGGAAACGCTGGAGGAAACCATTGCTGACCAGCGCGACATGCACGCGATGGTTGTCGATGTTGAGGATCCAGAGGAGATCACCGCCTTTGCTGAGCGTGCCATCGCCGAGCATCCCAACCTCAATGTGCTGATCAACAATGCGGGCATTATGCGGCGTGAGGATTTGTCCTGCACTCGAGACCTGAGCGATGCCGAGCAGACGGTCGTCACCAACCTGCTCGGGCCCATCCGGCTGACAAACGCACTGACCGACCACCTGGTCAACCAACCGGACGCCGCCATCGTGAATGTCTCCTCAGGGTTGGCGTTTGTACCGTTAAGCGGCACGCCCACCTATAACGCCACCAAGGCAGCTATCCACTCCTACACAATCTCCCTTCGCGAACAGCTTAAGGGCAAGGTCGAGCTCATTGAGCTGGCTCCCCCGCCGTACAGACAGAGCTGACGCCAGGCCAATCGACCCGTGAAGGCTACATGCCACTCAACGACTATATCGAAGAGGTTATGACGCTGTTTAGCCAGCAACCGACACCCAAGGAAATTCTGGTTGAGAAAGTGAACTTTCTGCGCTGGGCAGAGCGTGATGGACACTTCGATCAAGCGGTCGAGTTGCTCAACAAGATGTGAGTTCTTCGTATTTCATCACGAGCAGGTAATAATTGACGATGTAAAATGATCGTTTTACACTGCTCACATGGATACCAAAACAAAGCTTATTTCAGCAGCAGAGCAGCTTTTCGACCGGCACGGCTTTACCGCCACCGGGATGGACAAGCTAACCAAGACGGCTGGCATGTCGAGCCGAACGCTCTACAAGCATGCGGGTAGTAAAACAGCGCTGATAACGGAGGTGCTCAAAGAGCGCCATCGACGGTTCCAGCCGCTCATCGAAGTGGAGAGCGTTGATGCGCTCTTCGACGCGCTGAAAGAATGGATAAGGAGCGAGAGCGCAAGAGGATGCCTTTTTCTGCGGGCTTACGGCGAAACTGGCGGTGACACGCCGGAAATCACCGACGCCGTGCTGGCCCACAAGGCAAGGCTTTATGACAAGATCCAGGACATTGTCGCGATAGAAACCGATGGCCAGGAGATGCCGGAACTCGCCGAGCAGATCCTTATCCTGTACGAAGGCGCCACCGCAGCCGCGATTTACCGTGGCCCGGAGGCGGTAGTCTCGGCACACAAAGCCGCATTAGCACTGCTCAAGCAGGCACGATCATGAGCCCCAGCGTGTACCTCGGTGCGGCGGGGTTTGGCTTAATCGCAGTGTGCTATGGTTTTGCGCGCTTCGCCTTCGGGCTCTTTCTGCCCCAGATCGACACTGACCTTGCTCTCACGCCCACCTTGAGTGGTTTCATATCGGGCGGTTCATTCCTGGGCTACTGTATCGCCATCATCTTATCGGCCTACCTGACCGAACGCATCGGCGCCCGCGCCATTGCCATTGGGGCGGCGCTGGTCGCGGCAGTCGGCATGGCAGGCATCGCCATGGCGCCCTCCCCACTATTACTCGCCAGCGCGGTCATGCTGGCTGGCTCAAGCACCGGGCTGGCCTCTCCGCCCATGGCTGCAGCGGTGGCCGCCGCCGTGCGGCCAGACCGGCAAAGTGCCACCAACACGATCATTAATGCCGGAACGAGTGCCGGTGTGGTGCTTTCAGGGCCCGTCGCGTTACTAATGGGAGGCCAATGGCGGCTGGCTTTCGCTTTTTTTGCCGTGGCCGCTTTTGTGATGGCGGTAGTCGCCGCGCTCAGCGTACGCAGCGGCACCAAGGCGACCCAGGTCTCGGGCGGCCTGCCGCCCTTTAACAGCGTTATTATGCGCTTGATCGCGGCTGCTTTTCTGATGGGCGCCTCCAGCACCGCTATTTGGTCTTTCGGCGGCAAACTCGTCGCGCTGCAGCTTGGGTGGGGCAATACCGGCGCGGGGCTGCTTTGGATCGCCATCGGTGCAGCCGGTATTGTGGGCGCAGGCGCAGGCACATTAGTGGCGCGTTTCGGGATCGACCGCGTGCATTGGCTGTTTCTGGGTGCAATGGCGGCAGGCATTCTTTTGGTTGGTAACAGCGCCACCACTCCCTTACTGGCAATCGTCGGTGGCATGCTGTTCGGCGCGGCTTACATCACGGTGACAGGTGTCTACCTGGTATGGGGTGTCACCGCGCTGCCCGACCGGCCCGCTACAGGTCTGATGATCGGCTTTCTGACCATCGCGATCGGCCAGACGGCTGGCGCCCCACTCTTTGGCTTTTTGATGGATCGGCTGACACCCGACTACGCTGTGCTGGTCTTCGCATGCCTTGCCTTTACCGCTGGGCTGGCAAGGGCAGGCAACGCCATACTCAAGCCTGCCCCAAAAGTCACCTAGTCAGCACAAGGGGGAAGTCATCTAATAGCGGGGGTTATTGGCCATACAGCGGCAATGGTGCGTGGTAACTGCAGCGAAGCTGAAGCGGCCCAGACGTCGCTGCGCTTATTCAGGAGGTTGCACTATATAGAGACTACGCTCGCAAATCTCGCAGCAGGTTGATAAAAGCCCGCAGGCTGGGCGGCACATGCCGGTTATTGGGGTAGTAAAGACACAGCCCAGGGATGCGGGGGCACCACTCATCTAGCACGGTGACCAGCCTCCCATCGTCCAAATAGGTGTGTGCATATGACTCTGGCACGTAGGCAATCCCCAACCCATCCGCTGCGGCTTCCACCATCAGTTGGCTACTGTCCAAGGTCAGCGCGCCGGGCACATCTACCGCCACATCCTGGCCGTGCTGCTGAAACTCCCAGCGGTAGAGTTTACCGCTCGGCAGCCTTTGCCTTATGCACTGGTGGGAAGTCAGATCGTCCGGTGCCTTTGGTGCCACCCGGCCACATAGATAGTCAGGAGAGGCAACAGCAAGAAAACGCAGCTCATGACCCACAGGGATGGCAATCATATCCTGGGGAACTGCCTCTCTAAGCCTTACGCCTGCATCAAAACCCTGCTCAACAATATCAACCAGCCGTCCCTCGGCCACGAGATCCAGCTCAACGCCATCATGAAGGGTGAGGAAACGCGGTACTACGGTTTGCAACAACAGCCGCACAGCCCCTTCACTGCCATTGATACGCAGTCGGCCTGTGACCTTTCCCTCGACGCTCGATACATCCTCCAAGACCGATTCCAGATCACTCAGTAGCGGGCTCAAACGCAAGAGCAACCGCTCGCCGCTCTCGGTCAGGGAGACGCTACGTGTGGTTCGGTGCAGCAGCCTGGTTCCAAGCCTTTGTTCCAGCGTACGCACGGTGTGGCTAAGTGAAGAACGGCTAACCCCCATAAGGTCGGCTGCTCGGCGAAAACTGCGGTGTTCTGCCACGGCCTGAAACGCCTTCAAGTCGGTTAACGTTGGCTTGCCCATTGGTGAATTACTTTCACCTCCTCGTGCCAATTGATGAGTATTCTCTTACTAGTGTTACTGCCCTAGCCTTTGTCTTGCAACACTTGATGAATGACTTAGGAGATATCTCATGGCTAAAACCTGGCTTATTACAGGCACCTCAACCGGCCTCGGCCGTCTACTTACTGAACGGCTGCTTGAACGCGGCGACCGCGTTATAGCAACGCTACGCCGGAAGGGTTCGTTGGACGACTTGCTCGCTTTACACGGAGATCGCTTGCAGATACTTACCTTTGATGTGACTGATACGCAGACGATGAGAGATGCCGTTTCGCAAGCGTTCGCAACACTTGGTCGAATCGATGTGGTGGTCAGCAATGCGGGGTATGGACTCTTTGGCGCTGCAGAAGAAGCCAGTGACGAACAGATTGAGCGGCAAATCGCGACCAATCTCACAGGCTCTATCCAGTTCCTGCGCGCCGTACTGCCCCATTTACGCGAGCAAGGGGGTGGCCGGATTGTTCAAGTATCGTCAGAGGGCGGCCAGATCGCCTATCCCAGCTTCAGCCTTTACCACGCCACGAAGTGGGGCATCGAGGGGTTTGTAGAATCCGTGGCACAAGAGGTCGCGCCTTTTGGTATTGATTTCATTATCGCCGAGCCGGGCCCCACTGCCACCCACTTTGGCGAGGGGTTAGATCGCACACAGACGATGCCCGCCTATGAAGACACCCCAGCGGGAGAGGTTCGTCGCGCTTTGGCATCTGGAGCTTTCGCCATTAAAGGCGATGCAGGCAACACCGTTGATGCCATCATTAAAACAGCGGATATGCCGAACCCGCCATTACGCCTTACATTGGGCAGCACTGCCTATGACTCCATTAGCAATGCGCTTAAAGAGCGCCTTAAGTCGCTCGAAGCGTACAAGGAGGTAGCCTTATCTGCGGACAGCGATGAGCCGAGCTGATGTGCATTGTCCTACAAGGATTGAGCAGATCGTCTCGGCCAACGAGATTAGAAAGACCAAGGGAGCCTCTGATGCTTTTACTTAGGCCTCAATATTTTTAATTATCCTGGCTGGATTACCGCCTACCACCACATTCTCTGGCACATCTTTAATAACGACAGCTCCTGAGGCTATAACAACGTTATTGCCAACCCTAACGCCTGGATTAATGATTGCCCCACCACCAATCCAGACGTTATTGCCAAACGTAATCGGCTTTGCGTACTCTTTGCCAGCATTACGCTCATGGGGATTAAGGGGGTGCGTGGCCGTATAAATCTGTACATTTGGCCCGAGCATGCAGTTATCGCCAAACCGGATTTCACAAACATCCAGCAGAGTACAGTCGAAGTTGGCGAAAAAGTTTTCGCCAACATGAATGTTATACCCGTAATCCAAGCGTAAATTAGGTTCTATATAGAGATATTCCCCCGTCGATCCGAACAACGCTTTCAAGGCTTTTAAGCGCTGGGCGTCAGTTTCCAATACGTGATTGTAGAGCCTCACTTGTCGCCTTGTTTCTTCACGCTCTTTTAGCAGTAGCGGATCAGCAGGGTTATAGAGCTCCCCTGCTAGCATCTTGTCTTTTTCTGAACGCATTAGTTGTTTTCCTTGCTAAAACCCATCGTTAATCAACGCTAGCCGTTATTATCCTGACGCTGCTTCGTCGTAACATAACGCAGCTGGTTGACGAGCAAGCATCGAGGTCATCAGTCCCTGAACACGGCTAAGGCCATAGGAACGCTAAAGCTTGGATCGATGATCGCGCGCCCCAGCGATTCAGGCCGTGATCTTTCCGCGCCCAGAGATTATTCCTGAACGACAAATGATCCACTGGGGTAATAGTTGCAGATGAAATCCACAAAGGCCCGGACTTTGGGGCTCTGTAAGCGTCGGGAGGTATGCAGAACCCAAAGCTCGACTTCGTTGCCAGCGGCGCCCCACGACACCAGCTCGCCTCTTTCCAGCAGGCCTCCGATGATGGATTGCGGCAGCATGGCCGCCCCTGCACCCGCTACAGCGGCATCTCGAACTGTCGCGTTCTGTACGTCAATGTGCCGCACTTTGCCGACAAGTATAGTGTGGAGCACATGATCGAGCAGATGGGCTTTAACGCCACCATCCTGCGGCGCAGCCAATTCACTATGCCACTACACTTGTTGTTCCTGGTCATTGAAACCGCCGAGCCTTCAACGCCGCACGGGGTTCGGGGTCGAAGATCTGCACCTTGTCGGGTTACCCATTGGCCTGCTCAACAGATGGTTATAGGCATTGAGGTCATGGCTGATTCACTCTGTATGCTGAAGCGGGCAATGCTGCAACCTTGGTGTCTTAGCGATAGAACCTCGACAGCGCCCTGAGTACCTCGTTCGCCACCCGGGCATGGAGCTTGGTATTGTCGAGTTCGTTCATACGGTAGTCATAGATGTCGAAGGCCCCTGTGGGGTGCACGGCCACCTGATAGTCGGGCATCAGGATGCCATAACCCATGTAGCTGCCTGAAAGCATCCAGTCGCGATGGGGTTCGTCGTCCAACAGGCTTTGCCCCAGGGTGTAATATTGAGGCGCCGATTCACAGGCTAGCAGTTCCTCGAGCAGCGTCGGTGCGATATCGGCATGGTGCGTTCGCCGCTCCAGCGTACCACCGGACCGCCCTGGCAAATGCATCACCAGCGGGACCTGGACCTGCTCCGGCGTGTAGTTGCTGCCATGCCCCCAGTAGTTCTTGTCATGTTCGTTGAAAGACTCCCCGTGGTCGGAAGTAATCACTATCGCAGTATCCTCAAGCTGCCCACGGCGCTCCAGGTCATCGAGTACACGTCCCAATTGCTGATCCACATAGCGCGCTGCCGTGCGATAGCGGTTCCAGTAAGGTTCGGGATCAAAGTCAGGGCCCAGGTTCATGTGGTTGATATGTTCCCAATAGGGCGTGAACCGCGGGAAGTCTGGCGGATGGCTGTAGCCGTGCACGGCGTCATAGAACAGAAAACCAAAAAACGGGCGCTCATCTGACCTTGCCTCTTCTTTGTCCATCCAGGCTAGCCAGTTATCGGTGATCTGCTGGTCGCGCTCCCAGGGCTCGCCCTGTGCTGGCTCCAGCGAGATATCCTTGAGACCGGCAAAAACGTTACGGTCAAAGGCAGGGCTCACCAGCGTCGCCGAAGAGAGAACCTGAAAGCGGTAATCGGCCGCCTTGAATCGCTCCATCAGCACCGGGGGCGTCTGGCTGGCAGTAAATGCATCCCAGTAGGTGACTGGCAGGCCATAGAAGAGGCTGAAGACGCCGGCCTTGGTGGAGTTGCCGCCACTGATATGCTCACGCGCCCTGAACCAACCGGGTTGATTGGCGTACCGGTAAAGATTCGGCATCACTTCAGGAGTCAGCATGTCGTGACGCAGGGTATCCAGCAGCACCAGCAACAGGTTGTCGGAAGACACCGACGGCGAGCAGCTCAGCGGCGCGGAGGGGTAGACCAGGTCCTGCACCTCGCCATCCGTCGCCTCGAGATCCACCCGATCGCGCACCGCCTGGGGGTCGACCCACCCCTTTTCGACGAAAAAGCGCTTGGCAGTGGCCGGATAGAAGACCGGCACATGACGCGTCATGCCGGTGATGTCGCGGTCGTAGTGGGCATCCGCCCAGGCATGCCAACCGTGTACCCCCAGCAGGGCCAACAAGCTCACTACCAGCATTGCGCCCACAGGCCGTGACGGTGGACGCCGCCTGACCAGCAGCCCGAGACCACCCTGCACTGCCAACATGCCCAGCACGCCACCGACGGCCATTGCCCAGGCGACCCATGAGAAGCTGAACACGTCGCCCCCGGCGTTGAGCAGCAAGTCGAGGATGAAGCCGCTCAGGTGGAAGCGATACTGAGCGTAGACAAAAGTATCAAGCAGCAGCAACAGCTGCAGGCCACTCGCCCACAGGGTCGTCATCAGCCATAGTCCGATGCCGCGTAAAAGCGTGGCCAGCAGGAACATCGGCAGAGCGGCCAGCCATACCAGCAGCGAGAGATGGCCGAGGAAAACCATCAGCAGGTAGCCCCACTGCTCGGCCCCCTCGGGCTGGATATAGCCGACATAGCGCAGCGAGATCATCCAGGTTAGCAGCAGGTTGGCCAGGGTCCAGGCGCCAAGCCAGCGCCACCGGTGCAGGAGTCGATAGAGCATGCGCGAAGTCTCCAAAGACCAGAGGCCCTTCAGTCAACGTTGGGTGGAAAGCGTGTTGACTGTCGCAGCCGCTGACTTACTGAAAACTTACGCAATACTTCTTGATCGTTCCGATCCCCGGTAAGACTTCTGAAAGACGCATTACCGGATAGTCTCGACGAGGATCAATCCATGCGAGAGCGGGAGTCCGACTAAAAGGTCAGACACGCTGCCGAATAAGCCGGCACCGTCCTATTCGCATTTGTTATTGTCACTAGATTGTCGCTTTCACATTTCAGCGACGTTTTAGTCACATCGGCTTTGCTAACTTGTCAGAGTTTAATCAAGGCAGCGAGGCCGAGCCACTACTGGGTCTGCAACTGGGTTATGCCTGAAAAGGGAGATCAGCTGATGGGAAACGTGCTTGGAGCGGCACCGGTTAGAGTGCTGATTGTCGAAGACAACCGCGACATTTGCGAGAACATCGCTGCGTATCTTGAAAAGCATAGCTATGTTGTGGATTTTGCCTATGACGGTATCAGCGCTATGTACTTGGCGTTGACGAATCCGTTCGACGTTATAGTTCTGGACCTGATGCTTCCAGGGATGGATGGCCTAAGTTTCTGCAAGAAGCTGCGGGCTGATGCCAAAGTAGAAACGCCTGTGCTCATGCTAACGGCGAGAGACACGCTTGACGATAAGCTTAAGGGGTTCGAGGCGGGAGCCGATGACTATTTGGTCAAGCCATTCGCATTACAAGAGCTACATGTGCGTCTGCAGGCGCTGTGCAAACGTAGTCACGGAAAGACCGACAATCTGTTAACGGTTGGTGATCTGACGATGAACAGATCCACGCTGCAAGTGCATCGTGCGGGGCTGCGCATCGATCTCACCCCTACCGGCATGAGACTACTTCAACGATTGATGGAAGAGGCGCCGTCTGTTGTGGCTCGCGATGATCTCGAAACCTTGTTGTGGGCTGACGAGCGCCCCGATGGCGATGCGCTTCGCTCGCACTTGTACAAGCTGCGTCAGGCTATCGATAGGCCGTTTGATTGCCCGTTAATTCATACCGTGCATCGCATCGGGTACCGAATTGCAGAGGATGCTCAGTAATGTACCGGCACAGTTTACGCACGCGTGTCGCCATTGCATTTGCGGTGTGCGTTGCTGTATTGAGCGTGGCCTGGGGGCTCGCTTTCTTCGCGGCGATCAGGTTTACCGAAGACAGAGTGCTCCAGCATCAGCTGCAGCGTGCCGCAGAGAGCTACCCATATATGCCGATGAACCTTCGCGGATACGATGAGATCAGTAGCTTGCCTGAATCACTGAGGGAATGGGCCCAAACCAATCCCGGTGAAGGATTGTACGAATTCGAAGAAAAAGAACTGCATGTCGCGGTAGTAGCTACCGACAATGAACAGCAACACGGCTTTGTGGTGTTCGATGTTGCCGGGATTGAAGCTGCGTCTTCAGAGGATTGGTGGTGGCTGCTCTTTATCACCGGTGCCGTGGGTGCGCTCGCTACTCTGGGTTTCGCGCTGGGCGTGGTTGTTATGCGCAAAGCTGTCGCCCCTGTGGCACAACTCGCCAAAGCAGTCGCGAACATCGACCCGGAACAACTATCGGCCGAAGATCATAAACGCATAGAGGCCAGCCGTTTCGGCGATGATGAAGTTGGCGTGCTGGCGAGAACCATCGAAAAGACGCTTGAGCGTATCAGCGCATTTGTTGAGAGGGAACGATATTTTACCAGTTCAGCCAGTCATGAGTTACGGACGCCGATCACGGTGATAACAGGCGCACTTGAGCTGCTTGAACAAAGTGATTTGTCAGCGGCCGATGTGAAGGTGGTAGATAGAGTGAGGCGCGCTACGCTCGATATGAAAACCACGATTGAAATGTTCTTGTGCCTCGCTCGCGAAACCGACGACGGGTTGTATGACGAGCAGTTTTTAGTGATGCCGCTGGTGAGCAAAGCGATAGATCAGCAGCGCTACCTGCTGACCCGCAAATTCGTCGATGTTGATATCGACGAACTCGCAAAACCCAGAGTCAACGGTCATCCACAGGCTTTTTCTATTGCGGTCAATAATCTGGTGCGAAATGCGTTCGAGCATACGCTCCACGCGCACGGTCCGATCACGATTCGTATTAAAGAGCATGAGCTCTTAGTCACCAATCAGGTGAGCAGTGACGCTGATAAGCGGCACACACAGACTGAGGTGACATCGTCGCGGGGGTATGGTCTTGGTCTGGGTATCGTGCAACGGCTGTGTGAGCGCAATGGCTGGTCGTTTTCACTAATCGCTGATGAGAAGCGTGTCGTCGCCCGTCTTTCATGGTGACCCAAAAGACCAGGCTAATACAATTCTTCAAATTGCGGTTCAAGGAAGTCAGCTCTGACTTTATTACGGCCGCATAGGTAGGCAACTGGGGGTACAGGGTGACCTTTACACGCAAGCCGCAAGCGTCCGCCGCAGAGTCCGCGCCTGTCGCGTCTCAAGGTAGAAAGAGACAAGTTCCAATGACTCCACCGATGGATGTTGTCCATCTAAAGAGCATGGTAAACGCAACCTTGCTGGAGCTTATGCCAGCTCAGGAAACATCGCCCACGCATCTGCATCAAGGCATGCATTACGCCTTGCTGGGTTCAGGCAAGCGATTGCGCCCGCTTCTTACGCTTCTAGCTGCGAATGTGGCCACTGACAGTCACACCCTCCGTATGGCCTGCGTATCGGAACTAGTGCATACCGCTTCGCTGATTCTCGACGACCTGCCCTGCATGGACGATGCGACTATGCGCCGCGACCGCCCCTGCACGCATATACGCTTTTCCGAAAGCACCGCCATTCTTGCCTCAACCAACTTACTCAACCTCGCGTACGGGGTTATCGCCGATTGCCCCAGCGTGGATGCTTCCACCAAAGTCGCCGTTAGCGCTCATCTCAGTCATGTTATTGGTTCTATGGGATTAGTGGGCGGGCAGATCGCTGATTTACAAAATCACCCCGTGGCCTCCAAGAGCGCCATTGAGCAACTCTACCACCAGAAAACAGGTTGCCTGTTTGAGTTTGCTGTCGTCACCGGTGCACGACTTAGGGGGCTGGATGCAGAAGTGATAGACGCATTGACGCGCTTTGCCCGTGCCTTTGGTCTGCTGTTTCAGCTTTACGATGATATGTTGGATCACAGTACCTTTGTGCAGGAGACCGGTAAGGACGTGCAGCAGGATGCGGCGAAAACCACCTTGCTTTCTCTTTACACACCGGAAGAAGTTCGCAGCGCATTGAGCAATGCACAAGCAATGGCAAGAGAGCAATTAAGTAGAGCAGGATACGATGGATCCTTACTCGCAGCACTCGTGGAACAACAGTTCGTTACCTTTAACGGTGCGGCGCAAAGGCTTGGGGTTTAGACCTTGCGAATGACGACTGCAGCACTCACCATTGATCAACTACGGGTTGTCTACGGCAGCCACAGCGCCTTAGACGACGTTTCTTTACAGGTACGTCCAGGCGAAATACTCGGCATCCTCGGGCCTAACGGTGCCGGAAAATCGACATTATTGCGCGCCATTACCGGCAAGCTGCGCCCCACCTCTGGGCAAATATTCATTGCAGGAAAAGCGCTTTCTCCGGGTAAGGCCTATCAGCATTCCATCGGTTTCACCCCCCAGTTCCTGGGTTTATACCGGCACCTGACGGGACGGGAGAACCTGGCGTTTTTCGCGCGCTGCGCAGGCGTCAGCCGACACCAGGTGCCCACGCGGGTCAGCCAAGCGCTGGAAGAAATCGAGTTAACAGACAAAGCCCATGTGCGAGTGGATCACTTGTCCGGCGGTATGCAACGACGCTTACACCTGGCAGCCACCCTGGTCTCGCACCCTTCTCTACTCGTGCTGGACGAACCCACGGCAGGGGTCGACCTGGATGTGCGCATGTCAATCCACGGCCTTATTCGCCGCCGCGCCGAGCAAGGTGCGGCCGTGGTCGTAGTGACTCATGAGTTAGATGAAGCTGAAGTGCTATCCCACCGCGTAGCCCTTCTACATCAAGGCCAACTACAAGCCTTGGCCGAGCCCCAGACGTTAATACAGGAAACCTTCGGCAACCGTCAGCTATTCGTTGTGCGTACGGTTCACACGCCCTCCCCGGCACTCTGTGAGGGGCTGCAGGAGATCGGCTTTCGCCCTCGCAGTGATGAGAGTAGTTATGAGAGCACTGAATGGTTGCTGCAAAGTGACCTGCCGCTGGATCAGTTGATTGATCACCTCTACCGCGACCTGGGCGAAGCACGTGATGCCATTGCCGAGGTTTCGGTGCGTCGGCCTGGATTAAAAAACGTGATGCAGCACTTTACCGGTGCTCGAACCGACTCTGCAGCGGAGACGGTGCCATGAGGGCAATTTTTCGGGTGATGGCTCTGGGCTTATGGCGTGACCGCGGCGCGTTACTCCTGGCATTTGCTTTGCCCAGCTTGGTATTCGCCATATTCGCCAGTATCTTCTCCGGCGCCACGGAAGGCGACTTGCACTTGCGGGTCGGTCTTGTGGTGGAAACCGAAGATCAACAGATGCAAGAGTTTGCGCAGTACCTGACGCAGACCGAAGAGCTGGAGATTACGGCTCTGCCCAATTCGAGCCGTGCTCAACTACTGGAAGAGGTGCGGCAAGGCAATTTCGACACGGGGGTGATCGTTCACGGGCAACCGGACACGGACAACGATCCGCTGTTTACTATTGTCAGCGAGCCCACCCGTGAAATTGCCGCTCTGTCTCTACAAGGCTGGCTGCGCCAACGCCTGTTCTCCCAGCAACCGCAGGTTCTTGTGCAACGCCTTGCGCAAACCACAGAAGCTCTGGTTGAGGGTTTCTCGCCCGAACAACAAGCGCGCCTGGACGCCGCTCTGGAAGCCATGGCCAGGGACCCGGGCGAGGCAGCGGTCGAAGACTCGCTTATCGAGCTGGAACCCGTCTATGGCAAGGCGCCGGCGTCAATATCTGGGCTTAGCGGTATTGCTTACTATGCGGGTGCCACCACTATTCTGTTCTTGTTATTGTCCGCCGTGAACGCGGGCATGGTCAGTTTGGAAGAGCGCCAAAACGGTATATCCGAACGCCTTCTACTGAGCAAAGCTGCGCATTCACGGTTACTGCTGGGGCGGTTTCTGTTTTTGTTAAGTCTGGGATTCTTGCAGGCTAGCGCTATATTCCTGGTCGCAAGGGTCGGTTTTGGACTACAGATAGAGAGCGCTTTGGCGAAAGTCATTGTCATGGCACTTGCCTGCGCCGCCGCTAGTGCTGGGTTGGCACTTTTACTCCTGTCGCTGTGTCGAACAACGCAACAGGCGACAACCTTTTCTTCTTTTTTTGTGCTCATTATTTCCAGCGTCGGCGGCTCAATGGTGCCACGTTTTATGATGCCTGACTGGTTGCAGACGGTAAGCCTGTTCACGCCGAATGCCTGGGCTATTGAAGGTTTTTACGGGGCGTTGATTCGTGGCGACAGCTGGGCTCAGCTAGCCCAGCCCGGCGGCATCTTGGCTGCCGTGGCGCTGGTGAGCCTGCTTTTAGCTGCCCTCCCCTTATTCAAGACGCCGGCCTAAGAGAGGTTGTAAAACATGATGGACTGGTTCTGGACGCTCATGCTTGTGATAGCGGCTTTCCTGAGCATGGAAGTATTCGCCTGGTACGCCCATAAGTACATTATGCACGGCTGGGGCTGGCGCTGGCACAAATCCCATCACGAACCCACTGAGGGCGTATTCGAGAAAAACGACCTGTATGTTGTTGTGTTTTCGCTGGTGGTGGTCGGCATGTTTGCTGTGGGGGATCTTTACTGGAAGCCACTCATGGCAATCGCGTCAGGCATTACGCTGTACGGCGTCGCTTACTCTCTGTTTCACGACGGTATGGTTCATCAACGCTGGCCGATTCGCTGGCAGCCGAAGAGCGGCTACTTGAAGCGTCTGGTTCAAGCTCACCGCATACATCATGCCGTACGTACTCGAGAGGGTGCTGTGTCCTTCGGCTTCCTTTACGCGCCAGATGTCAGAAAACTCAAAAAACGCCTACAGCATAAACGGGCTGCACCGCCAGCGGGAGCGCGACATGACCGATGACAGTATGGTGAAACGCAAGAATGATCATCTCGACATCGTACTGGACGCTCGTCGGGCTTACACATCGACCCTTACGGGATTCGCCGACTATCGCTTCGCCCATTGCGCCCTGCCACAGCTGCACCTGGACGAGATTGATCTGAGCGCTCGACTTTTCGATAAACCCATGAAGGCGCCGCTGTTGATCAGTTCCATGACCGGCGGCGCCGAACGGGCCAAAACGATCAATCATCACCTGGCAGAAGCCGCCCAACACCTGGGTATCGCCCTGGCCATCGGCTCCCAACGAGTCGCCCTGCAGTCTGGCAACGATCATGGCCTGACCAGGCAGTTACGCCGCATCGCCCCGGATATTCCACTGCTTGGCAATATCGGCGCGGGTCAGCTTCGGGAGCCCCAGGGGATCGACTGGGCGCGCCGGGCGGTGGAGATGATCGAGGCGGATGCATTGATCGTCCACCTCAACCCCCTGCAGGAGGCCGTGCAACAGGGCGGCGACCGCGACTGGTGTGGCGTACTTCAGGCCATCGGCACGCTGGTCACGTCGCTCGAAGTGCCGGTGGTGGTCAAGGAAGTCGGCGCGGGTATCTCCCCCGAGGTGGCCCGGGCGCTGGTGGAAGAAGGTGTGGCGATGATCGACGTGGCCGGCGCCGGCGGCACCAGTTGGGCGGCGGTGGAGGCGGAACGCGCAACAAATGAGCACCAGCGCCGGGTCGCCATGGCCTTCGCCGGCTGGGGCACCCCCACCGCCCAGGCCATTCGAGCGGTGCGCCAGACCCTGCCGAAGACGCCTTTGATCGCTTCCGGCGGCATTCGCGATGGAGTGGACGCCGCCAAGGCCATACGCCTGGGCGCGGATCTGGTGGGCCAGGCCGCCGCAGTGCTCGAGAGTGCCACCGAATCGAGTCAGGCGGTGATCGAGCACTTCGAGGTGATCATCCAGCAGTTGCGCATCGCCTGTTTCTGTACCGGCAGCGCCGACCTGCATGCCCTGCGTACGGCGGTGCTGCTGGATGATCGCGGCGTCCCTCTGGAAGCGCCCCATGGCTAGGTATATCGCCGTCATCGCCCCTATCCTGCCGCGCCGGTCACTGGCGACGAGGTATGATTCATGAACGCGCCAGGATATGACCTGATACTGGTGGGGGGCGGTCTGGCCAACGGCCTGATCGCCCTGCGCTTGATACAGGCGCAGCCAGAGTTGCGCCTGCTGATGCTGGAAAGCGAAAGTCGCCCCGGTGGTCATCACACCTGGTCGTTTCACGATGGCGATCTCTCCGCAGACCAACATGCCTGGCTGGCGCCCATAGTGGGTCGTCGCTGGCCGCGGCACCGTGTGATCTTCCCGCACCGCGAGCGCCTGTTGAACGGGGGCTACGCCAGTATCTTCTCCCGGGATTTCGCCTGCGTTCTGGAAGAGGCCCTGGGCGACAACTTGTGGGTCGACACGCGCGTGGCCCGCCTTTCCACGGATAGCGTGGAGCTCGAGGATGGCCGGGTGCTGCACGCAAACGCGGTCATCGACGGCCGGGGTCCCACCGACAGCGCTCAACTGACCCTGGGCTACCAGGCCTTTCTCGGCCAGGAAGTCCGCCTGGACACGCCCCACGGCCTGGAAGAACCGATCCTCATGGACGCCAGCGTGCCCCAGCAGGACGGCTACCGGTTCGTCTACGTGCTGCCGTTCAGCCACGATACCCTGCTGATCGAGGATACCCACTATGTGGACCGCCCGGAGGCGGACGCGGCCCAACTGCGTGAGCATATTGGCGCCTACGCGCGGGATCGCGACTGGCGGATCGTCGAAACCCTGCGGGAAGAGAGCGGCGTGCTGCCGATCATCCTGGCGGGTGAGTTCGATGCCTTCTGGCAGAACGCCCAGGGCCAACCACGAAGCGGCCTGCGCGCCGGTCTGTTCCACCCCACCACCGGGTACTCCCTGCCCCAGGCGATGGGTCTGGCAGAACGCATCGCCGAGCTTGGCAAGCTCGATGCGGCGTCGCTGTTCCAGGCCATCCATGCCTTCGCCTCCCGGGAATGGCAACACCAGGGCTACTTCCGCCTGCTCAATCGCATGCTGTTCCTGGCGGGCCGCCCGGCGCGGCGCTGGCAGGTCATGCAACGTTTCTACGGCCTGCCAGAACCGCTGATCGAACGCTTCTACGCCGGACGCCTGACCCGTGCCGACAAAGTGCGCATCCTGATGGGCAAGCCGCCGGTGCCGCTTGGCGAAGCGCTCAAGGCAGTGCGGGCGAATTCCCCACAAAAGATTTCATCCACCTTCTTCGGAATACGCTCATGACCCAGCCTCAACGTGCCCTGGTGATCGGCGCCGGCTTCGGCGGCCTGGCCCTGGCGATTCGCCTGCAGTCCGGCGGCTACCAGACTACCCTGCTGGAAAAGCGCGACAAGCCCGGTGGCCGCGCCTATGTCTATGAAGACCAGGGGTTCACCTTCGATGCCGGTCCGACGGTGATTACCGACCCCTCCGCCCTGGAAGAACTCTTTCGTCTGGCGGACAAACACATGGCAGATTATGTCGAACTGCTGCCGGTCACGCCCTTCTACCGGCTATGCTGGGAAGATGCCCCTGCCTTCGATTACGTCAACGATCAGGCCGCCCTGGAGCGACAGATCGCCGAGCGCAACCCCCGTGACGTGGAGGGCTATCGGCACTTCCTGAGCTATTCCCAGGCAGTGTTCGAGGAGGGCTATCGCAAGCTCGGCGCCGTGCCCTTTCTGGCCTTTCGCGACATGCTCGCCGCCGGGCCGCAGCTGGCGAAGCTTCAGGCCTGGCGCAGCGTCTACTCCATGGTCTCGAAATTCATCGAGGATCCGCACCTGCGCCAGGTCTTCTCCTTTCATTCCCTGCTGGTGGGGGGCAACCCATTCGCCACTTCCTCCATTTATACCCTGATCCATGCCCTGGAGCGGGAGTGGGGCGTATGGTTTCCCCGGGG
Organism: Halomonas sp. AOP13-D3-9; assembly: GCF_052379125.1. Taxonomy (NCBI): domain Bacteria; kingdom Pseudomonadati; phylum Pseudomonadota; class Gammaproteobacteria; order Oceanospirillales; family Halomonadaceae; genus Halomonas; species Halomonas sp. AOP13-D3-9. Next base: position 12,543 of record NZ_JBQSYH010000012.1, on the reverse strand, counting down.
CGGCACCGGCGCCCTGGTACAGGGTATGGTCCAGCTGTTCAAGGATCTCGGCGGCACCCTCGAACTGAACGCGGAAGTGGCAAACATCGAAACCGCAGGGGATCAGGTAAGCGGCGTCATCCTGACGGATGGCCGGCATTTTCCGACGGATGCACTGGCCTCCAACGCAGACGTGATGCATACCTACAGCAGGCTCTTGAGCGGGCATTCCCGCGGCACCCGCCAGGCCAAGTCTCTGGGCCGCAAGCGCTTCAGCATGTCACTGTTCGTGATCTATTTCGGCCTGGACAGGCCACCGCAAGGCCTGGAGCACCATACGGTGTGCTTCGGCCCCCGCTACAAGGAATTGATCGACGAGATCTTCAACGCGGACACCCTGGCGGAGGATTTTTCCCTCTACCTGCACTCCCCCTGTGTCACCGACCCGAGCCTGGCACCGGAAGGCTGTAGCGCTCATTATGTCCTGGCACCGGTGCCGCACCTGGGCAAGGCGAACATCGACTGGGAAACCCAGGGTCCGATATACCGCGACCGCATCCTCGACTATCTGGAGCGCCACTATATCCCCGGGCTTCGGGAGCACCTGGTGACCTGTCGACACTTCACGCCCCTGGATTTTCGTGAGGAGCTCAACGCCCACCTGGGTTCCGCCTTTTCCCTGGAGCCGATTCTCACTCAGAGTGCCTGGTTCCGGCCTCACAACCGGGATGCCAAGATCGACAACCTTTATCTGGTAGGGGCGGGCACCCATCCCGGCGCAGGAGTGCCCGGAGTGATCGGTTCCGCCAAGGCCACTGCTGGCCTGATGCTGGAGCGACTCAATGACCGATAAGCTAGGACAGCATGCCGCGCAGACAATTGCCGTGGGCTCCAAGAGTTTTGCCACCGCCGCCAAGCTGTTCGATCCGGCCACTCGGCGCAGTGCCCTGATGCTTTATGCCTGGTGTCGCCACTGCGACGACGTGATCGACGACCAGCAGTTGGGCTTTCGTGCTCAGGAAACCACGGGCAAAAGCAGCGAAACGCGCCTGAACGAGCTGCGACACCTGACACGTCGCGCCTATGCCGGGGAGCCCATGCAAAACCCGGCCTTCGCCGCATTTCAGGAGGTGGCGCTCGGTCACGGGATTTCTGAGCGCTATCCCCTGACTCACCTGGACGGCTTCGCAATGGATGTGGCACAGCGGCGCTATGTCACCCTCGACGACACCCTGGACTACTGCTATCACGTTGCAGGCGTAGTGGGCATCATGATGGCCTGGATTATGGGCGCCAAGGATAAGGCGACCCTGGATCGGGCCTGCGACCTGGGGATGGCCTTTCAGCTGACCAATATCGCCCGGGACATCATCGAGGATGCACAGATTGATCGCTGCTATCTGCCGGCACAGTGGCTGGAAGAAGCCGGCATTCCACGCCAGGAGATGACCGCGCCAAGGCATCGTGAGGCCCTGGCGGGCCTGGCCCGACAACTGATTGATCTATCGGAACCCTACTATGACTCCGCCCGTGGTGGATTGACGGCCTTGACACCTCGCTGTGCCTGGGCCATCGGCACCGCCCACGGCGTCTATCGGGAAATCGGGATCAAGGTGAAAGCGCACGGTGCTCGGGCCTGGGACACACGCATCTCGACCAGCAAGGCGGACAAAACGCGCCTGCTGGGCCTGGGACTCGCTCAGGCAATAGCATCCCGCTGGCAAAGGCCGGCGCCAAGGCCTAGCGGCCTCTGGAAGCGTCCAGCGTAGCGGCTTTCTTCTTAGGCCCCCCGTGCTTCTCCCACCGTTGACGCTTCAAGGTACTGATGGGGGGCCCCAGAAAACCGCAGGCTGCGGCTTCATTTTTAGTCCGACCTATTACGCGGCCTCACGCCCATGAGAATGTGTCAGACCTTTATTCCGAACAGCTTTTCTGCATTTCGGAATGCAATTTTTTCCTTGGCGTCACGGGGCAGATCCACCGCCCGAAACCAGTCGGTTCCTTGCTTCATGTCTGCAAACGGGTAATCCGTTCCAAACATCACTCGATCCACACTGATGTACCTCAGCAAAAGATGAAGCAGTTCATCCTGGAAGAATGCGCTGGTTGTGTACCAGAAATTGTCACTAAAATATTGCCCGATAGGCTTGTTCAGCGAGTCTTCAGTCGACTCGCTCATATCTCCCACGATACGCTCGTAGTAGAACGGCAGGCCTTCTCCCATATGGCCGATAATCATCTGCAGTTTAGGAAATTTATCGAACACCCCAGTGATGATCAGTCGAAGACATTGAGTCAGCACCTCCTGGTGCCATCCATATCCTGAACCGCTGAAAATGTAGTTCTGGAACAATTGGTCATACCCTGGCCGCATGGTGTTGTAATAAATATTGAACACGTCTTCCGGGGGGAAGCCTGGATGCAGGTAGATCGGCACATCAAGCGCCTCGGCGCGCGCCAGAATGGGCTCGAAATCCGGGTGGTCGAGGAATTTGTTGCCAATGAATCCATTGGTCATGGCCCCCAGAAAGCCATCTTCCCGAACGGCGCGTTCCAGTTCGTCCGCTGATGCTTCCGGGGTCTGCAGAGGCAAGGTTGCATAGGCCTGGTACCGCCCCGGATGGGTGGTCATCGGGCCATCGGCAATCATCTTGTTGAGACGATAGGCAAAATCGATGCCTTCCTGACCGGGGACATTCTGCACACCCGGCGTATGTGCGGAGAGGATTTGAACATTGATCCCCGCCTTGTCCATTGCGCCGATGCGGCCAGGGCCGAGTTCGGCAAGACCCGTTTCCCTGAGGTACTCTACGTGTTCATCGTTAATCGCGTTCAGCGCGATCAGTTCCTCGGTGGTATAGGTCTCTTCCGTGGCGATAAAGGGCAGATCCTGGTCTCGCAACGCGATGACCGACCTCTCTGTCGCGGCAGCACTGGAGATAATGGCAGGCGCGGACAACCCGGCACCCACACCAAGTGCAGCCGCGCCCGTTAGAAAACTACGGCGTCCCATTGTCAGGCTCTCTAGGGTTTTTTCGATCTGTTTCATGACAATTTCTACTCCGATGTTTGCGTTGCGTGGTTTGGGAGCAGCTTGAACCGCCCCAGGATATTGCCGATGTCATCCACGTAGCTGTACACCACCGGGATAACCAGCAAGCTCAGAAGCGTTGAAGTGAGTAGCCCGCCAATGACAACAAAGGCCATGGGGGCCCGGAAGCTGGGATCACCAGCCCATCCTAGAGCGATCGGCATCATGCCCGCCCCCATGGCAATGGTGGTCATCACGATGGGCCGAACACGTTTTTTGCAGGCATCAAGAATGGCGTCCACACGTTCCAACCCATGCACCCGGCGGGCGATGATGACGTAGTCCACCAACAGGATTGAGTTCTTGGTGGCGATGCCCATCAGCATGATCAATCCGATCATGGCGGGCAGCGACACGGGCGTCTGCGTGAGGAACAGCGCCAGGAAAGCCCCAGGGATGGAGAGTACCAGTGCCACCAGAATGGTGATCGGCTGCATGAAATCCTTGAGCAGCAGCACCAGTACCATGTAGATACACAGCACGCCGGTCAGCATGGCAATCCCGAAGCTTGAGGCAAGCTCCGCCATTTCCTCTGCATCGCCTTCTGCTGCCTGAAACACGCCGCGCGGCAACTGACGTAAACTGGGCAGTGCCTGCACGGCCTGTTCGATTTCTCCCAAAGCCTGCCCTTGCAGGCTTACCTCGAAATTGACGTTGCGCAGACGGTCATGCCGGGTGATTTCCGAAGGGCCGCTGCTCCACTCAAAGTTAGCCACACTCTCCAGCGGCACTGGCCCGTTCGCACCAGGCACTGGTAGCCGTTTAAGGGTCGCCATATCCTCCCGAGCGGCATCCGCCAGTCGGACCATCACCGGCACCTGACGCGAGCTGAAGTTCAACTTAGGAAGGTCCTCAGCGTTATCGCCCACTGTCGCGATGCGCAGCGTATCGGCGATGGCCTGAGCCGAGACCCCAAGGTCGGCGGCGCGAGCAAAATCAGGGCGTACGAGGAGCTCAGGCCTGACCAGGCTGGCCGTCGAACTCACCGCACCGATGCCGGGAATGGCGCGCATTTCCCGCTCGACTTGGCGGGCATGCAGTTCAAGCACTCGGCTATCCTCACCGGCGAGCACCAGCTCATAGCCATCCCCCTCGTCGCCTACGCGAGTTCGCACGCCGGGAAGTGTGGCGAGTGCAACGCGTAACTGCTGCTCTATGTCTTGCTGCGTAACGCCCGCGCGGGTTGCGCGATCCGACAAACCAACGGTCAGCTCAACCGAGGTCACATCAGAGTCACTGCTGCCAGAGCCCCCACCGACAGCCGCGAAAACGCTAACGACATGCCGTTGCGTCACCAGGCGTGAGCGTGCCTGCTCGGCAAGCGCTTCTGCTTCAGAAAAGGTGCTACCGGGCGGCAGGGTGAGCGTCGCCTGCGTCTGGGAATCATCATCGGGGGGTATGAAGGTACCCGGCAGGGTCGAGGCCAGCCAGATACCTCCTGCAAAGCAGGCCGCCGCTGCGACGAGCGTTGTCTTACGGTGGCGCAGGCACCCGTTAGCAACGATCAAATAGTAGCTAATCCACGTTGGATCGCGCGAGGGATGTTGGGGTTTGCGCAGCAGATACGCAGCCAGCATGGGCGTCAGCAGGCGCGCCACCAGCAGCGAAAACAGCACCGCTACCGAGGCCGTCCAACCGAACTGAACGAAGAATTGCCCGACGGTGCCGCTCATAAAGGCCGTGGGCAGAAAAACGGCAATCAACGTAAAGGTGGTGGCGACAACGGCCAAGCCGATTTCTGCCGCAGCATCCATAGCAGCCTGGCGCGGGGGCTTGTCCATTAGCAGGTGCCGTTCGATATTCTCAATCTCGACAATGGCATCATCCACCAGCACCCCGATCACCAGCGAGAGCGCCAGCAACGTCACCGTATTGAGTGAGAAGCCCATCAGGTGCATGAAAGCGAAGGTGGGGATGATCGACAGCGGAAGCGTAACCGCCGCAATCAGTGTGGCACGCCAATTGCGCAGGAAGCAGAACACCACCAGCACCGCCAGCGCCATGCCCTCGAATAACATATGCATGGAGCCCTGGTAGTTCTCCACCACCTCCCCAACGAAATTAAAGGCTTCTTCGATCTCTATATGAGGATATTGCGCCTGCAATTCCGCGAGCGCAGACTGCACGCCCTCGGCCACATCCACCTCGCCGTATCCCTCGGCACGGGTCATCTCGAAGCCGACGACGGGCACACCATCCAAGAGTGCCATTGAGCGCCGCTCAGCCACGGTATCGGTAACCGTCGCCACTTCATCAAGGCGAATGCGCCGACCGTCGCTGAGTGCCAGCTCCATCTTCGCCAGCTCGGCTGCGGATTCAGCGTTGGCGATGATGCGCACGGCCTGTTCGGCTCCGCCGACATCCACGCGGCCACCGGGCGCCTCCAACTGCGCTTGGCGCAGCTGGCGGGAGATATCCAGCGCTGTCGTGTTCATCGCCAGAAGGCGATCCGGATCCAATGCCACGCGGACTTCGCGGTCAACGCCACCGATGCGCCGAACCGAACCAACACCGGGCACCGCCAATACGGCCTTGGTCATTTTGTCATCGACGAACCAGGAGAGTGCCTCCTCGTCTAGATCGGAGGAGGTCACCGTGTAGCGTACAATCGGCTCACTGGAAAACTCACCTTTCCGAATCACTGGATCACGCAGGTCGGCGGGTAGGTCCGAGCGGATGCGAGCAACAGCGTCGCGCACGTCTTCAATAGCCTCTTGCAAGGACTTTTCCAGCCGGAATTCGATAGCGATATCGGCATTGCCATCCGTCAGCGTTGTAGAGATATTTTTGACGCCGGAGACGGTAGCGATGGAGTCCTCGATCTTGCGGGCAACCTCGTTCTCCATTAAGGCGGGAGCCGCCCCCGGCAACGAGGCGGAGACCTCCACGAGGGGCAACTGGACATCCGGCAAGTCCTGAATAAACAAGCCTCGGAAGGAGATAAGCCCCCAGAAGGTCAATAGAATGAAGAGCAGAACAACCGGAATAGGATTGCGAATCGCCCAGGATGAGGTATTAAGCGTCATACCCCCTCCTCGGCGTCGGTATCGTCCGTTTGGGGTGAATGAGCCGGCTCTCCTTCAATCACCCGAACCCGGTCACCGTTACCCAGAAAAGCACCGCCCGAGGCGACCACTCGGGCATCGGGTTCAAGCCCGTCGCGAATTTCGATGCGATCATCCGTTTGCTGACCAAGGGCAACTTTCTGCTCCGTTATCTGGCCTTCATCGCTGACGCGATGGACATAGCCAAAGCCATCGCGTAGTTGCACCGCGGAACGGGGTAGCGTCATTACTTGGCGGCTGCCCAGTTCAAACTCTCCCCGTGCAAACATTCCGGCCCGTGCGATGTCGCTTACTGGAAGATCGACGTAGACCAGGCCATTTCGTGTAGCGGTGCTCACTAGCGGCGCAGTCGTGCGTATACGGCCTTCGAGTGCGTATCCTCCAGGCAGGCTTATCCTGGCCATCTGGCCGGGGTGCAGGTTAACCAGATCGGACGCGGCGACCTCGGCCCGCCACTCCAGCCTGCCGTGGCGCGTCAATCGGAACAGTTCCTGATCAGCGCCGCTGACAGCGCCCACCGTAGCTGTACGGGAGGTAACTAAGCCGTCGTCTGGGGCGACCACCTCCGTCTGAGCCAAGCGTAGCGCTTGAGCTTCATTCTCGGCTTGTGCAACATCTAGCCGCGCCCGTGCGGTGAGTTCGGCGGTTTCGTATTGCTGGATCTGCTGTTCTGAAAGCGATCCTGTGGTTTTCAAACCGCGGGCACGCTGGGCGTTGGCCGCTGCTTCCGCAAGCGTTGCTTCGGCTTCCGCCACGGCGGCGCGGCTTCTCGCAAGTTCTGCACGCACTGTCGTATCGTTATAAACGGCCAGCACCTGCCCTTCCGTGACCTCATCACCCACGTCTACCTTGACATCTACCAGCCTCAGGCCACCGATTTCGGTACCGATAATGATCTCCTGCCACGCAGCGATATCACCATTGGCCGCAATCGTCGTCGGCAGCGTCTGAGGTTCTAATGTCGTCACGTTGACTGATAGTGAGGGCTGCGCCGTCGGCTCGGCGACGGCATCGCCTTCAGCCGACACCGCCTGCATAAATGCCAGCGCGGCTGCGCTTGCGATCACGACAATCATAATGCCGAGATACATTTTTCTGGTCGGAGATGACATAATTCAGGCCTGTTTCAAGTTGTGCAGTTTGTTGACGAGAAACGACATCAAGCATTTCTGTTGAACAACTATCGGCCTGTATTCCTTTCTCGTTTCTTACTGACGTAGCGCTTGATCAAATCCGTTTTCAGTAAGAAACGCGTAAGACAATCCTCCTGATGATGGCACTTCCATAACGCTCTCACTTACACACAATGCTAGGAGTGCAACCATGAGTTCTCATCAGTCGCTATTGCTGGACGGCCGTCTCACCACTATAAGATTGGCGACAGCCGCATTTATCGGTGGTCTTGTTATTGCCTCTCCGTTGGCGTTCGCCGACGAAGAGTATTCAGACGAAACCACTTGGGGATTGGGCGTAGGTGCAATGAGCGAACAGGATCCCTATGCCGGTATCGACAGGGAAACCACCCCATTTCCCTTGCTCCTGATCGAAAACCGGTACATTAGTGTCTTCGGACCGGAAATCGAATTTAAACTGCCGAGTCTTGTCATCAGCGACTCACAACAGCTCAATTTCGGTATCGTCGCCCAGTACGATGAGAGCGGCTACGAGCAAGGAGATGCCCGGATTCTCAACGGCATGAGTGAGCGCGAGGGCGGCTTCTGGGCGGGGGCAAAAGTGGAGTGGGAAAGCGAGCTGTTCGAGGTCAGCGCCGAATGGCTCACCGACGTCTCCGGCAACAGCGACGGGCAGCGCGTCGATCTTGGCCTGGAGAGAACGTGGGAATTCGGCGAACATATAATGCTAACCCCATACGTTGGGGCATCCTGGCAGGACGACAAGAACGTCGATTACTACTTCGGCGTTCGCGATAATGAGGTTCGCTTCGATCGCCCCGCCTATAAGGGAGAGTCGGCTACCAATATCGAGGCGGGGGTGCGCGGCGTGTATCAGTTTGACCAGCATCACTCTGTGCTGGTAGGTGTTGAGGTCACGAGCTTGGCGGACGAAATCAAAGATAGCCCGCTGGTGGATCGCTCGACCCAAAACGCCGTGTTAGTTGGCTATCTTTACACCTTCTGATGAGCCGGATACTGCTGATCGAGGATCACGATCGCCTAGCCCAGCTAATGCACCAAGGGCTGGTGAACGCTGGCATCGCCGTGGATGTGGTTGACCGCATTGATGCAGCATGGGCTGCCGTTCAGCAGATATCCTACCAGGCACTGGTGCTCGATCGCGGCTTGCCGGATGGGGACGGGCTGCTATTGCTCAAGAAGTTGCGCAACGCGGGCCTTAGCGTGCCCTGCCTGGTGTTAACGGCGCGCGATGCGCTGCATGACCGGGTAGAAGGACTCGAAGCCGGCGCCGACGACTACCTGCCCAAACCGTTTGCCATGGATGAGATGGTGGCACGTGTCCGTGCCTTGCTACGCCGCCCTGTGGAATTCCATTCAATCGACCCCATTCACGGCGACCTGAGACTGCATACGGAAAGCGGCGTTCTGTTTAGCGGGAACGAGAGTATTACCCTTGCCCCGGCGGAGCTGCACATTATGCAGTTGCTGTTATACAAGCATGATGAGGTCGTACGCCGCAGCGCGCTGGAAGCGGCGGCCTGGGGCCTAAGCGAGGCGGTAACACCTAACGCCCTGGATGTCGCCCTGCACCGTTTACGCCGCAAGCTGCGGGCCATCGGTTCGCGCCAGCGGATCGCCAACGTCAGAGGAATGGGGTATGCGCTTCGTCAAGCGGATGACGCTAAATAGCCTGAGGTTGAAAGTGCTACTGGCCTATGTGGCGGGCATGGTGCTGAGTATCACGCTGCTGGTAATTGCTGCTGCAGTGGTGCTTAAGAGCGATCTACTGGCTCGTATGGATCTGGCCGACGCGGCCGAGGGGCTAGTAGACAATATCGAGTTCGACAGTCGCGGCCGACCCGTCGGCTTCGACTCGAGTCTGGAGGATCGCGCCTGGCTGTACGAGGGTCCGCAGCGCGAAGCGGCTTACCGGATTCTGGATGAAGCCGGAAACGTGGCCATCTTTTCCAGCTCAGGTGAGGAGTTCTGGACGGCCGACGGCGATCTTGTTCGGCTGGCACGCGGCAACTTCACCTTCGAGCATGAGGGAAAGACCTTCTACGGCGCAACGCAGCCCCTTGAGCATGAGGGGCGAAGGTGGTATCTGCAATTCGCGGTCAGTGCGAGGTTCCTGGATGTCGTCTATACCGTGTCCTTTCCGCAGGTGGTCGCTGCCGTGGCAGTGTTCGGACTTGTGCTGTTCGTCGCCTTCGGGTTATGCGCCTATATTACCCTGCGCTACACCCTCAAGCCATTGCGAGACGTGTCGGAGTCCGCGGCGGCCATCTCGCCGCGCTCCATCAACGCCCGGCTGAATACGGACGCGGTGCCTGCGGAGATTGCACCACTAGTGGATAGCTTCAACCACACCCTGGAACGCCTTGAGCGGGGTTATCGTCTCCAGCAGGAGTTTCTCGGCCATGCAGCGCACGAGTTAAAAACACCACTGGCGTTGATTCGTGCACAGATTGAATTGATCGCAGATGGTAACAATGATCGTGAGGCGCTATTGAGCGATGTCGAGTACATGACGCGCCAAGTGCAACAACTGCTACTGCTGGCCGAAGCGAGCGAGGCACACAGCTACCAGTTTACCGTTGTTCGGATGCAGGACATCGCCCACGAAGCTTCTACCTACTTACAGCGCATGGCAGAGTCCGCCGACGTGCATTTAACGGTGCTTGCCCCGGATCAAGGAGTGACATGGAAGGCTGATCGCGGGGCATGCTTCACCCTGCTCAAGAACTTGCTGGAGAACGCCATCCAGCATGCCCCCGCGGAGACTCTCGTCAGCATGGAGATCCAGGAAAACAGGATAACCGTGCGAGACCGGGGGCCTGGCGTCGAGCCAGAACAGCTGTCGCTGCTGTTTTCTCGCTTTTGGCGAGGTGCGCATCGACGCGACCACGGCGCCGGTTTGGGGCTGGCGATCTGCCAGGAGATTGCCATGGCACACGGCTGGGAGCTTTCGGCCCACAATGCCCACCCCGGGTTGATCATGACGCTCTGTAGAGACAGCGGTGTCCTTAAAAACAGTAACGGGGACAACTGCGCCTTTGAAAACAGGGCCCATAAAAACAGTCAGCAGGGCATTCAGCAAAATTAATTGAGGGATCGTCATCGCACGCAACTTACCATTGAGGTGGTCATGCAAATTTTAAGACGCAAACCGTTAAACCCGTCCAACCTGCCTGACACACTCGCTGAAGGCCACAGTCAGGCTGTGTTGGTACAGGGCGGCACCCGGGTGCTGATGTCAAGCCAAGTGGGCGTCGACACCGCGGGCCATTTAGCGGGCCCAGAGTTGCCCGAGCAAACCCAGGCAGCACTCGACAATGTCGAACGGTTACTAACAAGTCTTGGGGGCGATCTCACGCGGGTGGTAATGCTACGAATCTACTTAGCCGAATCCGTGCGGTATGAACAGCAGGTGGTGATGGAAGCGTTAAAGCACCGATTCCCTATCGCGCCACCAGCTGCCACCTGGTTAATTGTGTACGGTCTTGCCGAACCGGAGTGGTTAATCGCTATTGAGGCCGAGGCAGTGCTGCCGGGGTTTGCCTTAAACGGCTAAATGACCGTAACAGTCAAAATAATCACGCTGCGCGTTAAACACTACACAGCCCGCCTGCCCAATCATTCTAAGTAAGGGGAGCACATTGGTGACTCTCTGTCAGAGGCAAGCAACTACAGAGAGGCTTTCATGATTCGTCGGCTTAGCGTTCTACTTTTGACACTTTTCTTGCTGACCTCCTGCGCCGTGCCGCCGGATTCCCCACGCTTTCAATCCTCAGGCAACCTGCCTCCCTACGACCAGGAGAGTTTCGATCAATATGTGCGCGAAACACGTGCATGGATTGCCGATAACCGCGCCTTCATCAGTGAAGACCGCGACCTTGAAATAGAGCTCAACACGCCGTTTGAACTCCGTCCTGATAAACCGGCGAAACGCGGTATCCTGTTAGCCCACGGACTGGGCGCCAGCCCATGGTATTTTATGGATATCGCCACGGCTATGGCGAATGACGGCTGGCTGGTTCGCTCCATTCTTTTGCCTGGTCACGGCACACGCCCTGCCGATCTGATGCTAGCTGATAATGAGGATTGGGAAAAAATCATTGCCCATCACGCCGAACTGCTAGCAGCCGAGGTCGATGAACTTTGGCTGGGTGGTTTTTCAACGGGCGGCAATCTGGTCACTTCTCATGCGTTCAACGACGACAATGTCGATGGTCTGCTGCTGTTTTCTCCTGGATTTTACCCCGATACCCACTATCTATTTCTCGCCCCGGCCATTGCCTATTTATGGGACTGGCTCGACATCGATGAAGAAGACAATATTGCCACTTATCGGTCACTTCCTGCGCGCGGGGCATCTCTCTATTATCGCTCGGTCAATGCCGTACAAAAAAATCTCAAAACCAAACGCTTTGATAAACCCGTACTCATAACGATGAGCCAGCATGATAGCGTCCTTGACCCCAATGCGACGCTCACCGCCTTTCAAAACCGCTTTCCCAATCGTAAATCACGCTTCGTATGGTACGGGGACACACCGCAAAACCTTAACGATCCACGCGTCACCGCCTTTACCAGCCACCTACCCGATCAGCGCATTAGCACCTTCTCTCATATGAATGTGCTGTTTGCGCCCGAGAATCCCTATTACGGTCAAGCGGGTAGCTACCTCATGCTGGAAAACGGCCAGGACGGCCTCACGCCACCTGATGACACCAACACCCTTTGGTTCGGCGCATGGGGCCAGAGCGACCCGGAAAAATACCACGCACGCCTGACCTGGAATCCTTATTTTGACGACCTCCTTGAGGATATCCGCGAAGTCACAGGAGACTGAGCTTTTCGGGGCTCTTGGAGAATAGGTGCAATAAAATGGTTATATCTAAATCCTCACTAACCAAGTATTTTTCTCTAACGCTATGCACGGAAGATAAGACGTTATTCTCAAATGTCTGGCTACCGAAAACGCCCGGAATGTTAAGTCATACACAGCGCTTTGCTTTAAGCATCATAATAATGTTAACTGTTTTTTTAGCTTTACCCATGATGCTTTTTAATGCAGGGTCAATTGAAATCGTCATTGCCTTCTTCAGCGTTGAATCTAGCACTACAGCCTTAATTTTTTCTACAATCAAGTCAAAAAACACTACAGCTTGGCTACTGAGCGATATTGAGGATGAGATAATAGAGTTCACCAATACCATAGGAATGGCAGGAGCAGGAACATTAGTCGTTATATATTTTTTAACCTGAT